>OMVL01000005.1 GCA_900314485.1 uncultured Eubacteriales bacterium
CGAACTCGTTGAGCTGGTAGTTTGCCTGTCCGAACTGCGCCTCGTCGGTCTGATCCACATCTGCGGTGGGGACGGGGCCGTTCACCTCCGCACCGAGGGCGGTCAGCGGAGCGCAAAGCCCCAGAACCGTCATCGCACTGATGAGCAGCGACAAAATACCTCTGATTTTTCTCATAGATTGCTCCTTTCTGCGGGTCCTCCAATTGTCCTGCATCATATGCATCCATATGATTATACTGCAAGTCGCATTTTAATGTCAATAAAAGTTTACACAGATTGATAAGTGTATATCTTTAAATGCATACTATCATTGACGTGAGGTGATAGAAATGCAAATTGGAGAACGCATCGGATATTTACGCGCACGGGAGGGCATCAGTCAGGCGGGGCTTGCCAAGGCGCTGGGGGCGACGAGGGCGGCGGTAAACGCGTGGGAGATGGGCATCAGCAACCCCAATATGCAGTCTCTCATTGATCTGGCGGAATACTTTCACGTCTCCATGGACTATCTGCTGGGGATGGACAGCCGAGAGCAGGTCTCCATCGCCACTCTGAATCAGCGGGAGAAGGAGATCGTGGTCAATCTGATCCGCTACTTTGACGATTTGCGTGCGACGCCCGATTTGGAAGCGTAGACGAAAAAAGAGAAAGCCCTCCGGCTGCGCCGGAGGGCTTGGAGGCTGCCAAAAAATACATTTTTGACAGCCTCTCGATGAAAATCTGCGATTTTCATCGAATTTGCATCCATGCCGCGCGCACTCACTTCGTTCGCACACTTGCATGGATAGCAGTATTTTTGCACCGAAATGAATTCGGCACAAAAATAGATTTGATTCTATTCCGCCCTTTCGGGCGGAACTCTACGAGGTTTTTTGACACGCTGAAAGCCCTCCGGAGACCGGAGGGCTTGAACTGTGCAAGGGGGAAGGATCACTTCTTCCGGGCACGCACGTCGAAGGCGACAGCTGCGATGAAGATGATACCCTTGACGATGTACTGGTAGGAGATATCCACGCTCATCAGATTCATGCCGTTGGTGAGGGACATGATGACGAAGGTACCGATAATGGCGTTGGTGACCTTGCCCACGCCGCCGCTGACGGCGGTACCGCCGATGTAGGAGGAGGCGATGGCATCCATCTCAAAGGCGTTGCCGGCGGTGGGGGTGGCGGAGGACAGACGAGAGGCATACAGAATACCGGACACTGCGGCCAGCACGGACATGGAGCAGAAGGCAAACTGGGTGACCAGCTTAACGTCAACACCGGACAGCTCAGCTGCCTGATCGTTGCCGCCGATGCCGTAGATGTAGCGGCCCAGCTTCGTCTTGCTCAGCAGGAAGGTGTAGATGGCGAGGATGACGCCCACGATGACGGCGCTCCAGGGAATGCCCTTATCGGAGGCCAGCACCACACAGACCACCAAGATGATGGCGGAGATGAGCACCAGACCGGCGATAAAGATGGGGGTGGAAACAACATCAAAATCGTACTTCTGCTTGTTGCGGCGGGACTTCACCTGGGAGTAGATGACCAGAGCCACGGCAACGACGCCGATGATAATGGTCGCCAGATGATAGCCGGTGCCGTTGGGGATGTCGGGGATAAAGCCCTGGCAAAGGGACAGGAAGCCCTTCTGGCTGATGACGATGGTGCCGGTCTTGGCCAGGGACAGGGACAGCAGGCCACGGAAGATGAACATGCCGGCCAGGGTGGTGACGAAGGCAGGCACACCTACCCGCATGACCAAAGTGCCCTGATACAGGCCGATCAGCAGGCCGATCAGCAGAACGATGAGAATGGCGAGCCACTGATTGACGCCGTGGGTCTGCATCAAAATAGCGGCGATGGCGCCTGTGAAGCCGGCCACATAGCCGACGGACAGGTCGATGTGCTTCAGGATCAGGATCAGCGTCATGCCAATGGCAAGCACGGCAACGTAGGCGGCCTGATTAAAGAGGTTGGTGATGTTGGAGGGCTTAAAGAATTTGCCGCCGGACCAGATCTGGAAGAACAACATGATGAGGACCAGAGCGATATACATCATATAGCTCTTGATGTTGTCTTTCAGAAGCCGTCCGATCTCCGAGCCAGTAGATTGCTTCTTATTTTCCATTTTACTCTCTCCCTTAGTTGCTGTTAATGGCCATCTTCATGACCTTTTCCTCGGTGGCATCGGCTGCATCCAGCTCGCCGGTGATATGACCCTCGCTCATGACGTACAGACGGTCGGACATGCCCAGAACTTCGGGCAGCTCGGAGGAGATCATGATGATGCTCATGCCGTCCTCCACCATCTTGTTCATGAGGGAGTAGATCTCGTACTTGGCGCCCACATCGATGCCGCGGGTGGGCTCATCCAAAATCAGCACCTTGGGGGTGACGAACAGCCACTTGGCGATCTGTACCTTCTGCTGGTTGCCGCCGGACAGGTTGACCGTCTTCTGCTCAATGGAAGGAGCCTTGATGTTGATCTCGTCCTTGTACTTGTTGGCGACAATGATCTCCTTCTGTTCGTCAATGGCAAGGCCATTGGCCAGAGCGCCCAGATTGGGCAAGGTGATGTTGTAGCGAATATCCTGGATCAGCACGAGACCGTTGCCCTTGCGGTCCTCGGTGACGTAGGCGAGACCTGCCTTGATCGCCTCACGGGGGCTCTTGAAGTTATGGGTCTTTCCGTCCAGAACGACCTCGCCGGACTTGATGCGGTAGCCATAGGGGTTGCCGAAGACGGACAGAGCGCACTCGGTACGACCGGCGCCCATCAGGCCCTGCAGCCCCACGATCTCGCCCTTGCGGACCTTCAGATTGACGTCGTGCAGAATCTCCCGGCCGGTATTGGGGTCTTCCACAGTCAGGTGCTTTATTTCAAACATGACGTCACCGAACGGGTGCTCGGCGCGCTTGGGGTAGACGTTGTCAATGCTGCGGCCCACCATGTGGCGGATGATATTCGATTCGGAGATATCGTCCGTTTTGGCGTCCATAGAGCAGATGGTGCTGCCGTCACGAAGGACGGTGATGGTATCAGCAATGGCAGTGACCTCACGCAGCTTGTGGGAGATCATGATGCAGGTGATGCCGGATTTCTTCAACTCGCGCATCAGATCCAGAAGGTTCTGGCTGTCGTCCTCGTTGAGGGAGGAGGTGGGTTCGTCAAAGATGATGAGCTTGCAGTTTTTGGAGAGGGCCTTAGCGATCTCCACCAGCTGCTGATTGCCGGTGTTCAGCCGTTTGACGGGAAGGGAGGGGTCCACCTTGAGCCGGACCTTTTCCAGCATCTTCTTGGACTGGACAATGGTCTCGTTCCAATCCACCTGATGTCCCTTCATGATCTCGTGGCCAAAATAAATATTCTCATAGATGGGAAGCTCCGGGAACAGCGCCAGCTCCTGATAGATGATGGCGATACCCTTTGCCTCGCTGTCGGCGATGTGGCGGAACTGCTGTACCTCGCCGTTATAGACAATGTCACCGGTGTAGGTGCCGTACTTCCACACGCCGGAGAGGACCTTCATCAGGGTAGATTTGCCTGCGCCGTTTTCGCCCACCAGACAGTGGATCTCGCCTCTGCGAACTTTAAAGTTCACGTTGTCCAGGGCCTTGACGCCGGGGAACTCCTTGGTGATGTTCCTCATTTCAAGGATATATTCGTTGTCCATGTAATATGCTCCTGTCTCTTATTAAGGAGTAGCCGGCTCTGCGGCGAACCACAGAGCCGGCCGTAAATCGTCAAATAGGATTACTGAGCGGCGTCGATGTCGGACTGAGAGAAGCTACCGGCAGCGATCAGATCGGCCAGGTTGCTCTGGTCAACGACGGTAACAGCCTGCTCCACAGAGGGAACGTCGATGACCTGGTTGTTGTAGGTAGCATCGGTAGCGGGAGTGCTGCCGTTGAGCAGATCAGCAACCAGAGCGCAGGTGGTCTCAGCCAGGGTGGCGGTGTTCTTCCAAACGGTCATGCTCTGCTTGCCGTCCTGGATGTACTTCAGAGAAGCGTTCTCAGCGTCCTGACCGGTGATGACGTAGCTGGTGACGTCGGAGTCAGCGGTGAAGGCGTCGGCGATGGCACGGGCAGTACCGTCGTTGGGAGCCAGGATGGCGACGTTGCCCTTCTGGGAGGCGTCAGCGGCGACCAGGTTGCCCTCGGCCAGAGTCTTAGCAGTGGCGAAGTCCCAGTTGGTGGTGATGGTGCCGAGGATACCGGCCAGAGTCTCGTGGTCGGCATCGGGATCCAGAGCGCCCAGACCGTCGACGGAGGGGCAGTTCTCAACGACGAACTGACCGTTGGCAACAGCCTCGTTCAGGACGGACCAAGCACCGGCGAAGAAGATGAATGCGTTGTTGTCGGTGACAGCGCCGGAGTACAGATACAGAGGCACGCCGGTCTGGCCTGCATAAGCGTCGATCAGGTACTGGCCCTGAGCAACACCAACTGCGAAGGAGTTGAAGGTGATGTAGTAGTCAACAGCGTCAGTGCCAGTGATCAGACGGTCATAGCAGACGACGGTGACGCCGGCGTCCTTAGCCTTCTGAACAGCAGCGCCGGCAGCGGAAGCGTCCTGAGCGCAGATGACCAGGACCTTGATGTCCTTCTCCAGCAGGGCCTCGACGTTGGACAGCTCGGTCTCGGACTTGCCCTGAGAGAACAGAACCTCAGAGGTGAAGCCGGCGGAGCTCAGAGCGGCCTCGAAGGAAGCCTCGTCCTGCAGCCAGCGGGGCTCTTCCTTGGTGGGAAGAACGATGCCGACCTGGACGCCGTCGCTGGAAGTGTTGTCAGCGGGGGCAGCGTCGTCAGTGGTGGAAGTGTTGTTGTCAGTGTCAGCGGGGGTTTCGGTGTTGGTGTTGCCGCCGCAAGCGACCAGGGCAAAAGCCATAGCCAGCGCGAGCAGCAGTGCGAGTACCTTTTTCATAGTGATCCTCCATTTTTTGATTTTTTTTATCCAACGGACTCCAGCCGTTTAGATACACTTTTAAAAACTCTTATCCAAATTTGCCTAACGAAGCGATAATATCACAAAGTCCTTTCAATGTCAACATCTGTGTTAAAAAATATTTCTAAAGCAACAAACGGTTGAAAAACTCTGTCAACTCAGACCTCGCTGTCATCTTCAAATGGATCGTTGGGGGACTGTGCCGCGGAATTTTCCTTATAGTGGCCGCTGACCATAGCAAAGAGACCCAGGATCATCAGCAGAATGCCGACAACGGCAAACAGGCCCATAAAGAGATAGATGGGAAGGGGGCTTCCGGCTGTCTCACCCAGCCCCTGATACATTTTATAGATCGCATAGAACAAATAGACGCCGACGACCAGCATAAGAAGGAAAGACATGCGGGAGCATCTGTCCATCCAACCTGTCAGTTTTTTCATAAACACCTCGAAGTTTAGGGCAAACTGCCATACTGCACAAGGTGCAAGCCTTTGCCCGATTGCCTGTATTGTACAAAACAAGGGATGTTTTGTCAATTACTTTTATCAAAAAACGGCGGGTGCAAAGCGCACATTTTTTCTGGAAGTATTTTCGGGCATATGAAAAAAATCAGGGCAAAAGCCCTGATTTTTCGGAAAAACATCTGATTTTGAGTAGAAATGGAAAACAAAAAGACCCCGCTCTGGCCGTGTGACCAATTTCAAACCTGCACCTAAGGGCAGGTGGGACGCTTCCGGCTGGCTTTACTGCTTCCAACGTCCGGCGCGAAGCGCGGGGAGGCCTGCAAACCGCCAGTCGAGAGGTGCATCCCGTTTGAGAATTGTGGGTTTAAACACTGGTCATCACGAACCGAGCAGGGCAATGAACTTGGAAAGAGGAATTATTCCTCGTCGTCCTCATCCTCAAAGAGGGCCTCCATAAAGAGATCGTAGACGGCGTTCAGCTCAGCCTCGTTCTCGATGGTGACCAGCTCCTCCTCGTCTCCGTTGTCAGAGACGACCTTGAGGATGATCATACCGTAATCATCGTTATCCTCGGCACTGTCTGCCTCATCCTCGGGAATGGTGGGGAAGAAAGACATATAAACGGCGCCGTTATACTCCAGCGTATCCAGGTATTCCAGTTCGGTCTCGTTGCCGTCCTCATCGGTCAACGTGATAAAGGTGCTCTCAAAGGACTCGTCCATAGCATTTACCATCCTTTCTCTTTGCGTGTCTCTATTGTACCCTGTGCAGGCGGAAAAAGCAAGAGGGAGAAGGGATCAATTTATGGAAAAAGCCTTTAAGAAGTGATGTCCTCCAGCAGGGCAGTCAAGTCCTCCCGGCTTTCCACAATAATACCTCTTGAGAGGGCCTCCCGGTCCTGCTTTGGAAGCAGAGAGACGGACACTCCGGTGTGGCAGATCACGTCCTCGCCCTGTAAGATGCAGATCTCATCACCCACAGCCTTAATGAGATAGGGCGTCAGAGGGTCGGCAGCATCCTCCGGCAGCTCCAGCTGGGCAGAGGCCAGGGCGGGAGAAGAGGAGGGGGCAGAGGCCGGACTGCCCATCAGGACATAAAAACAGAACGCCAGAGTCATGGAGAACAGAGCCAGAGAGAGGGCTGCGAAGAGCAGATAAGGTCGCTTATCCATGGAAAGGGCACCTCCGTATACATTATATAATATGGTGAGTGGTAACAGTGTGTCCGGAAAAGATTAAAATTATCCAAAATTTTCTGAAAATCTCCGGTCCGGCCTTGCATAACCGGGAAAACTTTGGCACAATAAGACGGAAACAGACTGTGCGTGGAGATCTGTTTGACAGGTGTGATATACTAGTAGAGGCAGGATGTCCGGGGCGCAGCCCTCAGGCTCTTGCCGGGAGGTAACCAGACTATGACAAATCAACAGCCATCGCTGCCTGTGCAGATCATCAAGGGGATATTCAAGTGGATCCTGATCCTGCTGGGCACTATGCTTTTGATCGGCGCAGCCACCGGGGCGATTTTGGCGTGGTACGGCGCATCCTATGTGCAGGAGGTCATCCTGCCGGAGGCAGAGTCCGCCGCCACGGCGCTGGACCTGGTGCGTTCTGACACGGCCCAGACCTCGGCAATCTACTACTATGACTCCGCCACCGGGACCTATCAGGTAGAGCAGGTGCTTCACAGCGGAGAAAACCGGGTGTGGGCCTCCTATGATGAGATCCCGGAGAATCTCCTCAATGCCACCGTGGCCATTGAGGACAAGCGCTTTTGGGAGCACAGCGGCGTGGACTGGGTGCGAACCGCCAGCGCCATGCTCCACTTGCTCACCGGTCAGCGGCAGGAGGGCGGCTCTACCATTACCCAGCAGCTCATCAAAAACGTCACCCAGAACACCGATACCACCGTCAAGCGGAAAGTGCTGGAGATTTTCGAGGCTCTGGAGTTTGACGACAACCATACCAAAGAGGAGACGCTGGAGTGGTACCTGAACAAGATCTACCTGGGCAACCGCTGCTACGGCGTTTATACCGCCGCCCAGCGCTACTTCGGCAAAGAGCTCGGCGAGCTGACTCTGGCCGAATGCGCCTCCCTCATCTCCATCACCAACAACCCTGCCATCTATAACCCGGAGGTCCACCCGGAGAACAACGTGCGCCGGCGCAATCTGGTGCTGGACCAAATGTGTGAGCAGGGCTATATCTCCGAGCAGGAGCGGGACGCTGCCAAGGCAGAGCCGCTGGTGCTGGCTAGAGGCGATCAGCAGACCCAGCAGCAGGAGACGGCCAGTCTGGACGGAACCTATTACTCCTGGTACACTGAGACGGTGATCGAATCGGTGGCAAAGGGGCTGGAAGAAAAGTACTCCATTGACTACGATTCCGCCATTCAGATGATCTATTCCGGCGGCCTTCAGATCTACAGCTGTCTGGACCCCTATGTCCAGAGCCAGGCGGACGACGTATTCCAGAGCGGCTCCGTCCTCTCCGGCCACAAGTCTCAGCAGGGGCAGGACCTGGTGGCGGCCACCACCATTATTGACAACAGCACCGGCGCCGTTGTGGCAGTGGTGGGCGGCATCGGCGAAAAGGAGGGCAACCGGGTTTGGAACATGGCCACTATGACCACCCGTTCCCCCGGCTCCAGCTTTAAGCCTCTGGCGGTCTATACCCCGGCACTGGAGATGGGCATCATCACGCCGGACAGCCTGATAGAGGACAGCTCCATCCGGCTCAGCGACGGCACCCTGTTCCCCAGCTCCAACGACGGTAAAAAGCCCACGGGAGACATGGTGACGGTGGAGTACGGCGTTCAGAAATCGATGAACACCATCGCCGTTCAGGTACTCCAGCGAGTCAGCCCCCAGTATTCCTTTAACTTTGTCCGGGAGCGCTTCGGCATCACCACCCTGGTGGAGGGCTATACCGGCCCCTCCGGCAAGTATTACAGCGACCTGGATCTGGCTCCGCTGTCCCTGGGCGGCCTGACCAAGGGCGTATCCGTATACGAGATGGCGGCGGCCTATGCTGTCTTTGCCAGAGACGGCATCTATACCAAGCCCTATGTCTACACCGTGGTCACCGACAGCAACGGAGAGGTCATCCTCAGCACCGACGGCTATGACATCACCTTTGACGCGGCGGGCCAGCCCATCATCACCGGCTATGCCGCCGGTGAGGCGGTGCTGAAGGAGAGTACCGTCCGGCAGATGACCCAGATGCTCATCAATGCCGTGGACAACGGTACCGGACGCAACGCCAGGATCAACGGTGTGGTGGTGGCAGGTAAGACCGGCACCACCAATGACGACTACGACCGCTGGTTTGCCGGCTATACCCCGGATTATACCGCCGTGGTCTGGACCGGCTACGAAAAGGCGGAGAGCATCAACTACGACGGAAACCCCTCGGTGGATCTGTGGCATGAGGTCATGGTGCGCCTGACGGATAACTGACAGAAAACAGCAGACGGCGTGGAGCGTGTTTCGATGCGCTCCGCGCCCTTTTGCGTCTATTCCTCCACTGCCGCCATGACGGCGGAAAGGGTGATAGGCCCCAGGATCAGCCCCGGTATCCCAAACAGCCTCAGACCTGCGTACATGACCAGCAAAGTGACCAGAGGAGAGGCTCCCGCCTGCTTTCCCAGAAACCGGGGCTCCAGCACCGACCGGCAGATAGAGACCAGCACCCAGATGATGATCAGTCCTCCTCCGGTCCACAGCTGCCCCCGGGCCAGCATCAGCACCGCCCAGGGCACCAGAAAAATGCCGGAGCCGAAGAAGGGCAGGGCGTCAGCCAGGGCGATGACCACCGCCAGCGTCCAGCCGCCGGGAATGTGAAGCAGGAAAAATCCCACCCCCAGCAGGCCGAAGGTGATGCACATCAGCCTTCCCTGCACCCGGAGCCAGCCCATAGCGCCGCGGCCCAGCTTGCGAAAGAGACGGCGGATCGTCCCCTCCCAGCCCTGGGGCAGCAGTCGGAGCAGACCGGTTTTGACCCGCTTCCAGTCGGCAGCGGCGTAAAAGCTGGCCAGCAGGGCCACACCCCAGGCAAACAGCGCTCCGGGCAGGGCAGCGGCCGTATCTGCGGCCCATTTCGTCCCTGTCTCCGTCAAATGGGTGCGCAGAGCACTGCTCTGAGTCTGAAGCTGGGCCAGAAGCCACTCCAGGCCGCCCCGGAGAAAGGCGGGCAGCCGGGCGGTGAAATGTTCCAGATGCGTCCACAGGGCAGTGCCGTCCTGCGCCCCGGAGAGGACGGCGGGAATGTCCTGCCATAGCTTGACTATGAGCAGAAGCAGAATACAGCATAGCAGCAGCCCGCTGACCGTCAAAATGATAAGGGCGGCCAGCCAGCGGGGAAGCTGCTGAGCCAGGCGGGAGACCGGGCGGTCCGCCCAGCGGGCCAAAAGCAGGGCGAAGGCAAAGGGGAGGAGGATGCTCCGCATCCCGGCGCTGAACACAAGGGCAACGGCCAGTGCGGTCAAAAACGCCCCTTTGGCAATCTCTACCATGGATCTCATCATAAATTTGCCCCTTTTCTGTCAAAGCGCCAAAATGGAAAAAGCCGGTTGCAATCAAAAAAACGGTGTGCTATCATATGACTTACAACGCTGAAATGACCGCCATAGGCGGACAAATGTATGCGGAAGGAAGTGCGGCAGATGTCCAGCGAGCCGAAGTATTTCATCGTCGAGGCAGAGGCGTTGCCGGAGATCTACCGCAAGGTGGCCCGTGCCAAGCAGGCGCTGGAGCTTCACGAGGCGGCTACGGTGAACGAGGCGGCCAAGCTGGCCGGCATCAGCCGCAGCGCTTTCTATAAATATAAGGATGCGGTTCGCCCCTTTAACGACATGATGAACGGTCACATTGTCACCTTTCAGGTCATGCTGCGGGATGAACCGGGCGTTCTGTCCGCCATCCTGAATATTTTCGCTCGTTCCGGCGCAAATATTCTTACCATCAATCAATCCATTCCCACAGACGGCGTGGCGGCTGTGACCATCGGCGCCGAGACTTCCGGTTTGCTCACCCCGCCGGAGGAGCTGGCCCGGTCGCTGGAGCGGCAGAGCGGCGTTCTGAAGATGGAAATTTTGGCAGGTTAACCCCAGTTTTCACTGTTTATGTTGTAAGAGGAGAGTAGACATGGTCAATGTAGCGATTTTGGGCTTCGGCACCGTCGGCTCCGGCGTAGCCGAGGTCATTGCAAAGAACAACCAGCAGATCGCCCGGCGGGTCTCGAACCCCATTGAGGTGAAGTATGTACTGGACGTGCGGGATTTTCCGTCGAGCCCCTTTGCCGATAAGGTCATCCACGACTTCTCCATCATCGAGAATGACCCTGAGGTAGATGTGGTGGTCGAGACCATTGGCGGGGCAAAGATTGCCCTGGACTTCACCCGGCGGGCGCTGCTTGCCGGCAAGAGCGTGGTCACATCCAACAAGGAACTGGTGGCCACCCACGGCTACGAGCTGATGCAGATCGCTAAGGAGAAGAATGTCTCCTATCTCTACGAGGCCAGCGTGGGCGGCGGCATCCCCATTCTCAAGCCCATCCGCACCTGCCTTGCCGCCAACGAGCTGAGTGAGATCACCGGCATTTTGAACGGTACCACCAACTATATCCTCACCCGCATGATCCGGGCGGGGCTGTCCTTTGAGGACGCTCTGAAGGAGGCGCAGGCCAACGGCTATGCCGAGCAGAATCCTGCCGCCGACATCGAGGGCCATGACGCCTGCCGGAAGATCTGCATTCTTGCCTCCCTGGGCTTCGGCCGCCAGGTGTCCCCGGAGCAGGTGCCTACCGAGGGTATCACCTCCATCACGCTTGCTGATGTGGACTACGCCCGCAGTGCCGGCATGAAGATCAAGCTGCTGGGCCGGGCCATCCGCCGGGAGTCTGACAATAAGGTCTGCGCCTTTGTGGCCCCCCATCTGGTGTCTGACGAGTCTCCTCTGGCCAACGTGGAGGGCGTGTTCAATGCCATCTCCGTGGTGGGCGACGCCATCGGCGATGTCATGTTCTACGGCCAGGGCGCCGGTAAGCTGCCTACCGCCTCCGCCGTCGTGGCGGACGTGATGGATGCCGCCAAGCACCACTGCTACCTGAAGAACAACAGCTGGGAAGCCGGTGGAGACGACGTTGTTTACAGCGTGGAGGAGATCAGGAGCCGCTGGTACGCCCGCCTGGGTGACGATGCTGCTGTTCCCGGGGCCAAGGCGCTGCATGCGGCCGGCGCTGCCAAGGGCGAGAGCGCATGGCTGACCGAGGAGAAGCTGACGCCCTCTGAGGTGAAGGCGCTGCTGGATGGCCGTGAGGTCAAGTCGCTGTACCGGGTGCTGGAGTAACAGCATAGAATAGCGGGGAAAATCCCCGAATAGAATCGAGAAATTGGGAGGGATCGATCCAAAATGGGACTGATCGTACAAAAATTCGGCGGCACGTCCGTCGCCAACACCGAGCGGCTGCAAAACGTCGCCCGGATCATTACAGAAACATACAAGGCCGGCAATGACGTGGTGGCCGTCCTCTCTGCCCAGGGAGACACCACTGATGAGCTGCTGGAAAAGGCGGCGGAGATCAACCCCCGTGCCTCCAAGCGTGAGATGGATATGCTCCTGTCTACGGGCGAGCAGGTCTCTATCTCCCTGTGCGCCATGGCCATTGAGGCACTGGGCTTCCCGGTGATCTCCCTGACCGGCTGGCAGGTGGGCATGAAGACCAACCGTACCTACGGCGATGCCCGTATCACCCGCATTGACAAGGACCGTCTGGACTCCGAACTCAGTCAGCATAAGATCGTGCTGGTGGCGGGATTCCAGGGCATCAACCGGTTTGACGATGTGACCACTCTGGGCCGGGGCGGTTCGGATACTTCCGCCGTGGCGCTGGCCGCTGTGCTCCACGCCGACCTGTGCCAGATCTTTACCGACGTGGACGGCGTCTATACCGCCGATCCCCGACTGGTGAAGGATGCCAAAAAGCTGGACGAGATCACCTACGACGAGATGCTGGAGCTGGCCACGCTGGGGGCGCAGGTGCTCCACAATCGGTCTGTGGAAATGGCAAAGAAATACGCAGTGAATCTGGAGGTGCTCTCCAGCTTTACCGGAAATCCCGGTACAAAAGTAAAGGAGGTCGTGAAAACCATGGAAAAGTCTCATATCAGCGGTGTCGCTAAGGATAAAAATATTGCCCGTCTGGCTCTGGTGGGCCTGAGCAACCAGCCCGGTATCGCCTTTAAGGTGTTCTCCCTGCTGGCCAAGGAGAAGATCAACGTGGACATCATCCTCCAGTCCATCGGCCGGGATGACACCAAGGACATCAGCTTCACCGTTGCCCGCTCCGATCTGGAACGTGCCGGTGCGCTGCTGGAGCAGCGGAAGGAGGCCCTGGGCTTTAAGCGTCTGGAGGTCAGTGACCACGTTGCGAAGGTCTCCATCGTGGGTGCCGGCATGATCAACAGCCCCGGCGTGGCTGCCACCATGTTCGAGGCCCTGTATGACGCCGGCATCAATATCAATATGATTTCCACCAGTGAGATCAAGGTCTCTGTCCTGGTGGACGAGAGCCAGGCGGACCGTGCTGTTCAGGTCATCCACAGCCAGTTCTTCCGTGAGTTCGGCCAGCAGCGCTGAGCCGGAACGAGAATAGTGAAACAAAAAGACTGCTCCCCAGGGTTGGAGCAGTCTTTTTGTTTCGGTTGTAGGAGGAAAATGAAAAGCAACACCCGCTACAATGGATGTTGCTTTTACGGAGACGGTGGGATTCGAACCCACGTGCCCTTGCGGGCAACCTGATTTCGAGTCAGGCTCGTTATGACCACTTCGATACGTCTCCTCATTTGTTCAGGGAAACCCTTTGCCGAGAACTTATTATGCCATAACTGGTCCTGAAATGCAATACTTGTTTTTTGCTCCGTCCCTGTCGCATCTTGCTTGGCAAAGGGACAACCCGTCTCTGAATACCCTTTTAGGAGAAAGGAGATGGGACGATGCTATCCCTATTGACCATGCTGCTCCTGCAGGGGCAGCTGTTTACTCTCCGTCTGAGCCAGACCGGGTCCTTTCCCCGCCCCCTGAAAGAGAGCGAGGAGCAGGACTGCGTCCTCCGGGCATCCCAGGGAGATATAGAGGCCCGGAACAAGCTGGTGGAGCACAATCTGCGCCTGGTGGCCCATATTGCAAAAAAATACTATACGCAAACCGGGGACACGGATGACCTGATCTCCATCGGCACCATTGGGCTGATCAAGGCGATCAATACCTATCAATCTGGGAAGAAAATCAAGCTGGCCACCTATGCTGCCCGGTGTATTGAAAATGAGATCCTCATGTACCTCCGCAAGACCCGGCGGATCTCCGGCGAGGTCAGCCTCTCCGAGGCGTTGGAGGGGGACGACGACTCCGGAGGGCTCTCCCTCATGGATGTGATCCGGGTGGATGACAACATGCTGGAGGAACTGGAGATGCGGGAGTCCTGCCTCCGGGTGCGCCAGTGCGTAGAGACCGCTCTGGACGATCGGGAACGTGGCATTGTCATCCAGCGCTACGGATTGGACGGAAAGCCCCCTCGCACCCAGCGGGAGGTAGCGGCAGGCTGCGGCATTTCCCGGTCCTATATCTCCCGGCTGGAGAAACAGGCCCTGAACAAGCTGCGCAAGGCGCTGGAGGAGCCGGACAAGGACGACGCCCCCTAAGACCCCTTGCAAAGCCCCGGGCGTGCCATTATACTAAAGGAGAAGGTGATAGCCATGAAGGAAAGCAAAAACCGTTTTCTTGCCTTCTCCTTTGGAGACTACGAAGGCCTGCGGGTATATCTGGACAGACAGGCTGCCCAAGGGTGGGAATTTGCCGGTCGGTCAGGCTGGCTGACAGGGAAATTCGTCCCCACCAACCGCACAGAGCTCCGCTATGACGTGGTACCGGCCCCGCCCCGCCGTAGCCCGGAGACACTGGAGACTGAGGTAGAGACCCGCCGGGCGGCGGGCTGGGAGCCGGTAGACACCGCCTGGGGCATGGACATCTACAAATCTATGCCCTGCCAATCTCCGGAGTTGTTTCGAGGAGAAAAGGACCGGGGCAGATTTAAGTCCATCTTCCTCGACTGGCTGATCTGGAGCGCTGCCTTTTTTGCCGTCACTGCAGGCGTCCTCCTTTTTGCCGGCCGCCGGGCCGGTGTGAGCTGGGAACAGATCGCCTACCGCTGGTATCTCTCAGATGTCCGCACAATTCTTTGCGTCGTTCTGCCTCTTCTGGGGGGACTGGCGGTCCTCTGGCTGGGCTGGCTTCTGCTCTGTTTTCTGCGGGAAAGCCAATCTCATTGGCCGGCCAAACGGGGGATAATGTATCTGCGGGGCGGACTTCAGGTGTTGGCGGTCAGTGCGGCGGCGCTGCTGATTGCGGTTGTCTGGGTGAAAGAGATTTCCAGAGTGTGGATTCGTCTGGCGCTGCTGGTCTGCTTCTGCCTGACCCCTATGGTTGCCCGCCTGATCGGGAGGGAGAATAGCAGAAAGCGCATCCTGACCTTCGGAAGTGGGGTTTTTGCCTGTTTTCTCGCTGCTATGCTGCTGGGATGGACAGTGCAGCCGGTGAGTTATGACACCGCTGTTCAAGGCAGCGGCTGGCGCACGGCAGATTCAGCCCTCCCCATCCTTCGAGCGGAGGACTTGGAACTGGACACAGAGGGGCAGGAGGTCTCCGCCTGGTACGAGGAAGGCGGCTCCGCTCTGGTACAGGAGCGGCACTACACTGAGATCTGGACCGGCGGCTATTTGGATGCGCAGGTCTATACCTGCCATGTGCCCCTCTTGAGAGAAGTGCTGTTTACCGACCTCCTCCCGGCAGACTTGAGAATAGACGACCTTCCCGCCCCACAGGAGCAAGGTGAGCTGTCCCGGTTCTGGTTCCGGCAGGGAAGCAGCCTGTACTGCGTCTCCGGTACGGCAGACTGGTCGGATGGGGAGGCGCAGCAGCGGGTCATGGAAGCCCTTCTGAAATAAGTGCCGCAAAAATGTTGACAGAACGGACGATTCGGGATAAAATAGCAGATGAAATAAATCTGGCTGTGACGAAAAACAGTAGGCAGTCCCAGCGGTGCAGAGAGGAGCCGGACGGTGCAAGGCTCTCCGAATGACTGCCGAACCCGTTTCCGAGCCGTACAGACCAAGCGCTGCGCAAAGCGGCGTCAAGCTGTGCCGGGTGCGCCCGTTAGAGCGCCGGGGTATGAATGTACTCCATAAGGCCTTTGCCGTGAGACAGAGGCGAAATAAGGTGGTAACACGAAGCGTTTGCTCTCGTCCTTAGGGAAGAGCAAACGCTTTTTATGTCAACAAAATCGAAAGGATGATAGTCAAATGGCAAAAGAGAAGAAGGTCAAGGCGATCACCTCCATGTCGGAGGACTTCGCCCAGTGGTATACGGACATCTGCCTGAAGGCGGAGCTGGTGGACTATGCCAGCGTCAAGGGCTTTATGATCCTGCGTCCCTACGGCTACGCCATCTGGGAGAACATCATGAACCTGATGGATGCCGAGTTTAAAAAGACGGGCCACCAGAACGTGGCCATGCCCGTTCTGATCCCGGAGAGCCTGCTGAAAAAAGAGGGCGAGCTGGTCGAGGGCTTCGCCCCTGAGGTGGCATGGGTCACCATGGGCGGCAGCAGCAAGCTGGAGGAGCGTCTGGCCTTCCGCCCCACCTCAGAGACCATGTTCTGCGACCACTGGTCCCATGTCCTCCACAGCTGGAGAGAACTGCCCATGAAGTACAACCAGTGGTGCTCCGTCATCCGTTGGGAGAAGACGACGAGACCCTTCCTCCGCTCCCGCGAATTCTGGTGGCAGGAGGGACACACCATCCACGAGACTGCTGCCGAGGCGGAGGCCGAGACCGAGCAGCAGCTCTGGTGCTACGCCAACTTCTGTAAGGACGCTCTCGCCATGCCGGTCATCCCCGGCCGCAAGACGGACAAGGAGAAGTTCGCCGGCGCCGAGGCCACCTATACCATCGAGGCTATGATGAAGGACGGCAAGGCGCTCCAGTCTGCCACCAGCCATTTCTTCGGCGATAAGTTCTCCAAGGCCTACGATGTGACCTTCACCGGCCGGGACAACACCCTCCAGTATCCCTTCCAGACCTCCTGGGGCTCCACCACCCGCCTCATCGGCGCTGTCATTATGACCCACGGCGACGATAACGGTCTTGTCCTGCCCCCTGCCATCGCCCCCATTCAGGTGGTGGTCATCCCCGTCGCCCAGCATAAGGAGGGCGTTCTGGACGCTGCCTATGATCTGGAACGCCGCATCAAGGCTCTGGGCCTCCGGGTCAAGACGGACGACTCTGACCAGTCCAACGGCTGGAAGTACGCCGAGTACGAGATGAAGGGAGTGCCCCTCCGGGTGGAGATCGGCCCCAAGGACATGGAGAAGGGCCAGTGTGTCATTGCCCGCCGGGATACCGGTGAGAAGTATTTCGTGCCTCTGGAGGAACTGGAGGAGAAGGTACAGGCCCTGCTGACCGAAGTCCATGACAACCTCTATGAGAGCGCCAAGCAGCGGCTCGAGGCCAATACCTTCGCCTTTGACGACGTGGAGCAGCTAAAGGCCGCCCAGGAGAAGCACACCTGCTTTGCCAAGACCATGTGGTGCGGCGACGAGGCATGCGAGGTCGCCATGAAGGAGCGGGCCGGCGTCTCCAGCCGGTGCATCCCCTTCGAGCAGGAGCAGCTGGGCGAAACCTGCCCCGTGTGCGGCAAACCCGCCAAAAAGATGGTCATCTGGGGTGTGGCTTACTAACATATTCCGGCCGGGAGGGCAGTCCAGGACTGCCCTCCCGGACTGTTCATAATTAATTTACGTCTATTTTTACTCTGGAATATTGACGTTTTCCAACGGTTGCGGTATCATTTATGAAAAGAAATCGACCCAGCTCCGGGTCAATAAGGAGATCTTCTCTGATGCGCAATTTTATCAGCCGCCTGATGTACGGGCGCTATGGCTCTGACGCTCTGAATCTGTTTTTGCTTATGGCCGGCCTTGTGCTGTATCTGCTGGGCGTGCTCATCCCGGTGAGGGTGGTCGCTGTTGTGCTCCGGGTGGCGGGCTATGCCGCCGTTATTTTCACTGTCTACCGCATGTGGTCCAAGAACTACACCAGGCGGCGGGAGGAGAACGACTGGTTCATTGAGCATATCACCCCTCTGGTCCAGGGCTTCCAGCGTAAGCGTGCCCAGATGCGGGATAAGGATCATGTCTATTTCCACTGCCCCAGCTGCGGTCAGGTCCTCCGGGTGCCCAAGGGCAAGAACCGGATCTCCATCACCTGCCGGAACTGCGGCAATGTGTTCCAGAAGAAAACCTGAGATGATACAAAAACCGAAGCCACAGCGGAATGCTGTGGCTTCGGTTTTTGCCGAATGGGGCGGGGCGATAAACTGGGAGTTACCAGCGCTTCATATTTTTCTCAAACTTGCTGGTGTAGGATTGTTTTAGTTCTTCTGCCGAGATCCCATAGCAAAGCAAAACATCATTGTAATACATAAGGACATCTGCCAATTCTTCAATGAGGCAGGATCTCAGCTCCTTGTCTTGACTCGCCGTTTCTCCACCATGCTTCTTGATAATATCTATTACTTCCCCAATTTCTCCAATCATCCAAAGAAGTTTGTTTTTTCCAATTTCAGGAGATATCGTTTCCCATATGTCTTTATACTTTTCCTGTAACGTCTTTTGCATTTCAAGCATCTCATTGATTCCGAAATCATTCATCAGTTCCACCTCGTCAAATCCCGATTTAACCGCCTGCCATATTACTCCAGCGCCTTCGGCCCGAACCCGTGGGGCAGCAGGTCGCAGAGCTGCAACGCAACAAACTCATGCGCCCGGTTCGCCACCAGCAGCCGCAGCTCCGGGGCAAACTCGTACAGCATCTGCCGGCAGGCCCCGCAGGGCCAGCAGTAGTCTGTGGAATTGCCGACGACGGCCAGCGTGACAAAGTCGTCCCGATGCCCTTCGCTCACCGCCTTGACCAGCGCTGTGCGCTCGGCGCAGATGGTGGAGCCGTAGGCGGCATTTTCCACGTTACAGCCGGTGAACACGGTCCCGTCCTTACACAGCAGGGCAGCGCCTACGGGAAAGTGGGAGTAGGGCACATAGGAGCGCTCCAGCATGGTAAAGGCCAGTTCGACCAGTTCATGATCGTTCATCCGTTATCCCTCCTTCAAATAATAGGCGGCGAGTAAGTCTACACAGTCGCCGTAGCTCTTCATAATGTCCCTCTGCTCATAGCTCTGAGCGAAAGAGGTGTAGACGGCCTCGGCAGCATCCGATGCCGGGGTCTTAAACTGTGCCCAATAGGCGCTGTTGTCCGTGAGATCGGCGCGAACGTCGTCGTTCAGAGCGGCAGAGACGCTCCGCCACAGGTCCCGGTCGGCGGTGTAGAGGGCGTTGGACAGATGGATGTAGCCCAAAAGGGCGGAGGAATACTGAAACTCCGTGTCGCCGCTCTTTAGTCCCGCAATGACCGCCAGAAAGTTCGCTTCTGCCTCCGACGCCACATTGCGCTGATGAGCCAGCTCGTGGAGGACGGTAGCGGGGACCAGACAGGCGGGTGCGTCCACGTTGACCAGAGACTCTCCGGTGAAGGGGAAGTAGAAGCCGGTGAAGCCCAGAGCGCTCATGAGGCGGGAATAGAACATGGGCTTTGCCTGACTCTCGTCCAGATCCAGACAGGGGAACTCGTCATAGAGATTTTCATACAGCCCGCTGCTCCGGTCAAAGACGGTGGCCGGAGTACCTGCGAAGATGCCGTTTTCATCCCGGATCACCTGACCGGACAGCTCATTACACTTGTTGGCAAAGGCATAGGCGAGGGCGGCCAGCTCCTCCGCTGTGGTCTCCCGGCCGGTCAGGCCGCTCATTTGCGAGAAGGTGTCTCCGTAGTAGTTGATGCCCCACATGGCAGTATAGCCGGAGTAGATCACGAGCCCTGCGGACAAAATGGCCAGCGCCCGACGAAGAAAACGCCGGAGCGGGTGCGCCCTTCTGCCCTGTAAGCGGCAAAACAGACTGCGGAGGACCACAAACAGGGACCGCCCCACCAGAATCAGCAGGAAGAGGACCGCAAGCGTCCAGATCACCTCCGCCATGGCAAAGGGGAGATGGGAGCACATGCGTGCAACGGCGTGCTTGAGGGGAGTGGTCACCTGCCAGATGACGGTGTTCACCAGCGCTCGGTCATAGCGAACCGCCCGAAACAGGGCCAGGAAGCCCAGCGGCAGCAGTACTGCCAACAGATACGGGCCGTAAAGCCGGAGGGGCGTCGCCTTGGGCCGGGGCCGGGTGATCTCATCATAGATGGTTTTCGGACGGGACAAGGGACACACCTCCTTTCCTGATTACCATTATCATACACGATTTTTCCCAGCCGGGCAAGCGGGAAAGATGTACCATAAAGGGGACTTGCGGGGCGGTTTTCAGGCTGTCCATTTACAATTGGATTTGATATAATAGGTGCAATTAAAAGGAGGTGCGCCCCTATGCTGAACCTCATTCTGGGCCGGGCCAAAACCGGCAAGACAACCCGAATATTTGATCTGGTCCGCCGAGAGGGACAGCATCGCCCTCAGGTGCTGCTGGTGCCGGAGCAGGTCTCCCACGATGCAGAGCGGCAGCTGTGCGCCCTCTGCGGGCCGGCGGCCTCCAGATGCGCCGAGGTGCTGTCCTTTACAAGGCTGGCTCACAGGGTATTCACCAAAAGCGGCGGACTGGCAGTTCCGCAGCTGGACGCCGGCGGCAGATTGCTGCTCATGAGTCAGGCAGTGGCGGCGGTGAGCGGCAGTTTAAAGGCTTATGCCCGCCCCTCCCAAAAGGCGGCCTTTCTGGAGCAGCTGCTTGCCACAGGAGACGAGCTGAAAAGCTATTGCGTCCGTCCGGAGGAGCTGATCGCCGCGGCGGAGGAGCAGAACGGCGAGGGAGCCGACCGGCTCCACGATCTGGGCCTCATCCTAAGCACCTATCAGGCCCTCACCGCCCAGCGGGCTCAGGACCCGAGAGACCGGCTGACACGGCTGGCCGAGACGCTGACGGACTGTCCGTGGTTTCGCGGGAAGGACGTGTATCTGGACAGCTTTACCGACTTCACGCCCCAGCAGCGTCTGGTGCTGGAGCCCATGCTCCGGCAGGCCCGGTCGGTGACGGTGTCCCTCACCTGCGACACGCTGGAAGAGGGAGGAGACCCGGTCTTTCTTCCCAGCCGCCGGACGGCGCTGGAGCTGTTCGCACTGTGCCGGGAGCATCGAATTGACGTCAAGTATGAGATCTTCACAGACCGCCGGGACGGGGCGGGAGAATGGCTGACCCACATGGAACAGCACCTGTTCTCTGACGGGGCGGCCTGCCCTGCGGCCGGGGAGGGCGTCTGCCTTTATCAGGCGGACAGTCCCTACGCCGAAGTGGAGTGGACGGCAGGGGAGATCTTGCGCCTGGTCAAAGAAAAGAACTGGCACTTTCGGGACATTGCCGTATCCGCCCGTACTCTGGACCGGTATGAAGCGATTTTGGAGTCCGTCTTCCGCAGGTATCAGATCCCCCTCTTCCTGGGCCGGGTGGAGCCGATTCTGGAAAAGCCCATTCTTGCGCTCCTCACCGCCGCCCTGGACTGCGTGGGACATCAATATGAGTATGAGGATGTGTTCCGCTATCTGAAAACCGGCCTGACCGGAGTGGACTGGGAGGATGTGGACCTTTTGGAAAACTACGTTCTCCGCTGGAATATCAGGGGCAGCCGCTGGACGAGGGAGGCGGACTGGACTTGGCACCCAAAGGGCTATGCCCTTCCCTGGAAGGAGGAGGACCGGGCGCTGCTGAGCAGGCTCAACGCCCTTCGCCGGGACATGGTTCGTCCCCTGCAGACACTGGGGGAGCACAAAAGCGGCACCGGGGCGGAGCTGAGCCAAGCCCTCTGCCGGTTTTTGGAGGACATTCAGCTGCCCCAGCGCTTGAGCAGCCGGGCAAACGACCTGCGGGAGCAGGGTGAGCTGCAGCAGGCGGAGGAATACCGCCAGCTGTGGGAGATCCTGCTCCGGGCGCTGGAGCAATGCAATGACCTTCTGGCAGAGCAGACCATGGAGCTGGACTATTTTTCTGACCTCTTCCGCCTGGTGCTCAGCCAGTATTCCGTGGGCTCCATCCCCGTCTCTCTGGACCGGGTGAACGGGGGCGAAATGGCCAGACTAAACCGCTGCAGGTGTAAGGCGCTGTTCCTTCTTGGGGTGGACGACGAACAGTTTCCCCTGGTGTCTCAGGCGCCCGGTCTGCTGACGGAGGAGGACCGGCGTTATCTTACCGGGCTGGGACTGGAGCTGGCTCCCTCGGCGGAGCGCCGGCTGGACCGGGAGCAGACCATGGCCTATGACATTATGACCCGCCCCACACAGCTGCTGATACTCACCTGCCCCCGCCAGATCGGCGGGAGCGAAAAGCGGCCTGCCATCCTCTGGCACCGGCTGGAGGGGATGTTCCCCCGCATCCCTCGGGGACAGGAGCGGACAGAGAACCGTCTGCTGGCTCCCCTGCCGGCGCTGGAACTGGGGGCGGAGCGGAACGATCAGGAAATTCTGGAGCATTTGTCCGCCCGGCCCGGCTGGGAGGACATTCCCCGGCGGGTGGAGCATGCCCGAACCGCCCGGCGGGGACAGCTGAGCCCTGAGGGGGTGGAGGCGCTCTATACCCATCGGGTGGCCCTCTCCGCCAGTAAAATGGATAAACTGAAATCCTGCCACTTCTCTTATTTCTGCCAGTACGGCCTGAAGGCTCAGCCCCGGAAGCGGGCGGGCTTTGACGCCCCGGAGACAGGCACATTTGTCCACTATGTGCTGGAGCACGTTTTGCGGTCTGCCCGGGAGGAAGGAGGCGTCACCCAGCTGACCGCACAGCGGCGGCAGGCGCTGGCTGGCGAAGCTGTGGAGCGGTATATCCGGGAAGAACTGGGAGGCATGGAGGACCAGACGCCCCGGTTCCGCTACCTCTTTGAGCGGATGCTCCGCTCTGTGGAGCTGATCGTGCAAAACGTGGTGGAGGAGCTGCAATCGAGCCGCTTCCAGCCCATCAGCTTTGAACTGGGCTTCGGCCGCAATGAAGACCTGCCCCCGGTGCAGATCGAACTGGAGGACATCACGCTCTCCATCACCGGCTTTGTGGACCGGGTGGACGGCTGGGAAAAGGACGGCCGGCTCTACCTCCGGGTGGTGGACTACAAGACGGGCATTAAGTCCTTCAGCCTCACCGACATCTGGCACGGTCTCAGCCTTCAGATGCTGCTCTACCTCTTTACGCTGAAAGAAAAGGGGACGGACTACTTCGGAAAGCCCATCGAGCCCGCCGGTGTCCTCTACCTGCCGGCGAGAGATGTGCTCCTCTCCGGCAGCCGGGAGATGGACGGGGATGAGCGGATAAAAGCGGCGGACAAGGCCCTTCGCCGCTCCGGCCTGCTTCTGCGGGACGAGGAAGTCCTCTGGGCTATGGAGCAGTGGGGGGCAAACGGCCCCCGATTCCTGCCCCTGCGGGTGGGCAGAAGCGGGGCCATCTCCGGGGACAGCCTGGCCACCGCCGAGCAGTGGGGGAGACTGGAAAAGCGGCTGGACAACCTGCTGCGGGAGATGGGGCATGAGCTGGCCCGGGGCGATATTGACGCCGACCCCTATCTCAAGGGAGGCGGACACAGCGCCTGTGATTTCTGTGACTATGCCCAGGCCTGCCACTTTGAGGAGGGCAGAGGCAGCGACCGCCGCCGCTGGCTCTACTCCGTCAAGGGCAAGGCATTTTGGGAGGCAAAGGAGGGAGAGGAATGAGCATCCAACTGACCGATCAGCAGCAAGCTGCGGTGGATAACCGGGGCGGAGAGCTGCTGGTCTCCGCCGCCGCCGGCTCCGGTAAGACCAGAGTGCTGGTGGAGCGTCTGCTGGACCGGGTGGAGCAGGAGGGGCTGGATGTGGATCAGTTCCTCATCATCACCTTCACAAAAGCTGCCGCCGCCGAGCTGCGGGGCAAGATCTTGCAGGGCATCCATCAGCGCCTTGCCGAGCATCCGGGGGACAGGCACCTCCGACGCCAGTTGGAGCTGGTCTATAAGGCTCAGATCTCCACCATCCATGCCCTGTGTACCGCCCTTCTGAGGGAGTTTGGACACCTGTTGGATCTGGACCCGGACTTTCGGGTGGCGGAGGAGGGAGAGGCGGACCTTCTGCGCCGGGAGACTCTGGACCAGGTGATGGAGGGACTTTACGAGACCATCACTCCCGGCGATGGTTTCTCCCAGCTGGTAGACACCATGTCCGCCGGACGGGATGACCGAAAGCTGAAGGAGATTGTTTTGGACATCCACTACCGGGTGCAGTCTCATCCCCGGCCGGATCAGTGGCTCCGTCAGCAGAGCGAGGCCTTTGACCTCTCCGGCGTCCGGGACGTGAGTCAGACGGTCTGGGGCAAACAGATCATGGCCCGGGCGAGGGCGCTGGCACAGTACTGGTATGACCGGATGGTCCAGGCGCTCAATGCCATGATGGCGGACCGGGAGCTGGAGGCCGCCTATGCCCCCAGCTTCTGCGACACGATGGACAGCATTGAGTCCTTTCTGGGCGCTCTGGACCGGGGCTGGGACAGCGCTCAGGCCCTGTGCGAGATTGAGTTCCCCCGCCTGAAAACCAGCCGAAAGATTCAGGACAAGCGGCTTCAGGAGGAGGTCAAGACCACAAGGGAGCAGTGCAAAAAACGGCTGAAAGGTCTGTCGAACCTGTTTTTTGCCTCCAACAAGACGCTTTTGGAGGACACGGAGGCGGTGCGCCCGGCGGTAAACGCCCTGTTCCGACTGGTGGAGACGCTGGACAGGGCCTATGCTGCCGCCAAACGCCGGCGCAAACTGGCGGACTTCAACGACTTGGAACATCTGACCCTGAAAGCGCTGATGGATGACGAGCATCGGCCCACCCAGCTGGCCCTGCAGCTCCGGGGACGCTACGCCGAGGTCATGGTGGACGAGTATCAGGACACCAACGCCGTTCAGAACGCCATCTTCGACGCACTGACCGAGGACGGCAAGAACCTCTTTCAGGTGGGCGACGTCAAACAGTCCATCTACCGCTTCCGTCTGGCTGATCCCACCATCTTTCTAAAGAAGTACCACACCTTCCGCCCGGCGGGGGAGGCGAAGGAGGGACAGCCCCGGACGGTGGTGCTCAGCCGCAACTTCCGCTCCCGGGCCAGCGTCCTCTCCGGGGTCAACTTTGTCTTTGAGCATATCATGTCTCAGCAATTCGGCGAGATGGACTATACGGAGGACCAGCGGCTCTATCCCGGCTTCCCCTATCCAGACCACCCGGACGACCGGGTGGAGCTGGACTGCATCGACCTGGCTGAGCTGGAGCGGGACGAGCACGAGGCCAAGATCCACAAGGATCAGGTGGAGGCGGAATTCGTGGCCAAGCGGGTGGAACAGCTGCTTTTAGAGGGCTTTCCCGTGACCGACGAGAGCGGAACCCTTCGTCCGGTACACAGCAGTGACATTGCCATCCTCTACCGCTCGCCCAATGCGGTCATGGGCTATCTGACCCAGGCCCTGGATGCCCGGAATATCCCCTGGCAGACTGAGGGAGCGGATGACTACTTTCACACCACTGAGGTGAGCTGTGTCATCTCCCTTTTGGAGATCATCGATAACCCCCGGCAGGACATTCCCCTCCTCTCCGTCCTCCGCTCCCCTCTGTACAGCTTCACCCCCGACCAGCTGGCAAAGCTCCGGGGAGGATGCCGGGAGGGAGACCTCTACACCTGCCTTGCACAGGCGGCAGAGGGGGGAGATGAGCCCTCTCGAAAGTTTTTGGATGACCTGAAAACCCTCCGGCTCCGGGCGACCGACATCAGCAGCCACCGGCTGCTGTGGGAGCTTTACGATCAGACGGGACTCTTAGCCCTCTTCGGCGCCATGGAGGGCGGCCCCCGGCGGAGAGCACATCTGCTGGCCTTCTACGACTGGGTGCGGGACTTTGCCGCCTCCGGCAGACAGAGTCTGTTTGACCTGGTACATATGATCCACCGTCTGGAGGAGCAGAAGGGGAGACTGCCCGCTCTGGGGCAAAAGGGGGGCACGGGCGTCCAAATCATGTCCATCCACCGGTCCAAGGGACTGGAATTTCCGGTGGTCATTCTGGGGGGACTCAACCGTATCATCAACCGCACTGACGAGCGGGCGCCGGTCCTCTTCCATCCCAAGCTGGGCATCGGCCCCAAAGGGGTGGATCCGGAACTGAGGGTGGAATATCCCACCCTGGCCCGGAAGGCGGTACAGCTGAAAATCGAGGAGGAGAGCAAGGCGGAGGAGCTGCGGCTTTTGTATGTGGCCATGACGAGGGCCAGAGAAAAGCTGATTATGACCTTCTCTGTGGAGGATGCGTGGAAGGAGCTTTCCATGCTCCTGCCGGAGTCCGGCCCCAGGCCTGACCCTCAGGCCTTGCAGGAGAAGGACACCGTTGCCAAATGGCTGCTGCTTCCCGTGCTGGCCCGGACGGACGCCCAGGCCCTTCGTATGGGCGGTACCAGTCCCAAACCCATCTCCGCAGGAGACTGGGAGATCCGTCTTGTGGCGGGAGATCGGCCGGGAGTGGACACCTCCGACGCTCGGAGTCAAGAGGAGAAGGAGAATCCGGCCCCCCTCGACACCGGCCTGTTGGACTGGCGCTATCCGTGGCGGCAGCTGGCAGACCTCCCCTCCAAGGTGACAGCCACACAGCTGAAAGGCCGCGCACTGGATGAGGAGGCGGCGGAGGAAACCCGCAGGCCTGTCCCTGTGCCTGACTTCCCTCAGCCCCGATTCCGTCAGGAGACGAAAGGACTGACCGCCGCCCAGCGAGGTACAGTCCTCCACTCCGTCATGGAGCTGATCGACCTTGACAAGGCAAACACGGTGGAAGGGGTCAAGGGTGAGCTGGAGCGGCTGGTCGCCGGAAACTGGCTGACCCGGACCGAGGCGGACAGTGTAAAACCATCCATGGTAGCTGAGTTCTATTCCTCTCCCCTGGGACGACAGGCAATGGCTGCTCTGGACCTCCGCCGGGAGTTCAAATTCTCCCTCTTCGCCCCGGCACAGGAAATTTACCCGGAAGCGCCGGAGGGGGAGGAGGTCATGCTCCAGGGCGTGGTGGACTGCTGCTTTACCGGGCCGGACGGTCTGACTGTCGTGGACTTCAAGACGGATCGGCTGTCTCCCTCGGAAATTGCCGAGCACAGTCAACGCTACCGCACACAGCTCGACAGCTATACCTGGGCGGTGGAACAGATTTTCGGAACAAAGGTGACCCGCCGGGTGCTGTGGTATTTCCGGCTGGGCAGGGGTTTTGAGATCTAAGGAAAAATTTTCAGAAAATCCCCGAAAAAGAGTTGCAATTTCCCGGCGGGTGTGCTATGATAACTACTGCTTTCTGGGAAAATGCCTTTTCCCGAGTTTAATGTCAGACATCGAAAGAGGTGAACATCATGAAGGCAGGAATTCATCCTGATTATCAGCAGACCACCATCCGCTGCGCTTGTGGTGCGGTCTATCCCACCGGCTCCACCAAGAAGGACATCCGTGTGGAAGTTTGCGCCAAGTGTCACCCCTTTTTCACCGGTAAGCAGAAAATGGTGGACACAGGTGGCCGCGTGAGCCGCTTCAACAAGAAGTTCGGTCTCGGCAAGTAAGCTGCAAGATAACCCGCATCGGAATACGGTGCGGGTTTTTTGCATAAAATAGAGGAAAACCAGATTTTGGAGGTCTTTGTTATGTTGAAAAAAGTAGATGTGAATGCCATCAACCCCAACGTCTTTGAGGCTATCGGCAAGCAGTGGATGCTGGTCACGGCGGGAGATAAGGAGAAGTGCAACACCATGACGGCCAGCTGGGGCGGTCTCGGCATTATGTGGGGCAATCCCGCGGCCACTGCCTATATCCGCCCTCAGCGGTATACCAAGCAGTTCATCGACGAGCAGGGCTACTTTACCCTCTCCTTCCTGCCCGAGCAGTACCGCAAGGCCCTGTCCTACTGCGGCAGCCATTCCGGAAAGGACGTGGATAAGTGGCAGGAGACTGGCCTGACCCCCGCATTTACCGAGGACGGTGTTCCCTATGTGGCCCAGGCCGAGCTGGTGCTGGTGGTGAAAAAGCAGTTCTGCCAGACCATGGCTCCGGCGAGCTTCATCGACGAGGAGGCCAAAAAGAAGTGGTATCCCAATGAGGATTACCATGACCTCTATATCGGCCAGATCGTGGAGGCGTATCGGGCGGAGTGAAGGGCTTGGGACGCTTATAAAATGAGTTGGAGTATCTTTAGGTGACGAAAAATGAGAACAGAGATAAATGTAATTACCGACAATATTCCAAGTGCAGCACTGGCCGGAGAATGGGGACTATGCCTGCTCATTCATTTTAACGGCAAGAAAATTCTCGTGGATGCCGGAGCGTCCGATCTTTTCTTAAAGAATATGGAGCGCCTGGGGGAAAACGCTGAAGACATTGACTATGCTGTGCTGAGTCATGCGCACTATGACCATGCAAATGGGATGCCTGCATTCTTTGAGAACAATTCCAAAGCAAAGCTCTACGTGAGAGATTCGACTGCTGCAGATTGCTATGCCAAGAAGTTTGTGTTTAGAAAATACATTGGGATTCCGCAGAAAATGTTGAAGGATTATGCAGATAGGATTGAGAAAGTATCCGGGAATTATAAGGTTATGGAAGGAGCCTATCTCATCCCGCATAGCACAGCAGGCCTTTCTGTAATCGGAAAGCGGGAGATGATGTATAGACGAACATCTGGCGGCTGGAGACCGGATGACTTTTCCCATGAACAGAGTCTGGTTCTTGACACAGATAGAGGGCTTGTGATTATCAACTCCTGTTCCCATGGCGGAGTAGTGAACATCATAAACGAAGTGAAAGAGTGTTTTCCGGAAAAGATGATTTACGGTTATATTGGCGGATTCCATTTATTCAACAAAACCAGAGACGAGATTCTGAGTGTTGCAAATGCGCTTAAGGACACATCACTTGACTATATCTGCACGGGACATTGCACGAAGGAAAGAGCGTTTGGAATTCTGAAGCAACAGCTTGGAGAGAAGCTGGAGCAGCTACAAGTCGGGCTGCAGATTATCCTATAAATCCTGATTTGCAGGATTGCACGCCGTGCGCCTGCCCGATGACGGATGCTATAATTGCCGTCCGCCCACCAAGGAGGAACACCCATTGACAGAATTTGACAGCATCAAAGAGGGCGAGATTAACCGCGCCATACTCGTCGGCCTCAACGCCCGCCGCCAGAGCGTGGGGGAGATCGTCACCGAGGCGTCTATGGCGGAGCTAGAGGCTCTGCTGGAGACCGCCGGCGGCACCTGTCTCGCCACCATGATCCAGAACCGGGAGACCCCCGACCCCGGCAGCTTCATCGGCGAGGGCAAGGCGCAGGAGTTGAAGGAACTGGTGGGAGAACTGGACGCCGATCTGGTCATCTTCGATAACGCCCTGTCTCCCACCCAGGTGCGGGTACTCACTGAGTTGGTGGGGGTGCAGGTGATGGATCGGGCGGGGCTGATCCTTGACATCTTCGCCAAGCGTGCCCAGACGAAGGAGGGACGCTTGCAGGTGGAGCTTGCCCAGTACAAGTATATCCTGCCCCGGCTGACCGGCATGTGGGGGCATCTGGTGCGCCAGACCGCCGCCGGGGGCAAGTCCCCCATCGGCACCCGTGGCCCCGGCGAGACCCAGCTGGAGAGCGACCGCCGCCACATCCGCCGCAAAATCCAGAAATTAGAGGAAGACCTGAGAGAGGTTCGCCGGGTCCGTGCCGTCCAGCGGGAGCGGCGGGAGAAGAACGAAGTCCCGGTGGTGGCCATCGTGGGCTATACCAACGCAGGCAAGTCCACGCTCCTCAATCAGCTCACTGACGCCGGGATCCCCGCCAACAACCGCCTCTTTGACACACTGGATACCACCACCCGGACACTGGAAATTTCCGACACCCTGACCGTTCTCCTCTCCGACACCGTCGGCTTTATCCACAAGCTGCCCCACCATCTGGTAGAGGCGTTCAAGGCCACATTGGAGGAGCTGAGCTATGCAGACCTCCTGCTCCATGTCATTGACGTCTCCCGGGAGGACTGGCAGGATCAGGCGGAGGTGGTGGACAAGCTGATTCGTGAATTGGGCGCCGAGCAGACCCCCTGCATCCGGGTGTTCAACAAGTGCGACCTCTGTGCCGGGGACATTCTGCCCCACGGGGAGGACATCGTCTCCATCTCCGCCAAGACCGGCGCAGGGGCGGACGAGCTGTTACAGGCCATTGCGAAACGGTTGGACAACGGCGTGAAGAAGGTCACCCTCCGTCTGCCCTATGACAGGGGCGGCGTTTTGGATCAGCTCTACCGGGAGGCAAAAGTCGAATCGGTGGAGTACGGCGAGACCATTGAGGTGGTGGCCCACTGCACCCCCAAGGTGCTGGGACAGGTGCGGCAGTATGTCTGGCCGCCTATGCCTGAGCCAAAGGAGGACTGGGAGTGATGGAGGAATATTATATTCCCACCTCTGACAGCGAGACGGAATTTACGGAAAAGCGCTCCCGCTTTATCGGCCATGTGGCGCATGTCACCACGGAGGAAGCGGCGAGAGACTTCATTCAGTCCATGAAAAAGCGCTATCACGACGCCCGGCACAACTGCTGGTGCTACCTCATTCGGGAGGAGGGGGTTGTCCGCTACTCCGACGACGGGGAGCCCCAAGGTACGGCGGGACAGCCCATGCTGAATGTGTTTGTGAAAGAAAACATCACCGATGTGGTCTGCGTCGTCACCCGCTATTTCGGCGGCATTTTGCTGGGAGCGGGAGGACTGGTGCGGGCCTACACCCGCTCCGCCAAGGACGCTCTGGACGAGGCGGGCATCTCCGCTGTCCGCCGCTGGACAGCCTTTGACGTGCCCTGCTCCTACAATCTCTTTGCCAGATTACAGCAGGAGACCGAGGGCATGAGCGGCATTGTCACCGACACGGAGTATGGGGCGGATGTTACATTAAAGGTATTATTGCCGGAGGAGCGGGCAGAGGACTACATTGCCCGCATCATCGACATCACTGCTGGGACGGTACACCCCGTTCAGACAGGAACGGAGGAAAAGCCGGTTCCGCTTTCATGAGGAAGGAACATGGAACACAAAGGAACAAAGAGAATCGAGACAGAACGGCTGACCCTGCGGCCATTTCGGGTAGAGGACGCCGAAGCCATGTACCACAACTGGGCGTCAGATGAAATGGAGATCCTGCTGGATCTGGAGACGAAGAAAACGGTGCGGCTGAAGAAATTGATCCCAGACTGGTGGGGATACAGCCGCTTTGAGCAGGCGGAAAGGAATGAACGATCATGAAAAGCAAACCCTATCTGCACAGGGCAAAATATTACGAGACGGACCAGATGGCCATTGTCCACCACTCCAACTATATTCGCTGGTTCGAGGATGCCCGGATCGAGTGGATGGAGCAGGCGGGGATCCCCTATGACGCTGTGGAGAAGCGGGGCATCATTATCCCCGTCATCGGCGTCACGGCGGAATATCGTTCCATGACCCATTTTCGGGAGCAGGTCGCCGTATCTGCCAGACTGGAGCAGTATAACAGTGTTCGCTTCACCATCAGCTATGAGGTGCGAAATGCTGAGACCGGCGAACTGCGCTGCACCGGCACCACCAGCCACTGTTTCCTGGACCGGGATTACAAGCCCATCATCCTGCGCAAGGTCGCCCCGGACTACGATACGGTCTTTAAAGGGGCGCTACGGGCTGAAAATGAATGAATATACACGAATATACATCCTCTGCCTGCCGAACGGAGGATGTATTTGCTAAAACGGCCCCAAAAATACGGAAGAAAATTATAAGATTATACAAAAATTTGCAGAGATGTCAAAAATAAATGAATAAACCTTGCATTAAAATAGAATGTGCGCTATAATGACGGCGTCGAAAGGGACCAAGGACCTAATTTTAATAGGAGTGATTAAAAATGAAGAAACTGATTGCACTGCTGCTGGCAATGGCCATGTGCTTTGCGCTGCTGACCGGCTGCGGCAGCAACAATTCCGCTGCCGAGGCAAATGACGATTCCAACGCCTCCGCTGCCGCTGAGAACGAGGAAGCTGCCGCCGCCGAGAATACGGACGCAGAGGCTGAGAACACGGATAATGACGCTGTTCTGACTATGGGCACCAATGCCGCATTCCCTCCCTACGAGTTCTATGACGGCGACACCATCGTGGGCATTGACGCTGAGATCGCCGCTGCCATTGCTGAGAAGCTGGGCCTGGAGCTGCAGATCGTTGACATGGACTTCGGCTCCATCATCACCGCTGTTCAGACCGGCAAGATCGACATGGGCATGGCCGGTATGACCGTCACCGAAGAGCGTCTCCAGAACGTCAACTTCTCCACTACTTACGCCACCGGCATCCAGGTCGTCATCGTGCCTGAGGATTCCGACATCACCTCCGTGGACGACATTTTTGCCAAGCTGAACGCCGGCGAGGATGTGCTGATCGGCTGCCAGGAGGCCACCACCGGCGCTATCTACGCCAGCGGCGACTTTGGCGATGACCATGTCACCACCTATCCCAACGGCGCCACCGCTGTTCAGGCTCTGACCCAGGGCAAGCTGGATTGCGTCATCATTGACAACCAGCCCGCTATCAACTTCGTCGCTGCCAACGAGGGCCTGAAGATCCTGGATACCGAGTATGTTACCGAGGACTATGCCATTGCCATCAGTAAGGACAATGAGGACCTGCTGAACCAGATCAATGCCGCTCTGGAGGAGCTGATCGCCGACGGCACTGTGCAGGAGATCCTGGACAAGTACATCGTTGCCGGGTAATTTCGCCGAATGCTCAATGGCGGGGCTGAACACAGCTCCGCCATTGTGGCCGTTTACCGGACGGCGGCGTTACATTTCATAACCGTATGAGAGGGGGCCGTAAAACGGCGTGGAAAAGATGATCGAAGATCTGAAGCTGGGATTTTACCAGACCTTCATTTTGAAAGATAACTATCAATATTTCGTTCGAGGCATCGGCATCACCCTTCAGGTGACGCTGTTTTCCCTGATTTTTGGCCTGATTTTGGGCGTTTTGGTGGCGATTGTCCGCTCTGCCCACGATCAGCAGCCGGAAAACCGGCGCAATCCCATTCTGGGTGTCTTTGACGTCATTGCAAAGATCTACCTGACTGTGATCCGTGGCACGCCCACCATGGTCCAGCTGCTCATCATGTGGTTTGTCATCTGGGCCGGCACCCGGTCCAGCGACACGAACCTGATCCGCTGCGCTGTGCTGACCTTCGGCATCAACTCCGGTGCCTATGTGGCGGAGATCGTCCGCTCCGGCATCATGTCCATCGACAAGGGCCAGATGGAGGCGGGCCGGTCTCTGGGCCTGAGCTACGCCCAGACCATGCGTCGGGTCATTATTCCCCAGGCGATCAAAAACGTGCTCCCTGCCCTGGGCAATGAGATGATCACGCTTTTGAAGGAGACCTCCATCGTCACGGTGATCGGCCTGAAGGACCTGACCAAGGGCGCGATGATCATTCAGGGCAACACCTATCAGGCGCTGGTGCCCTATTTCGCCATTGCAATCATTTATCTGGCCATGGTGCTGATACTCACCTGGATCATGGGTAAAGTGGAGAGGAGGCTGAGAGAAAGTGATCTACGTTAACGATCTGTGCAAGCAGTTTGGAGATAACAAGGTGCTGCGGAACATTACCGAGCACATCGAGCCGGGCGAGAAGGTGGTCATTATCGGCCCCTCCGGTTCCGGCAAGTCCACCTTCCTCCGCTGCCTCAATCTGTTGGAGCAGCCCACGGCCGGCACCATCACCTTTGACGGCCAGGAGATCACCGCTCCTCACACCGACATTAACAAGGTACGTCAGCACATGGGCATGGTGTTCCAACACTTCAACCTCTTTGCCAACCTGACGGTAAAGCAGAATATCACTCTGGCCCCTGTTCTGACCAAGCTGATGACCAAGCAGGAGGCCGAGGCAGAGGCCATGCGGCTCCTGGAGCGGGTGAATCTGGCGGACAAGGCGGACGCCTATCCTGCCCAGCTCTCCGGCGGCCAGAAGCAGCGTATTGCCATTGTCCGTGCCCTTGCCATGAAGCCCAGAGTCATGCTCTTTGACGAGCCGACCTCCGCCCTGGATCCTGAGATGGTGGGTGAGGTGCTGGAGGTCATGAAGGAGCTGGCAGAGGACGGCATGACCATGGTGGTCGTCACCCATGAGATGGGCTTTGCCAGAGAGGTGGCCACCAGAGTGCTCTTTATGGACGGCGGCGGCATCATCGAGCAGGGCACGCCGGCAGAGATTTTCACTGCCCCCAAGGAGGCCCGGACCAAGGACTTCCTGTCCAAGGTGCTGTGACAGGGAGGGGCGATCACGTGAGCGAAAAACAGACAGCATTTCGCGGCATGCGCCGGTTGAAGCAGCAGCTTACCCATGAAGAGTGCGTTGAGCTGCTGAAAAAGGAGCCAAGAGGCGTGCTCTCTGTCTTTGGAGAGAACGGCTATCCCTATGGATTTCCCATGGACTTTGTCTATGATGAGGGCAAGCTGTACTTCCACTGCGCCAAAGAAGGACATAAGATCGATGCCATTCAGGCATGTGACAAGGTGTCCTTCTCTGTGATAGACGAGGGCGTCCGCAAGGGAGATGACTGGCCCCTGCACTTCAAAAGCGTCATTCTGTTCGGCAGGATGCGCATTTTGGAGGATCGGGAGGAGATCATTTCCAAGGTTCGCCTGCTTGGCCTGAAGTACTTCCCGGACGCAGAGAGTGTGGAAGAGGAGCTGAAACGCTCCGGAAGCCGTGTTGCCTGTTTGGAGCTGACCATCGACCACATGACCGGAAAACGGATCAAGGAATCCTGAATCAATCAGTACAATGCCGCCCGGCCTGGAAAGGCCGGGCGGCATTTCGTGTGCTTTAGCGGCGACGATCGGCTTCATGCGCAAAACCGATGCTTTCCAATGATTGTCAGCAGGGGCCGGCTCCAGATCCAGGAGCTGGTGGCGGTGTTGGGATTGAAATAGTAGATCGCCCCGCCGGTGGGGTCCCAGCCGTTGAGGGCGTCCCGTGCCGCCTGATAGGCGGAATCTGACACCGCACTGTTGATCTGCCCGTCCGTCATACAGGTAAACGCCCCCGGCTCATAGACCACGCCGGAGATGGTGCCGGGGAAGGAGGGGTGAGATACCCGGTTGAGAATAACGGCTCCCACCGCAACCTGTCCGCTGTAGGGCTCTCCCCGGGCTTCGGCGGAGATCACCCTTGCCAGGAGCGCTACGTCGCCGCTCTGGGAAGAGCCGCTGGAGGTGGTGGTGATGCCAAGGGCCTTCAGCGTGGCAGGGCCGCAGATGCCGTCAGCCGTCAGGCCGTTTTTCTGCTGAAAATATTTGACCGCCTTGACCGTGGCAGAACCGTAAATACCGTCCACTGCGCCGGTGTAATACCCCCAGTTCTTCAGTTTGGTCTGGATGGTGACCACTGTCTGGCCGGAGGAGCCCTGCCGATAGGTGGCTGCAAGGGCGGTCTGCAAACCGGCATAGGTCATAAACACCAGTGCCGCCGCCAAAAACAGAGCAGTTACGCTCCGGCGAAGTTTTCGTTTCATATGCTCAAACACCTCTTTGTCGCTGTGTATTCCTTAGTGTCAGTCCGCCGCCGGTTTTTATCCCTGCCAGTTTCTGCCGGAGAACGCAATTTCAAACTTTTTGTGAACACCCTTGCATTCTGCCCGGAATAGGAGTATGATATGTTAGCACTCGATGGAAAAGAGTGCTAATGCTGTTTATTTTTAGATCTCAATGGAGGCTATTGTACTATGGAAAAGCGTCAATTCAAAGCGGAGTCCCAGCGGATGCTGGATCTGATGATCAACTCCATCTACACCCACAAGGAGATTTTCCTGCGGGAGATTCTGTCTAACGCCAGCGACGCAATCGACAAGCTGGCCTATCGTGCCCTGACGGATGACAGCGTGGGCCTGAACCGATCTGACTTCAAGATCGTCATCACTGCCGACAAGGATGCCAAGACCATCACTGTCTCGGATAACGGCATCGGCATGACCGAGGAGGAGCTGGAGAACAACCTGGGCGTCATCGCCAAGAGCGGCTCTCTCCAGTTCAAGCAGGACCTGGCGGCCAAGGAGGGCGTAGACAGCGGCGATGTGGACATCATCGGCCAGTTCGGCGTGGGCTTCTACTCTGCCTTTATGGTGGCCAGCCGTGTGCAGGTGCTGACCAAGCCCTTTGGCTCTGACAAGGCTTACCTCTGGGAGTCTGACGGCGCAGACGGCTATACGATTGCCGAGGCGGAAAAGGATTCTGTGGGTACCGACATTATTATGACCATCAAGGAGGACACGGAGGACGAGCAGTTCAGCCAGTATCTGGAGGAGAGCCGCATCTCCCGTCTGGTCAAGAAGTATTCCGACTATATCCACTATCCCATCACCATGCTGGTGACCAAGTCCCGCCAGAAGCCCAAGCCTGAGGATGCCGGGGACGACTATACGCCCGAGTGGGAGGACTATCAGGAGTGGGAGACCCTCAACTCCATGGTGCCCCTGTGGCAGAAGAAGAAGGAGGACGTCACCGAGGAGGAGCTGAACTCCTTCTACACGGATAAGTTCAACGACTGGGAGAAGCCGCTCACCACCATCCGGGTCAGTGCCGAGGGCAATGTCTCTTATGAGGCGCTGCTCTTCATCCCCGGAAAGACCCCTTACGACTTCTACACCCGGGATTACAAGAAGGGCTTGCAGCTCTATTCCTCCGGCGTCCTCATCATGGACAACTGCGCCGATCTGCTGCCCGAGCACTTCCGCTTTGTCAAGGGCGTGGTAGATACCCCGGACGTCAGCCTGAACATCTCCCGTGAGATGCTTCAGCACACCCGTGGGCTCAAGGTCATTGCCAAAAATCTGGAGAAGAAGATCAAGGCGGAGCTCTTAAAGCTCCAGAAGGACGACCGGGAAAAGTACGAGCAGTTCTGGAAGAACTTTGGCCTGAACGTCAAATACGGCGCCGTGGCGGATTACGGTATGAATAAGGACAAGGTGCTGGAGCTGCTGCTGTTTACCTCCTCTCAGGCGGAGCGTGGCACTACCTTGCAGGAATATCAGGATCGCATGGCGGAGAGCCAGGAGTATATCTATTATGCCACCGGCGAGGATGCCGGACAGATGGCAAAGCTGCCCCAGGCCGAGCGGATTTTGGACAGGGGCTATGAGATCCTCTACCTGACCGACGAGGTGGACGAGTTCGTCATGCAGACTCTGGGCGAGTTCGGCGGCAAGAAGTTCAAGAGCATCAACGACGAGGACGCCCTTCCCGAGACCGAGGAGGAGAAGAAGGCCGCCGAGGAAAAGGCCGAAAGCGGCAAGGCGGTTCTGGACTTCCTCAAGGAGACGCTGGGCGACAAGATCAAGGAGGCACGTATCTCCAAGATTTTGAAGAGCCACGCCGTCTGCATGACCACCGACGGCCCCATCTCTCTGGAGATGGAGAAGTACTTCAAGAAGCAGGGTGCCGACATGGCCGGCATGAAGGCCGAGCGGGTGCTGGAACTGAACGCCGACTCCCAGGCCTACGCCGCCCTGAAAAACGCTGTGGAGAATGACCCGGATAAGGCCAGGACCTACGCCGAGGTGCTGTATCAGCAGGCGCTCTTGATCGCGGGACTTCCCATCGAGGACCCGGCGGCCTATACCGATCTCATCTGCTCGCTGCTGAAATAAAGAGAATACTGCGGTCAGCTATTGACCGTTTGATGCAAGGAAGGCCGGGAAAAGTCCCGGCCTTCTCCATTCCTGCCCATTGCAGGGCAAGGCGGGATATGCTAGAATAAAAACAATCACTTGAACCAACAGGAGGGATCTCCTTTGAGTATCCATGAGGAATGTGGTGTCTTTGGCGTCTGGGACCCCAAGGGCGACTGTGCGAAAACCACCTATTACGGCCTTTACGCCCTCCAGCACCGGGGGCAGGAGGCCTGCGGCATCGCCACCACCAACGACCGGGAGCTGTCCTATTACAAGGACGTTGGTCTGGTAGGCGACGTCTTTTCTGAGGACAAGCTGCGGGAGCTGAACGGCACCATGGCCGTGGGCCACGTCCGCTACGCCACCACCGGCGCAGGCCGCCGGGAGAACGCCCAGCCCCTGACCCTGAAATACGTCAAGGGTACGCTGGCTGTCGTCCACAACGGCAATCTGGTCAACACCGACCAGCTCCGCCGGGAGTATGAGTACAACGGCGCCATTTTCCAGACCACCTCGGATACCGAGGTCATCTCCTACGCCATCGCCCGGGAGCGGCTGACCTGCTCCAGTGTCGAGGAGGCGGTGAGCAAGGCGGTCAAGCATCTCAAGGGCGCCTTTTCCCTCATTGTCATGAGCCCCCGCAAGCTGATTGCCGCCCGGGACCCCTGGGGCTTCCGTCCCCTTTGCATGGGAAGAAAGGGAGAAGCGGTCTACTTTGCCAGTGAGTCCTGCGCTCTGGACGGTGTGGAGGCGGAGTTCGTCCGTGAGGTGGAGCCGGGTGAGATCGTGGTGGTGGAGCCCCCCGACGAGAAGAACGGCCGGGAGAAGTGCACCATCCGCTCTATCAAGACCAATTGCCAGGACAAGAGCCACCTGTGCATCTTCGAGTACATCTACTTTGCCCGTCCCGACAGCGTCATCTACGGCCAGTCCGTCCATGAGGCCCGCAGGAACGCAGGTAAGTTCCTGGCCAGAGAGTTCCCGGTGGAGGCGGACCTGGTCATCGGCGTGCCGGACTCCGGCCTGGATGCCGCCATGGGCTATGCCGACGAATCCGGCATCCCCTACGGCGAGGGCTTTGTCAAAAACCGTTATATCGGCCGTACCTTTATCACCCCTAACCAGCAGAGCCGGGAGCAGGCTGTCCGCATCAAGCTGGGCGCCCTGCGCAGCCAGGTCCAGGGCAAGCGCATCGTCATGGTGGACGACTCCATTGTCCGGGGCACCACCTGCAAGGCCATTATCAACCTGCTCCGCCAGGCGGGGGCCAAAGAGGT
>OMVL01000059.1 GCA_900314485.1 uncultured Eubacteriales bacterium
CGGGACGACCATGTCATCGACACCTGCAACAAGTACGGCATTGCCATGGCCTTTACCGGCATCCGGCTGTTCCATCACTAATATTGCAATGGCAGAGGTTGACCCAAACCTCTGCCTTGCTGTGTTTTATCAGAGAAGGATGTGCCCCACATGATCAAGACCATCTTGTTCGACTTGGACGACACCCTGCTGGACTTCCACCGGTCGGAGACGGTGGCGATCGGCAACACGCTGCGGCATTTCGGGATAGAACCCACCGCTGCCGTCATCGCCCGGTACAGCGCCATCAATCTGGCGCACTGGGAACGGCTGGAGCGGGGCGAGATCACGAGAAGTCAGGTACAGGCCGGGCGGTTTGCCGTCCTGTTTGAGGAACTGGGCGTGGATCGTTCTCCGGAGGAAGTACATCTCTTCTACCAGCATCAGCTCAGCCTCCAGCACTTTTTCCTGCCGGGGGCAAAAGAGCTGCTGGATCAGCTCAAGAACTTCTATACGCTGGTCATCATCTCCAACGGCACAGCAACGGTACAGGACAGGAGAATCAGGGACGCAGGGCTGCTTCCCTACTTTTCTCACATCTTTATCTCTCAACGGCTGGGCTATGACAAGCCGAGCGCCGCTTTTTTTGACGCCTGCTTTGCCGCTATGCCCGGCGTGAACCGGGAGGAGTGCCTCATTGTGGGCGACAGCCTCACGTCCGATATGCTGGGCGGACGGAACGCCGGGATACGCACCTGCTGGTATAACCCCCGTGGGAAGCTGCGGCGGGCGGACATTCCCGTGGACTGTGAGCTTCGGCGGCTGGAGGAGCTTCCGGAGCTTCTGGAACGATGGAACAAGGAGTGACAGACTATGGCAAAATTGGAATATCGCAATCTGACCGGCGATTTTGACGCCCTGCTGCGTCACATTGAACATGGCATATTAAACGGCAGCCTTTCCGCCTCGCTGGAGGACAGCAGCGACTTCTACGGCGGCAGCAGCCGATGCAGCGTCCGGGTCTTTGAGCGGTACAGCTATATGGGCAGCAACCGGGTCAGTATGAACGTGACGTTGTATCAGGCAGAGCCGGACGCCCCCATCCAGCTCTCCGCCATCACCTCCGGCGGCAGTCAGGCCATGTTCTTCAAGATCAACACCATCGGCGAGGAGGCCTTCCTCGACAAGCTGAGAGAGATTATCTGATGAAAGCTTTTTTCTATCGCCTGTGGCAGTGTACTTGGGGCATTTTACAGACACTGCTGGGGTTGATCGTCTTTCTGGCAAACGTCAAGCGCAAACATTATGTCTACCACGGTGCCATTGTGACCGAATGGTCAGATATGTCCAGCGTTTCTCTGGGGATGTTTGTATTTGTCACTGCCGAGCCTTATTTTTACAAGAAGCTGGAAGGTAAATACTCAAAGGAAGAATTATCTTCCCGCCTTTTGGTTCACGAATACGGTCACACGATTCAATCTTTGATTCTCGGCCCACTCTATTTGATTGCAATAGGAATTCCTTCTACCCTTTGGGGGTGGTTGCCAAATTTGGCTCAAACGCGAAAGACAGAGCAAATTTCCTATTTCTCTTTTTTCACAGAACGCTGGGCAAATTCACTGGGAGAAAAAGTAACCGGTGAGCCGTCCATGGAATTTCTGGTGATTGATTGATTTTTACTAAAGGAGTGACAACTATGAAAGTATTGGTAGTTGGCGGAGGCGGCCGTGAGCATGCCATCTGCTGGAAGCTGGCTCAGTCCCCCAGAGTGACGGAGCTTTACTGCGCCCCCGGCAACGGCGGCATCTCCCAGATCGCCACCTGCGTCCCCATCTCCGCCACCGACGTGGAGGGCATGGTCAAGTGGGCGAAGGAGAACGCCATGGACTTTGTCATGGTGGCTCCTGACGACCCTCTGGCGCTGGGCATGGTAGACGCTCTGGAGGCGGCCGGTATCCGCGCCTTCGGCCCCCGGAAGAACGCCGCCATTATCGAGGCCTCCAAGGCATTTTCCAAGGAGCTGATGAAGAAGTACGGCATCCCCACTGCCAAATACGAAACCTTTACCGATGAGGCTGCCGCTCTGGCCTATATCGAGGCCGAGGGCGCTCCTATCGTGGTCAAGGCGGACGGCTTAGCATTAGGCAAGGGCGTCACCGTCGCCGCCACCGTGGAGGAGGCCAAGCAGGCCGTTCGGGACATGATGGAGGGCGGCAAGTTCGGCGCCTCCGGCTCCACGGTGGTCATTGAAGAGTGCATGGTGGGCCCTGAGGTCACGGTGCTGGCCTTTGCCGACGGGGAGACCGTCGTCCCCATGATGTCCTCTCAGGACCACAAGCGGGCCTATGACGGCAACGAAGGCCCCAACACCGGCGGCATGGGCGCATTCTGCCCCTCCCCCAACTATACGCCTGAGATCGCAGAGCGCTGCGTGAAGGAGATCTTCCAGCCCACGCTGGAGGCCCTGAAGGCGGAGGGCCGTCCCTTCAAGGGTGTCATCTACTTTGGCCTAATGCTGACCGCAGACGGCCCCAAGGTGGTGGAGTACAACGCCCGCTTCGGCGACCCGGAGACTCAGCCCCTTCTCTCCATGCTGGACACCGACCTGATGGACATTTTCGAGGCCTGTGTAGACGGGAAGCTCAGTGAGCTGGACATCAAGTGGAAGCCCGGCGCCGCCTGCTGCCTGGTACTGGCCTCCGGAGGCTATCCGCTCAGCTACAAGAAGGGCTATACCATTGAGGGTCTGGACAAGGTGCCGGAATGGGCCACTGTCTTCCACGCCGGCACCAAACTGACCGATGGTGTTTACACAAACAACGGGGGCCGTGTGCTGGGCGTCACCGCTGTGGGTTCTGACCTGAAGGACGCCGTGGCCAAGGCCTATGAAGCGGCAAAGCCCATCCACTGGACGGACATGCACTTCCGTACCGACATCGGCAAGGTCTGGGTTGATTAATGTTCCGGTCTGACCGGCATAAGAGAAATGGCGGGAGGTGATTGCTTTTCCTCTCGCCATTTGTTATAATTTTTTTGCTTCCAGAACTTTCCATAGATATTTCATTGGCGATATTGAGGAGAATTGATATGAAACAAAAGGTATGGCTCCGCAACCTGATCCTGTCAGTCCTGGTTGGCGGCATTTTCATTCTTCTGTCGGAGGTACTCATTCCCTTTACCTTTGAGGTCAACGATGACGTCTCCATGATCTGCATCCTCAACGGCAGCTTTACCGGCACACCGGACGCCCATACCGTCTACATGGGCTATGCCCTCTCTTTCTTCATCATGCTTCTGTACAAGACGGGTATCGCCATCTGCTGGTATAAGTGGGTCCTCTATGCCACCTATATCTTTGCTCTCTCCTCTCTGCTCTATCGGCTGCTGGACCGCTTTCCAAAGCATCCCATTCTCCTCTCTCTGGCCACCGCCGGCAGCGTCGCAGTCCTCTGGCTCACCCGCATCTCCCGGGGCACCTTCAGCACCTGCGGCGCTTTCCTCACCGTCACCCTCATTCTGTGCTATGCCCTTCAGCCCAAGGAGAAGGACCTGAAGCCGGGGTGGCTGGCCGATATTCTGCTGCTCTTTGTGCTCTGCTGCAACTGGCGGGAGCAGTTTTCCTATCTGTCCATTGCGTTTCTCGGAGTCGTTTGGCTCTTTAAGTATTGGAAGGAGCTGCTTTCCAACAAAAAATGCTGGCTGATCCCTCTGTCCGCCCTGCTCCTGTTGGGCTGTTCTCTGGGGATCAAGTCCTACGCCTACCGGGACTGGGATGACTATTTCACCTATAATGCCGCTCGCAGCTACTTGCAGGACCGCTATCACTTCCCCAAGTACAGCGAGCATCCGGAGGAGCTGCTTGCCCTGGGGTACACGGAGGAGGAATATTACACCCTCTCCCACTATGACTACGCCCTGCTCCGGGACTTCGGCCCCGAAGACATCATCGCTCTGGCTGACTACGCCAAAACGCTGGAGCCGGAGCAGACGCCGGGCGAACGCATGACAGAGGCTGTACAGCGGGCCTGGGACTATTTCATCATCACAGACTTCTCTGATATTACTCCGGTCCAGATCATGTCCTTTGTCATGCCGGCGCTGCTGATTTTATGTACCATCGTGCTCTGCATTAAAGATCGAAAGAATTACGCCATCTTTCCCGTGCTGCTCTTATTCGGTCTCGTCTGCAGTTGGGTCTACATCGGCTCCCGAGGCCGATTCCCCGACCGTGTGGATGCCACGCTCCGGCTTTTGAACGTGGGGGTCTCCCTGGCCGGCTTTGCTCTCCTGCTGATCCAGCGCCCCATCCGAATCAAGGGGCAAAAATTGCAGCGTGCCCTCTCCGCCCTGCTCTGTGTCCTGTTTATGGCCGGCAGCATCTGGAGCCTTTCTGCGGCCCGCACACGGCAGCTGGAACTGCCTTCCGCATTCAATAGGTATATTAAAATTGCCGCTCAGCACCCGGAGAACATCTATTTCCGGGACACCAGAAGCATTTCTGTCTCTTACCGGGTCCTGTCCGAGTTCCCCCGGATGCCTGTCAACGTAGTCTATACCGGCAGCTGGGACTCCTACTCTCCCCTCTACTATGAGAAGCTGGAGACGCTGGGACTGGACGGACTGAGCCAGGATACCCTGCTGCAGGACAATGTGTATCTGGTGGTACGTCTGAGCAAGTATGATCTTCACCAGGTGCTGGGGCTTTCCGAGGATGTCATTGTAACCTATGATGAGATCGAGCGACTGGGGAACGGCATCCGTATCATCAAGATCAACGAAATCATCTATCCGGAATGATTTTCCATCAAAAAAGCGAGGACAAATTGTCCTCGCTTTTTTATTCCGTATAAATCCGCTTCACCCGGGGCGACACATCGCACAGCAGCTCATAGGTGATCGTCCCCAGCGTGTCCGCCTTCTCTTCCAGGGGCAGTCCGTCGCCAAAAAGGGTGACCTCATCTCCTACCTGAACAGCCTCCACATCCGTCACATCCAGCATGCACATATCCATGCACACCCGGCCGATTTGCGGCACTCTCTTTCCATGTACCAGCATCTCCTGCCGATTGGAGAGCAGCCGAAACAGGCCGTCTGCATAGCCGATGGGGACTGCGGCAATCACGCTGTCCCGCGGGAGCGTATAGGTTCGTCCGTAGCTGACGCAGGTGCCTTTGGGAAGCGGCTTGACGGAGGCGATACGGCTTTTTACCTCCATCACAGGCTCCACATCCAGCATACCGTCGCAGGCGTGGTCAGGCTGATGACCGTAGAGCAGGATGCCGGGGCGGATCAGGTCACAATGGACTTCCGGATAGTTCAGCGTGGCCGCTCCGGCGCAGCAGCTGTAAATCGGGAAGGTGCAGCCTCGCCGAGCCAGCTTGCTCCGAAGGGCAGTAAACCGCTCGATCTGCATTTTAGAATACTCGGGACAGGTGTCGGCATCGGCGAAATGTTGGAACAGCCCCACCGGCTCCAGTCCGGGCAGGCGGCACATCTCCGAGAGGGTGTCCGCCGCCTGGTCCAGATTGTCCTCTGTTGCCAGCACGCCAAGACGGCTCATGCCGGTATCCGCCTTCAAAAAGCTGAGGAGTTTACCCCCTGCTTGAATTGCCGCCTCAGACTGGGCCTTTGCTATGTCCGAGTCATAGACCGTCTGGGTGATGTTCAGTCGAATCAGGTCAGCGGTGTACTCTACGGGGGTGTAGCCCAGAATGAGAATGGGCGCTTTGATCCCGGCCTCCCGCAGCTCCTCGGCCTCGTCCAGACAGGCCACCAGCAGATAGTCCGCCCCCAGTTCCTCCAGCTTCTTTGCCACCGGGACGGCCCCGTGGCCGTAGGCGTTGGCCTTGACCAGGCCGCCAAATTTGCTGTTCGGCGCTAAGGAGCGCAGTTTTTCGTAGTTCCGGGCCAGCCGGTCCAGATGGATTTCCGCCCAAGTGCGGCGTGTCTCTTTCGTCATGGTGATCGCTTCTTTCTTTGTCAATCTGCCGTCTCTTGCGGCGCAGTTTCCAGTATAAATTCCGTAAAGGAAAAGGAGATGACCCGATGCTCCTCCCACAAGATCTCCGCCTGGAGCAGACTGCCCGTCTCCGGGTCTGCCCAGAGGGCCACCTTGCTCTCCTGACTTGCGGTGTTGGGGTTTTGGATCAGCAGGTACAGGCAGTGCTCTGTCTCTCCCCAGCTGGTCCAGCCGCTCTCCAAAATGGCCCCAGACTGGCAGGCCGAGAGAATCACCGGCAGGGCGTCCGCCGGAGACAGCCCGTCCGGAGACAGCGGGCCTGTCTCCAGCGAGATACCGTCATAGTCCAGCCGCGTCTGCCCATCTTTCCACTCTGTGCCCGTCCCGGCGATGGAATCCGGTGCGATGACAGTTAGGCTGCCCTCCTCCGCCGTTCCCCGGCAGGAAACGGTGTACTGATAGGCTCGGTCTCCGTAGTCCGCCGTCACCTCTGCCTGAGCCTCCATTCCGGACATGGAGAGATAGGCGCTGCGCAGGTCCAGCGCAGCCTGATCCGGTCCCTGCTCTCCGGCAGCGCAGCCCGTCAAGAGCAGCGCCAGCGCCAGAGAGATCGTCTTTCGTGCGCCGTCTCTCAGGCGCATCCAACCACTCCTTATGTGTGAAAGTCGTCCCGCCAGACTTTGGGCAGCAGTTCGATCAGGTCAGAGGGCGTCATGCCCCGGAAGCCCTTCTCCGCCGCTGCGTAATCGCCCGCTCTGCCGTGGATCCAGACCGCCGCTGCCGCCGCTCGCACCGACTCCATCCCCTGCCCTAAGAGGGAGAGGATCAATCCGGAGAGCACATCTCCGCTGCCGCCCTTTGCCATGCCGTGGTTTCCGGTGGTGTTGACAAAGGTCTCTCCGTCCGGGGCGGCAACCACTGTCCGATGGCCTTTCAACACCAGAATACAGCCGTGGGCTTGGGCAAATTCCGATGCCTCCCGCTCCCGGTTTTCTCCCGGCAGGTGCCCGGCAAGGCGGGCGTACTCCCCATCGTGGGGGGTGAGGATCAGCGGGGTCTTGATCTGGAACAATCTATCCATATGCCGGCTGAGGGCATTTAGACCATCGGCGTCCGCCACCATGGGACAGTTTGCGTTTTGAAGGGTCTCGGTGACGAGGAAATCCAATGCCCCCGACTGCCCCAGTCCGGGGCCGATCAGTCCGGCGTCGCAGCCACTGAGACGCTTTAGAATGGGCGTCATCGCCTCATAGGTCAGCCTGCCGTCCCCGTCCTCCGGGAGGGGAAAGGGCATGGCCTCGTCCAGCTTGGCCGCCGCCACCGGCCACAGGGATTTGGGAACGCCTACAAAGACCAGTCCCGTCCCGCCCCGGACGGCGGCTCTTGCGGCCAGCACGGGTGCGCCGGAGTAGCCCACCGAGCCGCCCACGATCAGCACCTTGCCGAAGGTGCCCTTGTGACCGTCCTCGGGGCGGTCAGGGAGCCAGGAGGAGATCAGCTCACGGGTTAGTTGGGTCATGGTATGGGGGCTCCTTTCTGGGG
>OMVL01000040.1 GCA_900314485.1 uncultured Eubacteriales bacterium
CATTGTACCAGAAGCGGCGCTGGGGTGCAATGGAAGGAGTATGATTTTATGGCAAAAAGAAATGCCGCAGGCAACGGCACTATCCGCAAGAAAACCGTCAAGCGGAACGGAAAAGACTATGTATTCTGGGAAGCACGTTACACCGTCGGTACCGATCCCGGCACCGGCAAGCAGATTCAGCGCAGTATCAGCGGCAAAACCCAAAAAGAAGTTGCTCAGAAGCTGAAAGCTGCCACCGTAGCACTGGATACAGGAACCTACATTGCACCCAGTAAAATGACCCTGGGCGAGTGGTTGGACATCTGGCAGCGAGATTATCTGGGTGGGTTTACTGTGGCATCGTATTCCGCAACCATCCGAAACCACATCAAGCCCGCTTTGGGTGCAATTCGCCTCGAAGCTCTGCAAGCGCACACCATTCAGAATTTTTACAATACGCTTGCAAAGGATACAGAATCTCGCTCTGCCTTGTCACCGAAAACAGTGCAGAATATCCACGGAGTACTTCACAATGCGCTCAAGCAGGCTGTATTGAACAAATACATTCATTCCAATCCAACCGATGCCTGCATCCTCCCCCGAAAGGAGAAGCGACAGATTACGCCGCTGGACGAAGCCGATATTCGCAAATTTCTGAAAGCCATTCAGGGGCATCCTTTGGAAGCCTTATTCACCGTCACACTATTCACCGGAATGCGAGAGGGTGAAGTTCTGGGGCTGGGCTGGGATCAGGTAGATTTTGAGCGGGGTATCATCCGCATTGTGAGGCAGTTACAGCTTCAACGTGGCGGCGGTGGTCATTACATCTATGCGCCGTTGAAAAATGACCGTATTCGCAGCATTTCACCTGCATCGTGGATTATGCAGTTGCTCCATGCGCACAAGGCAAAGCAGGCTGCGCTTAGGCTACAAGCTGGGGCGCTTTGGGAGGATTCCGGTCTTGTGTTTACCAACGAGGTAGGTCATCATCTTGCCGTGAATACAGTATTCCGGCAATACAAGGCTGTAGTGACTTCCATCGGACGTCCTGATGCCAGATTTCACGATCTGCGACACAGCTACGCAGTTGCTTCCATAATGGCCGGGGACGATATCAAGACAATTTCCAGTAACCTGGGACATGCGACAGTCGCATTCACTCTGGACGTTTACGGCCATGTCACCGACCAGATGAGACAGGCCAGCGCCCAGCGCATGGAGCAGTATATCCAGCAGGTTTTGAGCCAGTAAGGGAAAATTTAAGGGAAAACAATTTGCTTCCCTTAACCGTTTTGAACAAATGCGACGAAAACAAGTTCAATACACCGCAAAAAAGCCGCCTCCCGGAACGGGAAGCGGCTTTTGTTCTGGAGCAGGTGAAGGGAATCGAACCCTCGTGGCCAGCTTGGGAAGCTGGAGTTCTGCCATTGAACTACACCTGCGTCTTTCTGACAGCAGATGTATTATAGCACCAACAGCAGTCGGTTGCAAGGGAAATTTGGCAGACTTCCTTATTTTTTCCGCCGGGGCTGGTTCTTCTCATAGAGCGCCCAAAGCCCCTTAAGGAGCAGGTCGTTGTCGCAGATAATCTCTCGCTTACAGTAGGGCGTGATGGCTTGCGCCAGACCGCCGGTGGCGATCAGCTTACAGGGATAGCCCAACTCCTCCTCCATCCGGTCCACGATGCCGTCGATGGTGGCAGCAGTGCCAAACACAGCACCGGAGCGCATGGCGTCCACCGTGTTGGTGGCCACCACCTTTTTCGGTGGCGTGATAGAGATATCCGGCAGCAGACTGGTGCCGGAGGCCAGAGCGGCGTAGGACAATTTGACACCGGGGAGAATGGCGCCGCCTCGATAGCAGTCGTCCTTATCAATGACGACGACGGTAGTGGCGGTACCCATATCCATCACGATGGCTGGGGTGCCGTAGCAGGCCATAGCCGCCACACTGCCCACCACCAGATCGCCTGCCAGCGTACTGGGATCGTCGATGCGCACGTCCATCCCCGTCTTCATGCCGGGTCCTACCACCATGCAGTCCAGCCCCGTGATCTTTTTGACCGCTGCAGTCAGAGCGGGCACCACCGGAGGCACCACCGAGGAGAGGATCGCTCCGTCAAAGCCCTTGGGGTCAATGCCGTAAAACTCCAGCAACTGCCCCAGCTTGATGGCGCACTCCGCCTCCGTCTCACCGATTCTGGTCTGAATACGGACGATGTTCAGGATCTTTCCGTCCTCAATGCAGCCGAGGACAATATTGGTGTTGCCTACGTCGATTGCGAGAATCATCGCTCTCTCCCTCAACTCTTCTTTCCGATTTTGATCAGCCGCAGAACGACCGGGCTGAGCACGATATTGACCAGCATCTCAAAGACAAAGTTCAGTCCCACAAGACCGGTGATCATAAAGACGCCCACATTCGTTCCACCGGCCCACTCTTTAATGGTATCCATGAAGAACAGGTTGCAGCCCACAAGGAAAATACCGGTGTTGACGACAGGGCAGACAACTGCGGCAGCAATCACAGCCAGCCACCTGTTTTTCCCTTCCAGCGCCTTATACACCAGCCCGGCGCACAGACCGGCCAGAGCGCCCTTTGCCAGCACTGTCAGCACCGTGCCAAAGGCGTTGACGCCCAGAAACAGCGCAGCGTCGCCGGAGAGCAGCACCGTCAGGCCGAACACAAAGCCCAGCCATGCTCCGGCACCCACGCCGTACATGGCAGCGCCAACCACAATGGGGATCAGCACCAGTGAAATGGAAAAGGTGCCGAACCGGATGAAGCTGCCCAGCAGCTGCAAGACGACCACGATAGCCGTAAAAATGGCCACGCCGGTCAGGGTACGGGTGTTGATGCGTTGATTTTTCATATTCAGTTACCTCCTGCTGCCGCTCCGCCCTTTTGTCGGATACGGCGCAATAATCGTGTGCCGCACTGTCCGGCCTTTTCTCTCCTCCCGCCCCATTCGGGTACAGTGGAGAGCCGCCTCCTGTACGACAAGGGCATTATAGTAAAATATACCCGGAAAAGCAAGCGTTTTTCCCGGGGCAGTAAAAAGCGCCCCGCAGGGCCGCTTCTGCGGGACGTTGTATGAATGATATCAACTTTATCCTTTCGCCCCGGCATCCTCCGGGATCGTGTCGTCCTGATCGACCCAATCCTGCACGGGTGTGATGGTGTAGTCCGTGGGGCTATTGCGGACGACCACCTTTTTGATGCCTGCGTTGATGACCAAGCGCCTGCACATGGAACAGCAGGTGGTGTCCTGAAGCAGCTTGCCGGACTGGGCGTCCCGCCCTGCCAGATAGAGCGTGGCGCCCAGGGTCTCGCTGCGGGCGGCGGAGATGATGGCGTTTGCCTCGGCATGGACGCTGCGGCACAGCTCATACCGCTGGCCGGAGGGGATGCGCAGCTCCTCCCGGGTACAGCGGCCCAAATCGATGCAGTTGCGCCGTCCTCTGGGCGCACCGTTATATCCGGTGGCGATGACCTCGTCGTCCTTGACGATGATGGCGCCGTAGTTCCGGCGGAGGCAGGTGGAACGTTCCAGCACTGTCTCAGCAATGTTCAGATAGTAGTTCTCCTTGTCCACACGGCTCATTGCCATGGCAGATCCCTCCGTTTTTTCATTGATTATGTTCAGTATAAGGGATTTTTCCCTCCTATGCAATAGATTTTTTCATTCAGCATCTGAGCCGGACTCTTTCCATCCAGTGTACGCATTGACTTATGATTACTCCATTTTAAATGCAAGGCCAGCTTCTCGTTCAGCTCTTGCACAGAGCGGAACGTCTCCCAGTCATAGAAATAGCGCTGGTCGTTTCGGTGGCTTCGCTCTACCTTCCCGTTGTGCCATGGTGTTCTGGGTGGGATCAGGACATGGGAGATGTGTAGCTGAGAGAGCAGCTTGTCGAACGGGTTCTCTTCACTGTCGCTGATATATTTGTAAGTGAACTCAGTGCCATTATCCGTCTGTACCGTCTGGATTCGGAACGGAAATGATGTTGTGTCATAATACTTGACACGTCTCCTGCACGGATTCATAGTAAAGAAAACGAAGGGAGATAGTGACATGGCAGCGAAGAAGACTTATGACACGGAGTACAAGGTGCAGGCAAAAAGGACTTGAAAACAGGGCAGAAATCCGTTATACTTACAAAAGTAAATTTCCGGGTGTAGCTCAGATGGTAGAGCGCGTGGTTTGGGAGCGTGTAACACCCCCGGCACTCGGACGAAATCCGAAATCCCGCACCCCCTTGTAAACACTGGAGTTTTGGCACTTTGCATCTTCCCCAAAAATCCGGAAAACCGCCGTTTGACCACATGTTTGACCACAACAGCAGAAATTGAAAAATGAATAACCGGGTGTAGCGCAACTGGCAGCGCGCCAGCTTTGGGAGCTGGATGCTGGGAGTTCAAGTCTCCCCACTCGGACCAAAGAAGGCCTCTGATTTTGATACAATCAGAGGCCTTATGTTATATTGCAGGAATTAGTAAAACGCAGTATAATAATTGTATCGATCATGTTTATAGGAGCGTGAACCTTATGAGTCTTCTGTCATCATTATTCGGAAAAAAGGATGCCCCGAAGAAAGAGCAAGTAGCTGTTGAGGTTTCAGCAACAAAAAAGGATGCAAGCAAAACACCATCTTTGCATCTTAAAGGCAAACCCGATGCAGTTGGTCTTTATCCTTCTGAACTAGTTATGCTGTCTTTGGCGGAGCAATATACAACCACAGAGACCAATTTTCCTGGCTATTTGACATACACATATGAAATTGCAAATCCACCGAAAATACTGAAAAGTTTACAGACAAAAGGTCTTATTGAGGTTGGTAGTGCTATTGATGCGCTAGACCATTTTAAGCTTCCTGAACTTAAAGGAATCGCATCTTCATTGGGAATTGTGGTTAAAGGGAAAAAGGCAGATATTATTTCGCAGCTCTCAAAGGCGGGCGAAGATAGTCTTTCCCAGTTTGTGAAGGAACGTACATGGAAGCTCACAGTAAGTGGGATAGAAGAATTGAAAGCTAATCCCTACATTCAGTATTTCCTTGAAAAACATCCTTACAATGTCAATGAAGTTGGTGTTGATATTTGGTCCGTAAACGAGCAGTTTGTAAAAAAACCAAAGCGGCCTTACAGGGATATCATTTATTGTCAGTTGAATGACCAAATGAACAAAGCAGCTCTCGCTTTCCAGAGAGACCCGATGTCTGGTTCAGCAAACACACAACAGTATTGTGAATGCTATCGAATGATGGGGCTATTCATTGAGGAAGAAGGAAAATCTTTTGTAAACGCAGCAGATTTATATTTTCAGTATTTGTTCAATAGAATTAACATTCATGCTGGGCTGCAGTTGCTTCAAACCTATAAGCTGTTTAAGAATGATAGAAAGTATCAGGCAGAAGCCATCCAAAGGTATTATGATAATATCCAGTTGTATCCTTTCCACAAGACTGAGCTTTTGCGGCTTATCGATGAGCTTAACATTGATGGAAAGGCAGCTAGAGAATCTATGATAACCTCTTTTAAGAGAGCGAATAACACTGGAATCATGACTGAACAGGAGGCTGCCGATTTTGTTATTCATGAATTGAATGGAGATGGCGATAAGTCTAGGGAATTGGCAGAGAAGCTAGCCAAAAAAGCTGTAAAAAAACTGAGTTGATAATTGAAGATCAGCTTTTCCTGGTTGAATGTTGCACTTTTTTTGTCGCTGTTAGCCCTGTGTGTTGATGTAGGCAAACTGAAATTTATTTCTCTTACCATACTTCTCTGTCCGCATTCACATTCAGTTCCCGGGCCGCTTTGCTGAAGCCAATCTCTCGCCCCAGCTTCACTGCCTGCACCTTGTACTCCGTGTCATAAGTCTTCTCAGGCAAAAGCGCCGGGCAAACCCTTTTCGGGCTGTCCGGCGCCTTTTTCACTGGCTGATGGTCACAGGCAGGCCGTTGACCTCAACCGTCTCGTCTGCGGGGATGAGGATGTACTTTTTCCCATCGATCAACCGGGTTTCCACCAGATAACTGCGGTCCGGGCTGACCATGATCTGGCTGTCAGCAGTAGAGACCTTAAACTTTTTACTGTCAATAATGTTCTCCGGGCGGAGGACCACATCGTCGCCAAACTGCTCCTCGCACTTATTTTGGAAGGTCTCGATCTGTTTTTCCTCCACGCCGCACTCAGTGAGCATGCCGCCCACCTCCTTTGCGGTGATGCCCAGGGGCTCAGGGTCCTTGCTCTCTTTATGGAGTTCAATCCGCTCCCGCAGCTGCTCGTGGAGGGACTGGAGCACGTCAAAGGAGCACTCCCCCTCCATGGCGTCATAGAGGATGGAGGAGAAGGTCTCCTTCTGCTCCCCGGCGGACATGATGGGCTCGGTGTGGAAGATGCCGTCAATGAACTCCTGATGCAGCTCATCCGGCTTCCGGGTGTAAAAGAGCGCGTTATACAGATTTGTCGCCCGGTCGTCAAAGGCGGGAAACAGAAAGCCCAGCTCAGGCTGGGCCACGATCTGGCCCGCAGTCCGGTTGTGGAAATGCTTCTCCTGGGGATCGTAGCTCAGCTCCACCTTGCTGTCCTTGACGGGACAGACGGCGCAGACGATGTAGGAAAAAACGGTGTCGGAGGCATCGGCCATGACGCTGTCGTCCTTTGCTCGGTAGGGCACATCATAGACGTCATGGGCCAGAAGGATGAGATAGTTGGTATCCCCCATATTCAGAGACTCCACCGCCTTTTGGAAGAATTTCAGGCGCAGAGCCTCGTCCTTCAGGTCAGTATCCCGAAGGTCAGAGAGCAGACGGTGCTCCTCCCCTTCCGCCACCTGCCTGGTGGTAAAGCTGATGTCCAGCAGGTTTCTGCCCAGAGCGCCGGACAGGGCTTTTTTCAGCAGGCTGAGATACTTCTCCGCCTCCTCCTGATGCAGGACGCCCAGAGGCTCGTCCAGATAGGCAATAATCTCTTTTCCGGAGTTGACATAACAACCATACACATGGCTGATAAAAGACTTTTCAGGATGAAAGCGGCGGCGCAGCTCGCTGACTTCTCTTCGGTTCATGTGGCACCTCGAATTCTGGGGAACCACTGATTGAATCAGGCTACGGCGTCTGGGCGGTCTATTTTCCGCGATACAGGTTTAAAATTTCTTAAAATCCGTCAGGATTCCCGCAAAATTTTACCCCTGTCTGACGAAAAATGTCCTCGCCCAGCCATCCGAGAGATTAAATCAGTGCTTCCCTGGTTTTCGCCCAGAGGGCAGCGGAGACTATTTTATCGAAAACGGGCGAAAATTGCAAGGTGCTGTTTGCATTGGACTTTGTAAAAAAACAGCGGCTGTATCCCTGTATCTGGACACAGCCGCTGCTTTTATCCGCTCACTCTTCGTCCCGGATGGCAGCCACGGGGCAGCCGTCAATACACGCCTGTACCAGGTCGATGTTCTCCTCCGTAGTATCGGCAATGGCTGCCGCCTTGCCCTCATCCCCGATTTCAAATACCTCCGGGGCGTTTCCGGCGCAAAAGCCGCAGCTGATACAGAGATCCGGATCTACAAATGCCCGCATCTGTCTTCCCTCCTTTCTGCTGGGTGTTTCATGGATAGTCTACCCCGCCATTCGGCTTCCATCCGTTGGCATGACCGCTTCTCCCGAAAATTTCCTTTTACCGCCGGACGGGATCGCCTGCTATTGACAGAACTTTTGTTTATGATTATAACTAAAAGAAGAGAATGCAGACCGAGGAGGTACCCAAATGACCGGAACAACATTCTACCTGAGCTTTGAGCCTATTCTCATGGAGTAGCTCCAGAGTATGATGGACAGTACAGGCATTGCCCTAGCATCGTTACTCACCCTTTTGGGAGAGGAGACCCTGCTCATCGCCGTTATGGGCTTTCTCTACTGGTGCTATGACAAGGAATACGGCAAGCTTGTGGGGACGAATATGATCGTCAGTATTCTCTGGAACCCGCTGCTGAAAAATATTGTCCTGCGCAGACGGCCCTATTTGGACCATCCCAACGTCCGGTGTCTCCGCCCGGTGGAGGCGGATGCTGACATCCACGACATCTCCGCCCAGGGATATTCCTTCCCCAGCGGCCACTCCACTAATTCCGCCACCCTGTTTGGCTCCCTGTCTGCCTATCGAAGGCAAAGGGTGCTGACAGTACTGGCCTTTGTGGTTCCCTTTCTGGTGGGCATCTCCCGGGTCCTTCTGGGCGTCCACTATCCCACAGATGTGCTGGCGGGCTGGGCCTTGGGCGCAGTGGTGGTGCTGCTCGTCTCCCGGCTGCAGCGCAGGGCCAAGCGCAGATGGCTGTTTCATCTCATTCTGCTGCTTACGGCGCTGCCCGGAATCTTCTACTGCAAAACCACGGACTACTGCCTCTGCTCTTCTGAGGAGGGTTAGCTCGATTAAATCAGTCCTTCCCTAGTGGTCTGTAACATTTAAATCTTGCATCATATGGTTTGTAAATTTTAACATAGTTATCTATTTGAGTCAGCTTAGGGGGACGCTCCCCCAGTCACTTCGTGACAGCCCCCTCAAAGAGGGGGCCATTGGCAATGATGAAAAGACGAACAAGCTTCGCCAGTGCCTCCCTCTCTGAGGGAGGTGTCACCGAAGGTGACGGAGGGAGTCCGTATTCTCTGGCTGAGTTATCTGGATAACCACGAATTTTAATATGATTCCATTTTCCTCCGGTTTGTGGTATCATCAAAGGCGTTATCAACCCAAAGAAAGGGAGTTACCTATGGAATCCATCGCCGCCGCTCTTGCGGCTGAACTTGCGCTGAACCCCGCCTATGTGGAAAATGTCATCACCCTCATGGACGAGGGGAACACCATTCCCTTCATCGCCCGCTACCGGAAGGAACAGCACGGCAGCATGGACGATACTACCCTCCGCCGCCTGGCTGACCGGCTGAGCAGCCTGCGTGCTCTGGCCGCCAGGAAGGAGGAGGTCAAGCGGGCCATCGAAAACCAGGGCAAGCTGACAGAAGAACTGGCCGCCGCCATTGACGCCGCCGCCACACAGACCGCCGTAGAGGATCTCTACCGCCCCTACAAGCAGAAGCGGCGTACCAGAGCGTCGGTGGCCAGAGAGCGGGGTCTGGAGCCGCTGGCCGCCCAGATTTTGCTCCAGCTGCCGGACACCGACCCGGAAGTGCTGGCCGCCGGCTATATTGACCCGGAGCGGGAGGTTCCGGATACAGCCGCCGCACTTCAGGGCGCAAGCGACATCATTGCGGAGACAGTCAGCGACGATGCCGCTATTCGCTCCATGCTTCGGGATACCGCCAGTCGAAACGGCAGTGTGACCACCGTCGCCGCCAAGGAAGAGGACAGCGTCTATCGGCTGTATTATGACTTCAAGCAGCCCGTCTCAAAGCTCCAGGGCCATCAGGTGCTGGCCATCAACCGGGGCGAGAAGGAGGGCTTTTTGAAGGTCTCTCTGGCTCTGGACGAAGCGCTTGCCCTCGGACGGATCAACGCAATGCTGGTAAAGGGGACCGGAACATGCGCTGACTTTGTCCGTGCCGCTGCCGAGGACAGCTATGCCCGGCTGATTTTCCCCTCTCTGGAGCGGGAGATCCGCTCTGCCCTCACCGAGACCGCCAGCGAGGGCGCCATCCGCATGTTTGCCCTCAACCTGCGGCCCCTCCTGATGCAGCCTCCGGTCAAGGGCAGCGTCACCATGGGACTGGATCCCGGCTATGCCCACGGCTGCAAGGTGGCCGTTGTGGACGGCACGGGCAAGGTGCTGGATACCACCGTGGTCTATCCCACCTTCGGTGAGCGCCGGAGAAAGGAATGTATTGCCGAACTGAAAAAGCTGATCCTGAAGCACAGGGTCCGCCACCTGGCCATCGGCAACGGCACTGCCTCCCGTGAGACAGAGGCCATGGCAGTTGACCTGATCCGCGATCTGGCAGATACCTCCATGTCGGGGAAGGTAAGCTATGCCATTGTCAACGAGGCGGGGGCCAGCGTTTATTCCGCCTCCAAGCTGGCGGCGGAGGAGTTCCCTCAGTACGATGTCAACCTCCGCAGCGCCGTCTCCATCGCCCGCCGCCTGCAGGACCCGCTGGCCGAGCTGGTCAAGATCGACCCCAAGGCCATTGGCGTCGGCCAGTACCAGCACGATATGCCCCAGGCGAGACTGGACGAGGCTCTCTCCGGCGTGGTGGAGGACTGCGTCAATGCCGTGGGCGTGGATGTGAATACGGCCTCCGTCTCCCTCCTTCAGCGGGTCGCCGGTCTGAACGCCGTTACCGCCAAAAACATCGTCAAATTCCGGGAGGAGAACGGCGCCTTTACCAGCCGCCGGCAGCTGACCAAGGTGCCCAGGCTGGGACCTAAGGCCTTCCAGCAGTGCGCCGGCTTCCTGCGGGTGCCGGAGAGCGGCAATGTATTGGACAACACCGGCGTCCATCCCGAGAGCTATGACGCCGCCCGCAAGCTGCTGGAGCTCTGCGGCTGCGACATCAAATCTCTGGGCCGGGACAATCTGAATCACCTCATGCCCCGCTTCAGGCAGCTCAAGGTGAAGCAGGCAGAGTCCGCCTGCGGCGTAGGCGCCGCCACTCTGGTGGATATTATGAAAGAGCTGAGCAAGCCCGGCCGTGACCCCAGAGACGAGTTGCCCAAGCCCATTCTCCGCACTGACGTTCTGGAGATGAAGGACTTAAAGCCGGGCATGGTGCTCACCGGCACGGTGCGCAACGTCATCGACTTCGGCATCTTCGTGGACATCGGCGTCCATCAGGACGGACTGGTCCATATCTCTCAGGTGTCTGACAGGTTCATCCGTCACCCCAGTGAGGTGGTCTCCGTGGGAGACATCGTCAAGGTCGTGGTCCTGGACGCAGACGAGAAAAAGAAGCGCATCTCCCTTTCCATGAAACAGGTAAAGGAATCGTAATTACCGCAAAACGCACAGCGTCCGGTGAGTGTAACCGGTCGCTGTGCGTTTTAAATTGCGGGCGGTCTGCGCGCCTGACTACGTCAGATGGGCCTTGACCCGGTTTTCGATCATCTCCATGGCCACCAAATTGTGTCCTCCCTCCGGGATGATCACATCCGCAAACTTTTTGCTCGGCTCCACATACATCTCGTGCATGGGCTTGACGGTGGAGACGTACTGCTCGACCACAGATTCCAGCGTCCTGCCCCGCTTGTTGACGTCCCGCCGGATGCGGCGGAGAATGCGGATGTCCGCATCGGTATCTACGAAGATCTTCACGTCCATAAACTCCCGGAGTTTCGGCTCTGCCAGAGCCAGGATCCCGTCGATGACCAGCACTCTGGTCGGCTCGATCCGCTTTACCTCTCCCGTCCGGTCGTGGATATTGTAATCGTAGACCGGGCAGTCGATGGCAAAGCCCTGACGCAGGAGGCTGAGATGCTGGGCCATGAGGTCGGTGTCAAAGGCCTCAGGCGCGTCATAGTTGGTCTTGACCCGCTCCTCAAAAGGCTTTTCGTGCTGGGCCTTGTAATAATCGTCGTGCTTAATGATGGTCAGGGCATCTCCGAACTTCTTTTTCAACAGATTGGAGATGGTGCTCTTGCCGGAGCCGGAGCCGCCGGCAATGCCGATGACGAGCATTTGTTCCATGTCCCTCTCCTCCCCGTCTTGTCAGCGGACGATCTCATAGATCAGCGGCTGAGGTTCCGGCGGCGTCTCACCAAAGGTAAGGGCGGTCAGATAGTGCTCCGCAGCCTCTGCCAGCGCCGATTCCCGGTTGGTGTAGAGGGTGGCCAGCGTCTCCCCTGCGCTGACCCGCTCCCCCACCTTTTTGCAAAGGACGATGCCAGCGCTGTAATCAATGGGGGCGTCCTTGGTCTCCCGCCCGGCACCCAGCATAACACTGGTAATGCCGATGCGCTCGGCATCCATCTTCCGGATGTAGCCGTTGACGGGCGACTGAATCTCATAGGCAAAGGCGGTAGCAGGAAACAGAGACGGGTCGTCCAGACAGCGGGTGTCTCCCCCCTGGGCGGAGATCCACTCCTTCAGCTTGGAGAAGGCCGCTCCGCTCCCGAGTGCGTCAATGACACGGCGCCGGGCCTCCTCTTCCGTGAGGTCAAAGACCATGCGGATCAGGTTGGAGGCAAGGGCGATACAGACCTCTCTCAAGTCGCCCCGGCTCTCCCCTTTCAGGACGGCCACCGCCTCCCGCACCTCGAGGGCGTTGCCGATGTTATGCCCCAGCGGCACGTCCATATTGGTGAGGACGGCGGTCATGTTCCGCCCGCAGAGCTTTCCGATGGAGACCATCTTCTCCGCCAGCGCTCTGCCGTCCGCCGGGGTCTTCATAAAGGCCCCGGAGCCCACCTTTACATCAAGGACGATGTTGTGCGCCCCTGCCGCCAGCTTTTTGGACATGATACTGGAGGTGATAAGGGGGATGGAGTTGACAGTGGCTGTCACGTCCCGCAGGGCGTAGAGCTTTTTGTCCGCCGGAGTCAGGTTGCCCGACTGGCCCACCAGAGAGATGCCGATGTCCTCTACCTGGGTGAGGAAGCGCTCGCTGTCCAGGGCGATCTGATAGCCGGGAATGGACTCCAGTTTGTCCACCGTTCCGCCCGTGTGGCCCAGACCTCTGCCGGTCATCTTGGCCACCTTCGCCCCCAGCGCCGCCACAATAGGCATGACAATGAGGGAGGTCTTGTCTCCCACGCCGCCGGTGGAGTGCTTGTCGGCGGAGAGGGTACCGAAGCGGGAGAGGTCGATCATGTCCCCGGAGTGGGCCATGGCGTCGGTGAGAACGGAGATCTCTCGATCGTTCATGCCCCGGAAGAAGATGGCCATGCACAGAGCGGAGGCCTGATAGTCCGGAATGCTGCCGTCGGTGTATCCGTCTACGAAAAAGCGGATCTCTTCGTCAGAAAGGGCCAGTCCGTCCCGTTTCTTCTCAATGATGTCGTACATTCTCATAACAGCCACCTCCAATATGGAAAGTCAACGCTGGCCGGGATCATAGGGAATGCCCTCCGCCTTGGGTGCCTTGGAGGTCCTGGAGGTAAAGGCAAGGACCAGCAGGGAGATGATATAGGGCATCATATTGTAAACGGTGCTGGGGATATTGAGGGCGGCCAAAAAGTCGATGCCGATATAGACATTGCTCAACGCCCGGAACAGGCCGAACAGAAGGGCCGCCAGGGCGATGCGCAGGGGCTTCCACTGGCCGAAGATCATAACAGCAAGGGCCAGAAAGCCGAAGCCCGCCACGCCGTTTTCAAACTTCCACTCGGACACACCCGCCAGAATGTAGCTGATGCCGCCCAGAGCGCCGAAGACGCCGGAGATAAGGACGCCCGCCCAGCGCATTTTGTAGACGTTGATGCCCACAGAGGCCGCCGCCTGAGGATGCTCGCCGCAGGCCATCATACGAAGGCCGAACTTGGTCTTGTAGAGCACCACATAGGCGATGATGAGCACAATGACGGTAATGACCATAAACCAGTTGAACTCAAAGGAGCCGAAGTACATGATAAAATTCTTCTTCTGCTCCACGTACTGGATGGTGGAGGACACGTCGTCCTGGCTGACAGACATGTTCATTGCCTTGACCAGAACGGTGGCCAGAGCGGTGCCCAGAATGTTCAGGGCGGTACCTACAATGGTCTGATCCGCCTTAAAGTTGATGCAGGCCACCGCCAGAAGAGCGGAATAGGCTACGCCGAAGAGGATGGCGCCCAGCAGGGTCAGCAGGACCATAAAGAAGCCGGGCATGCTCCCAGGGAGATAGCGCATCATCAGGGCGCCGCCCAGAGCGCCGATGACCATGATGCCCTCCAGGCCCAGATTAATGACGCCGGAGTGCTCGGAATAGCATCCGCCCAGAGCGACCAGCAGGAGGACGGAGGCGAAGATCAAGGTGTATTGTACCAGCAGTAACATTATTTGCTCTCCCCTTTCTTCTCTTCCCGCTTGACAAGGCGCTTTTTCATGGCCAGCTTCATGAAGCCCACGAAGCCGCAGAGGTAGATGATCAGGGCAGAGATGAGGTCAGAGATCTGCGCGGAGTACAGCGTCTTGTCCACATACGCGCCGCCCGAGGTGATGTGCTGGATGAAGTAGGAGGCAAAGATGGTGCCCACCGGATTCAGTCCGCCCAGGAAGGCGGCAGCAATGCCGTTAAAGCCCATGCCGGGGACAGAGGACTGGGTGCAGGCCCACTGCTCATAGTCGGTGAGGTACAAAAGTCCGCCGCCCAAGGCCGCCAGCGCTCCTCCAATGGCCAGAGTCAGGATGATATTCCGCCGCTCCGCCATACCGCTGTATTTGGCTGCGTGCTTGTTAAAGCCGGTGGCCTTCAGCTCATAGCCGAATCTGGTCTTATCCAGAATGACCTTGAGCAATATGGCAATGACGATGACCAGCGGGATGGCTAAAGAGACATAGGTATTGCCTGCAAAGAGCTTATCCAGTCCCAGTGTGGGCAGCAATGCCTGAGGGGCGTAGTCCTTCAGGTGGAGGGTGTAGGGACTGGCCCCGTCCTTGACAGCGTTCAGGATCATATTGGTGGTATAGAGGCCGATCCAGTTGAGCATGATGCCGGAGATGACCTCGTTCACGTTGCAGTAGGACTTGAGGAATCCTACAATAGCTCCGTAGACAGCACCCACCAGAACAGCCAGCAGCAGGCAGGCCCACCAGGGCATGCCCCAGGAAAGGGCGGCATAGATGCTGATGCAGCTGCCCACCACATACTGGCCGGCGGCCCCAATGTTAAACAGGCCCACCTTGTAGCAGAACAGGACGGAGAGCGCGCACATCAGAAGGGGCGCAGTCTTGACCAGGGTGTTGCCAAAGTTCTTTAGCTGCAAGTTGGCTCTGGAGTAGTTGAAGAAGTTTTTGATGACTGCCGAGATGGCTTCAAATGCGCCGGCGGGATTGATAAAGAGCAGGACGATGAAGCCGATGAACAGGCCCAGGAAAATGCAGACCAGGGACGCAAGGAAGGTCTGGATGCCTTCGCTTTTCAGCAGATTCTTTTTCATGCCTTCACCTCATCTCTCTTGGCGCCGGCCATGTAGAGGCCCATCTCTTCCACGGTAGTTTTCTTGGGATCCAGCTCGCCCACGATCTCTCCCTCGTACATGACCAGAATACGGTCGGACACGTCCATGACCTCGTCCAGCTCCAGGGAGATGAGGAGCACCGCCTTGCCGGCGTCACGGAGGGCCACCAGCTGCTTGTGGATGAACTCGATCGCGCCCACGTCCAGACCCCGGGTGGGCTGAACAGCAATGAGCAGGTCGGGATTCTTGTCGATCTCACGGCCGACGATGGCCTTTTGCTGATTGCCGCCTGACATGGAGCGGGCAATGGTGATGGGACCCTGGCCGGAGCGGACATCGTACTCAGCAATGATGCGCTCGGCGTAGGCGCGGATATTCTGCTCCCTGAGGAAGCCCGCCTTGGAGGTGAACTCGGGTTCGAAGTAACGCTCCAAAACGATATTATTCTCCAGCGAGTAGTCCAGCACCAGGCCGTGCTTATGCCGGTCTTCCGGGATGTGGCTCAGGCCGCCGGTATTGCGCTTGCGGATGGACATGCGGGAGATGTCTGCGCCGTTAAAGAGGATAGCGCCCTCCTTGATCGGCTCCAGTCCGGAGATGCCGTAGGCAAGTTCGGTCTGACCGTTGCCGTCGATGCCGGCAATGCAGACGATCTCGCCTCTGCGGATTTTGAAGGAGACACCTTTGACGGCGTTGTTATTGTGGGTCTTGGAGGCGACCACCATATTCTGCACGTCCAGCACCACTTCGCCGGGCTGGGCAGGCTTTTTCTCCACGTGGAAGTTGACGTCACGGCCCACCATCATGGCGGAAAGGCCCTCGGCGGTGGTGTCCTTAATGTCCACGGTGCCGATATACTTGCCCTTACGGAGAACGGTGCAGCGGTCGGCCACGGACATGATCTCGTTCAGTTTATGGGAGATAAAGAGGATGCTCTTACCCTCCTTGGCCAAATTCCGCATGATCTGCATCAGCTCCTCAATCTCCTGGGGCGTCAGCACGGCGGTGGGCTCGTCAAAAATCAGGATCTCGTTGTCCCGATAGAGCATCTTCAGAATTTCGGTACGCTGCTGCATACCCACGGTGATGTCCTCAATGATGGCGTCCGGGTCCACCCGGAGGCCATACTTTTCTGAAAGGGCGATCACCTTTTCCCGGGCCTCCTTCTTTTGCAGGAAACCCATCTTGTTCGGCTCTACGCCCAGAATAATGTTGTCCAGCACGGAAAAACACTCCACCAGCTTGAAGTGCTGATGGACCATGCCGATGCCCAGCGCGTTGGCATCGTTGGGGTCGTGTATCTCTACCTTGGCCCCATCCTTGCGGATCTCCCCTTCCTCCGGCTGGTACAGGCCGAACAGCACAGACATGAGGGTGGACTTGCCTGCGCCGTTCTCACCCAAAAGTGCATGGATCTCGCCCTTTTTTAGCTGGAGGGAAATATCATCGTTGGCGATGATGCCGGGGAATCGCTTGGTGATATGCAGCATCTCGATCACATATTCAGCCATGTGCCATTCCTCTCCTTCTTTTCGGTCTGTTTTTGAAAAAGGGGGAGAGCATCTGGGCTCTCCCCCCGGTACTTCACAAATCGGAAGCGGTTTGATTACTTGATGTTGCCCTGATCGTCCACAGTGATAACGGTGGCGAAGTCAGAAGCGCTGAGTGTGATGTCGTTGGAGACGGTGATCTCGCCGGCATTCATGGCCTTGACCAGATCGTTGTAGTCAGCCTCGGTGAAGCCGTCGGCAAACTGGGTGGAGCCGGCCAGCTGGACATAGTTCTCAGCGGGAACGTCGGAGACCAGACCGAGCGTGTCGATCTGACCGCCGTACTGGTCGAACTTGCCGTCCACGACGACCTGAAGCATGGTGTTGACGGTGGCAGCCAGGCCCTTCATAGCGGAAGTGACGGTCATACCCTCGCCATAGCTGCCGTCAATGATGCCGGCCTGATCCACGTCGACGCCGATGACCTTGCCGCCCACCTTGGCAGCGGCCTCGGCAGCGGAGGTGAAGATGCCGCCGCCGCAGGCAAAGACGACCTCAGTGCCGTCGGCATACCATGCGTCCATAGCGGCGGTAATGTCAGCATCGCCATAGAACTGGTTGCCGTAAGCATACTTCAGGGAGACGTCGGTGAGGCCCAGCTCCTCAGCGGCGGCGTTAGCGCCCTGCACGAAGCCGTAGCCATAGCGCTGAACGGCGGGAACAGCCATGCCGCCCAGGAAGCCCAGCTTGGTGTAGCCCAGCTTGACAGCGGCAACGCCGGCCATATAGCCGCACAGCTCTTCCTGATAGACGGCGGAATACAGGTTGGAAGGGATCACGTAGTCAGCGGAGAAGTCGCCGGCAGAGACGTCCAGAGCGATGAAGGTGATGTCGGGATACTCAGAAGCGGTGGTCTCGATGGCCTTGCCGAAAGCATAGCCGGGCATGACGACCACGTTGTAGCCCTGGTCGATGGCGGACTCGATCATGGAGACACGGTCCTCATCGGAGTCGGAAACGGGCTTGAAGTAGCTGAAGTCCAGGCCGTTGGCCTCGGAGAACGCCTTGCAGGCCTCGTAGGTGGTCTGGTTGAAGGACTGGTCGGTGATGTCGCCGTAATCGGTGATCATAGCAACTCTGACGTCAGCCGCCTGATTGTCGGACTGACCATTGCCGCCGCAGCTGGTCAGGCAGCCCAGTGCCAGAACAAGCGCCAGCAAAAGTGCGATCGTTTTCTTCATAGGTATTATCTCCCCTTTTCAATTTGGTGTGCTCTTCACACACCGTAATTATATCAGATTGGAAAAAAGAATCAATACTCTTTCATAAATTTCGCTGATAAATGTCTTCGCTCACTCCCCCGCTTTGACGATTTTGACAATGCGGCTGGTGCCCAGACGGTCCGCTCCCAGCCGGATAAAGTCCTCTGCGTCAGCAATGGAGGAGATGCCGCCGGCGGCCTTGATCTTCACATGAGGAGCCACATGGGCGGCAAAGAGGGCTACGTCCTCACGGGTGGCGCCGCCTGTGGAAAAGCCGGTGGAGGTCTTGATATATTCCGCCCCGGACTGAGAGATGATCTCACACATTTTGACCTTCTCCTCGTCTGTGAGCAGGCAGGTCTCAATGATGACTTTCAGGAGCTTGCCGTGGCAGGCAGCCTTCACCCTTTGAATCTCCTCCAGCAGAGCGTCATACTTTTTGTCCTTCAGCCAGCCGATGTTGATGACCATGTCGATCTCGTCAGCGCCGTTTGCCACGGCGTCAGCCGTCTCAAAGCACTTGGTGGCGGTGGTGGAGTAGCCGTTGGGAAAACCGATGACTGTGCAGATCTTCAGCCGGCCGCCCACATATTCCTTTGCCTGCCTGACATAGCTTGCGGGGATGCAGACAGAGGCAGTTTCGTACTTGATGCCGTCGTCGCAGATCGTTTTTATCTCCTCCCAGGTTGCACTCTGAGCCAGCAGGGTATGGTCAACCTTTGACAGGATCTCCTTTAATTCCATCATTCTTTCCTCCTTAGCGAATCATTTTTCTTCCCTGATTTCGAATCATTTCCCGGTAGCACTTATAACAGACACCCTCATACCGGTCGTTGCCGCCGATGCAGACCTGATCTCCCTCGGTGATAATGACACCGCTGTCGTCAAACCGGGCGTTTACCGTGGCCTTGCGTCCGCAGCGGCAGACGGACTTGATCTCGGTGATGCTGTCGGCGATCTCAAACAGCCGCTTGGATCCGGGAAACAGCTTGGTTTGAAAGTCCGCCCGCAGGCCGAAGCAGAGGACGGGCACATCGTCCAGATCCGCCAGTTCCTTCATCTGATCCACCTGCCCGCCGGTGAGGAACTGGCACTCATCACAGATGAGCACGTCCAGTGGAGATTCTTCGTGGCGGGTCAAATAGAGCTTTCTCACATCGTCCTCCGGGGAGACGGCGACAGCCTCGGCATAGAGGCCGATGCGGGAACGGACGATGGTACAGACATTGCCGTGCTCGTCCACCCGGTCGTCCCGGTTGTCGGTGGCGGGTTTGATGAGCAGGACGCGCTTTCCCTTCTCCTCATAGTTGAACTTGGTCATCAGCGCCTGGGCCGTCTTGGACGAGCCCATGGCGCCGAATTTAAAATACAGCTTTGCCATGGATGGACCTCCTTCAGTTAGACCGGTCGGACGCCGGCTCCGGATCTTTTCGATGATAGCGCCACAAGCCCACAACCGTGCTGGCCGCAGCAATGCTCTCGTTCAAGACTCCGGCAATGGAGCCGGTCATAAAGTCATAGATCATCATAAAGGGGATCCCGATGAGGGACACCACCCGCACCTTCTGGGGATCGGTCAGCGAGAAGGAGACGGTATAGAGCACCATGGCCATGAGGCAGAAAAACGACGCAATGCTGCTCCAGGTGGCAATGCCGAATACAATGAGCAGGACAGCAAAGATGGCGGGCTTTAAGACGGCGGCGGTCTTTTCGCTGAAAGGGCCATGCTTCCCCCGGGTCAGGTAGTAAAAGAGATTGCGGGCCAGGCAGATGGCGTTGGAGACGGTTGCAGTCCAGGCGGCCTGGGTACCGGAAAGGGCCAGCAGGCCGAAATGGGCCATAAACAGCGCCGTAGTCATCACCTG
>OMVL01000003.1 GCA_900314485.1 uncultured Eubacteriales bacterium
AAGCTCACCTGCGCCTACGATACTTGGCTGGAGACGGCCTGGGAAAATTGGTAGTGCCAACACGAACAAAAGCGACGGTTTGTCCGTCGCTTTTGTTTTTGCCACCAGTCATTGAGTAGGTTGCATCTCTATAATTACCGCTTGGTTTTCTGATTTGAATTTGATAGGCAGTTAGCGTTTTGTTACCGATGGATTCTTTACGAGCATGCAGAGTTTACCGAACGCAAAATGGACACCCCCGGCAGACATTCATCTGCCGGGGGCATCTTAAAGAGAAAAGAGAGAAAAGAAAGAGAGTTTGCAAGAAAACAAATACTTTGCTCCTGACAATGAGAAGTATAGCAGACTTGCCGCTGGGAAGGATGAAGAAATTGTGAGAGGATTAAGAAGTTTTTGTGAACAAACCAAAGTCGTCTGTGCCCGGCAAGCGCATCTGCATTTGCCGGGCACAGTGGTTTGAACTGAAAGAGTGACTTGCATTCACGTCCCTCTCAATATAGATAGAATAGCGGTTTTGAGGGGAGGATGCTTGAAGTTTTTGCAACGGGTTTGCAAACAAACTATGAACACTGGTCTTTTTCAAAGTTGACGGATCTACGTTGGTGAAGTATGATGATGTCTGCTAAATCAACGGCTTTAGATTTCGTTCGGAAGGGGATTGAAATGCGCTATCCTAACATTTATGAGGCCATATTTCTCCGCCGGCCCAACCGCTTTATTGCTCAGGTGCTGCTAAATGGCCGGGAGGAAACCGTCCATGTCAAAAATACCGGCAGATGCAGGGAACTGCTGGTGCCGGGAGCGCAGGTCTATCTGGTGCGGTCTGAGAACCTTGAGCGCAAAACCGCCTACGATCTGGTGGCTGCCCGAAAAGGAGAGCGGCTCATTAATATGGATTCCCAGTCTCCCAACCACATCCTGGCGGAATATCTGCCCCATTCCGGCCTGTTCCAAGACCCCATTCAGGTGACGCCGGAGTTCACCCACGGTGACTCCCGTTTTGATTTTCTGGTGGAGGAGGGGGGCAGGCGTCACCTGATTGAGGTCAAAGGCGTGACTCTGGAGCAGGACGGCCTCGCCAAATTCCCGGATGCCCCAACAGAACGGGGCGTCAAGCACATCCACGGCCTGATCCGGGCGAGGGAGGAGGGCTTTGAGAGCTGGCTCATTTTCGTCGCCCAGATGGAGGGCATCCACACCCTCACGCCCAACGACGAGACCCACCCGGCCTTTGGCGCTGCCCTCCAGGAGGCGGCGCAGGCGGGCGTCCACATTCTTGCCCTCGGCTGCCATGTGGAGCCGGATGGGGCGGAGATCACGTATGACATCCCGGTCAGCTTATAAAAACAGCGGCGCATCTCACGGCACAGGTGAGATGCGCCGCAAAATTTTCTCAAAAAATTATTGACAAACAATAATTCAATGTGAGGAGGCGTTTTTATGGAACGAAAGCTGCTCTTTGCCCTGCTGGCGGCGGAGGCGGTATTCTGCCTGCTGTTTTCCTTTTTGCAGGCCCGTTTTTCCGGCTGGTTTTCCACCCTCGTTGCCTTTCCCTTTGAGCAAATTGGGGCGGGGCTGCGGGTGCTGTCCCTCTCAGGTGGGATTGGGAATGGGATTGCCGTTGTTCTGTACATTGTCCTCAGCCTGATCCCGGCAGTGCTTTTCCTGCGGCTGAGGCAGCGGGAGGAAACCTGTAAGGCGGATTTCCTGCTGCCGGTGCTGAGCGTGTTGCTGTTTGCGGTGCTCTATTTTATGGTGAACCCCGGATTGTTCTCGACGCCCAGACCCGGAGACCTGCTCGGCGGCACGTTCTATTCCGTGCTCTGCGGATATCTGGTGCTGCGGGTGCTGAGCCGTTGGAGAAATGCGGATACGGAGCAGCTCTACCACGGCCTGTGTGTGCTGCTGTATCTGCTCATCGTTTTCTTTGTATTTGTCATTTTTTCCGGCTGCTTCGGCAGCTTACCCGGAGCCATTCGCAGTGTGCAGGAGAGCAACCAAGCCGATTTGATTTACGACATGGAGCCGGAGCTGACGATGACCTATGTGTTTCTCGTGCTGAAAAGCGTGGTGGATGCCCTGCCCTATGGGCTGGACATTCTGGTGACCTTTGCCGCCGTTCGTCTGCTGGACGCTTTGAAAGCAGACCGCTACTCGGAGGCCGCGGTGGCAGCGTCGGAGCATCTGTCCAAGCTCTGCGCCCGTGTGCTGACCATCTCCGTCCTTGCGGACATCGGATACCACCTGTTACAGCTGATCGCTTCCGGCGAGCTGCTGTCCACAGCGGTGGACATCTCCTTCCCGCTGTTTTCCGTCGCCTTTGTCCTGACAGCGCTGCTGCTGGCCCGGTACGTCCGGGAAAATCAGCAGCTCAAGCGTGACAACGACCTGTTTATCTGAGGATAGGACATGGCGATACGGATTTATCTGGAGGATGTGCTGAAAGCCCGGGGCATGACCTCCAAGGAGCTGTGTAAGCTGGTGGGCATAACGGAGGCAAATCTCTCCGTCCTCCGCAGCGGCAAGGCCAAGGGCGTGCGATTCCACACCATCAACCGCATCTGCTATTTTTTGCAGTGCGACGTGGGCGACATTTTGAAATTTGACGGAAATCTGGAGGAGAATGACGATGAAGCATAAACGGTTTCTGACTGCGGTGCTGGCTGCGGTCATGGGATTCACCCTCTCCGGCTGCCAATTGGCGCAGGAGGGAGCGGGGACGGAGAGCGGGGGAGACCGGCTGATCGGGGCTTTTGTCGCAAGGGACTCTTTTAGCCTCGATGAGCTGGCGCTCACCGGGGGTAAAAACGTCTGTGTGGAACAGGGTCGGCTCTACGCCACAGTGGAGCAGGGGGAGAACCATCATGCGGAGCAGATGGACTTCGGCGGTGTGGAGGGCGCCTATCTGATCTGCCCAACATGGACAAATGAGGACGGAGAAGCGTGGGGAGAACAGTTTGCGGAGAACTTTTGCGACATCCATTGGAATATTGAGGTGACAGACAGCGGAGAAAACGATACCATTGAGGGTACCGTCTACATCCTGCCGGACACGCCGGATGACGACCTGCACAATTTTGTCAATCCAGTCTATCAGACCGCTGACGGGGAAATCTATGCCGTTCAGGGAGAAGGCTATGGGGTGGGCACCGACATCGGCGAGGGTGCGGAATTCACCACCACCATGACCGAAACCACCACCATGACGGAAAACGGCGTCCGCACCAGTGAGAGCAACACGGTGATCGTCCACATCGCCGTCATGTACCGCCCCACTCAGATCACACTGGTTCAGATGGACGGCGGCAATCAGCTCGTCCGCTCTGACACCTACACTCCCGGCGAGGTCCCGGAGAAGCTGACCCTGGAGCCGGATACCGCCTATCTGATCGTCGAGACGACAAAGGCAGCGCCAAACGGCGAGACCGTCTTTACACGGGAAATCGCAGAACCGCAGCCCGACGACGAGGGGGAGACAGTGCTCCAAACCTTTTATGCCAAGGACGATATTTCCATCAGCACCCAATCCACCCACCTGTTTTGGGGAAAATAAGCAGTCCGGGTGCTTCGACATCTTGCAAGAGTGGAATTTGCAAAATGCATAAAAAATCAGACTTGCCGGTGAAAGTTTCGTCTATCCCGCTAAAGATGAACATGGGCTATTGACTTCATGCAAAAATATGATAAACTTTATCATGTCGAAGGCAATGGGGCCGAACATCGGAAAGATGCTCGGCCCTGTTTTCTTTTGGCAATGCTGCGAGAGCAGCGGCAGACACAATGGCGTGTCTTCCGTACGATACGGGAGATGCGCCCCTTTTTGTATGTAAGGGAGGAAAGAAAAATGGATGAATCCACAGTCCTGGAATTGATTTCCGGGCAGACCTTCGGCGTCTGGTTTCTGATCGGCGCTGCGCTGGTCTTCTGGATGCAGGCCGGCTTTGCCATGGTGGAAGCTGGCTTTACCCGCGCCAAAAATGCAGGTAACATCATCATGAAGAACCTGATGGACTTCTGTATCGGTACAGTGGTCTTCATTCTCATCGGCTTCAGCCTCTTGCTGGGTGAGGATCTGGTCGGCCTGATCGGCAAGCCCGGCTTTGATATCTTCACAGCCTATGGGAGCTTCGACTGGTCCAACTTCGTATTCAATCTGGTCTTCTGCGCCACTACGGCGACCATCGTCTCCGGCGCTATGGCAGAGCGTACCAAATTCCTGAGTTACTGCATCTACTCCGGCGTCATCTCTGCCCTGATCTATCCCATCGAGGCGCACTGGATCTGGGGCGGCGGCTGGCTGGCTCAGCTGGGCTTCCACGATTTTGCCGGCTCCTGCGCCATTCACATGGTGGGCGGCATCTCCGCTCTGGTGGGCGCCAAGATCCTTGGCCCCCGTATCGGCAAGTTCCGCAAGAAGAAGGACGGCTCCATTGAGGTGCATACCTTCCCCGGCCACAGCCTGCCGCTGGGCGCACTGGGCGTTTTCATCCTCTGGCTGGGTTGGTACGGCTTTAACGGCGCTGCCGCCACCTCTGTTGAGCAGCTCGGCTCCATCTTCCTGACCACCACGGTTGCTCCTGCAGTTGCCACTGTGACCTGCATGATCTTCACCTGGGTCAAGTACGGCAAGCCCGACGTCTCCATGGCGCTCAACGCTTCGCTGGCAGGTCTGGTGGCCATCACCGCCCCCTGCGACACCACCGACTGCCTCGGCGCACTTATTATTGGCATTGTCGCCGGTCTGCTGGTCTGCTTCGGCGTGTGGCTGCTGGACTATAAGCTCCGTATTGACGACCCCGTTGGCGCCGTGGCTGTCCATATGATGAACGGTATCTGGGGCACCATCGCCGTGGGTCTGTTCTCCACCACCTCTGTTCCCGGTAATGATGAGGTTGTCGGCCTGTTCTACGGCGGCGGCTTCCACCAGCTTGGCCTGCAGCTTCTGGGCTTTGTGACCGTGGCTGCATGGACGACCGTCACCATTACGATTGCGTTCCTGATCATCAAGGCGCTCGTCGGCCTCCGGGTCACCGCTGAGGAGGAGATCCTCGGTCTGGACGCCACCGAGCACGGTCTGCCCTCTGCCTACGGCGGATTTGACCTCCACGACCGGGATGGCGGCGAGGATCTGGCCGTTACCGGCAATGTCCCCATTGACGTAGCAGTCCCCGTCGAGCAGGTACAGCAGTCTGTCCCCGTGGTTGCCACCGCTGGCGCATCCTACGGCGCCTACACCAAGGTGGATATCCTCTGCCGTCAGAACCAGTTCGAGGCCCTCAAGGGCGCTCTGGCTCAGGTTGGCGTTACCGGCATGACCGTCACGCAGGTCATGGGCTGCGGCAACCAGAAGGGCAAGATCGAGTACTACCGTGGTGTACCGATGACCATGTCCCTCCATCCCAAGCTGAAGGTGGAGGTGGTTGTCTCTACCGTTCCTGTGGATCAGGTGATTGCCGCTGCCAAGCTGGCGCTCTACACCGGCCATGTGGGAGACGGCAAGCTGTTTGTCTACAACGTAGAGAACGTGGTCCGTATCCGCACCGGCGAAGAGGGCTATGCCGCTCTGGTCAATGAGATCGAGCCTGCAGTCGCAAAGTAAATCATCCAAGCAAAACGGCGTGCCTCCCCGAATGGGGAGGCACGCTGCAGCTTGTCAAATCACCTCGTAGCGTTCCAACCAAAGGGCCGTAGATGAACTCCTGCAGGTCGGCCCGCAGGGTATTCCAGTCGTTAGGGACCAGAACGGACATCTTGCGAACGGTCTGGCCAGAATAGGTGCCGTCGGCGGGGACCCGGTATTCCTCAATGGAGTCCACGCCCAGGCCGTAGGCAGCCAGTGCGATCTCCAGGATCTGATCGTTGGTCATATCGGTAGTCAGGTCGCCTGCCACCTTGTCATAGATGTTGAGCAGATTGCTCCAAGGCTCATCCTTCATTTTCTGAAACACGGTCTGGATCACGATACGCTGACGCTCGGTACGGCCAAAGTCATCTCTGGCGTTGCCGGTGCCCACATAGCGGATGCGGGCGTAGACCAGAGCGGCCTCACCGTTGAGGTGGTTGTAACCCACGGACAGGCCGGAGATGGGATCGGCCTGGCTCTTGCCGCTGTACTGGCTGGTTCCGCTCATATAGGCAACCTCTGCCTCGTTGAGCTTGATGTCAATGCCGCCGACGGCGTCAATAATGTCGATGAAGCCGGAGAAGTCTACCTCCACATTGTAGTCAATATGAATGCCGAAGTTGGTCTCGATCGTCTGGTCCAACAGCGGGAAGCCGCCAAAGGCGTAAGCGGCGTTGATCTTGTTGTCGCTGTAACCGGGGATCTGGACATAAAGGTCACGCATGATAGAGGTCATACTCAGCCGCTTCCGGTTGTTATCGACAGTCAGAATAATCATGCTGTCGGAGCGGGCCCGCTGACCGGCCACCCGGGTGTCCTGACCTACCAGCAGGATGTTGGTCACGCCGTTCTGGGCGGCCACGTCGGTGGCGTTGCCCCAGTTCACATCGCTGATGGTATCCGGCTCATCCGTATCCTCATCAAAATCTTCGGTGGTGAAGTCGGTCTCCTCAGCGGTGACACGGTTGATTTTGTTCAGCTGCATCTGCAAGAACGCATATGCGCCGATGACCATCAGGGCCAGTACGGTCAGGATGATCAGAATGACTTTACGAACTTTTGACATATCTGTGTGCTGCCTCCATTCTAAATAAGCCGTCCCCAAAGGGGCGGACCGGATCAAATCCGGGTACGCATACTGCACTTTTTTTCTGCAACAAACTCGCTTTATTCTAATCGTTTTCCTTAAAATCGTCAAGGCATTTTGGGGGTGAATTAAAGATTTCGTAAGCTTATACAGAAAATGCCCCTCCAAGGCCTCAGCTTTGGAGGGGCATGGCGATATTCGGTCAGCCGTAGATAAACTCCTGCAGGTCTGCCCGGGTGGAGTTCCAGTCGTTGGGGACAAGGACTGCCATTCCGTGCACTCTCTGACCAGAGTATGTGCCGTCGGCAGGGATGCGGTATTCGTCAATGGAATCCGCCCCCAGGCCGTAGGCAGTCAGGGCAATGGAGAGGATCTCGTCGTTGGTCATGTCGGTGGTCAGATCGCCGGAGACCTTGTCATAGATGGTCAGCAGGCTGCCCCAGGGCTGATCCTTGATCTGCCGGAACACGGTTTGAATCACAATGCGCTGGCGCTGGGTGCGGCCGTAGTCGTCCCGATAATTGCCGGTACCCACATAGCGGATGCGGGCATACATCAATGCGGCCTCGCCATCGAGATGGTTGGTGCCGACGACCAGGCCGGAAATGGGATCCTGCTGGCTCTTGTAGCTGTACTTGTGGGTGCCGTTCATATAGGCAACCTCTTCCTCGTTGAGGGTAATGTCAATGCCGCCCAGCGTGTCAATGACGTTCTTAAAGCCGGCGAAGTCCACCTCTACGTTGTAGTCGATGTGGATGCCGAAATTGGTCTCAATGGTCTGATCCAGCAGGGGGAAACCGCCAAAGGCGTAGGCAGCGTTGATCTTGTTGTCACTGTAGCCTGGGATCTGGACATACAGGTCACGCATGAGTGAGACCATGCTCAGGCGGCTGCGGTCGGTGTCCACGGTAAGGATAATCATGCTGTCCGAACGGGCGCGCTGACCGGCCACCCGGGTGTCCTGGCCCACCAGCAGGATGTTGGTCACGCCGGGACGGGTCTCCACCCCGTTGAGCCGGCCCCAGTCTACGCTGCTGATGGTGTCGGGGTCATCGGTGTCCTCGTCAAAATCCTCTGCGGTAAATTCGGTCTCGCCGGTGGAAATGCGGTTGATTTTGTTCAGCTGGATCTGCAAAAAGACATAGGCGCCAATGACCAGCAGGGCAACGGCGGATAGAATGATCAGGATTACTTTTCGCGCTTTTGACATGATCTGTTATGCCTCCATTCAAAAAACGGGCCATTCTGCGCTCAGAACAAAATAAGCCGGTACGAGCCAGCGCAGACTGTGACACTTGCGCCTCAAATCCGCTTTATTCTATCCGCTTTGCCCAAAATCGTCAAGGCGTTTTCACTTAAATTAAGGATTTCACAGGTTGTGAAAAAACAGCGGCGGAACAGACATCTTCCTCCGGCTGATTTACGGGATGGAAGGAAAAGCTTTTGTATTTCCTGCCAAATATTCATAGAAACTTCATTTTCTTGTGCTACCATAACCAAGATAAAACGGGATCAGGCGCTGCCCGATCCGAGATCATGCTTGTGAGACAGGAGCTGCCGCTATGAGTTCCATTATCGGGATCGACCTGGGCACGACCAACAGCTGTGTCGCTGTTCTGGAGGGAGACAAGCCCGTTATCATCGCAAATGCAGAGGGTAACCGCACCACGCCGTCCGTGGTGGCCTTTACCAAGAACGGAGAACGCCTGGTGGGAGACCTGGCCAAGCGCCAGGCCGTCACCAACGCAGAAGGCACCGTCTCCTCCATCAAGCGGGAGATGGGCACCGACAGCCGGTTGGAGCTGGGGGGCCGCCGCCGCACCCCGCAGGAGATCAGCGCCATGATCCTTCAAAAACTGAAGGCGGACGCAGAGGAATATCTGGGCCATCCGGTGACGGACGCCGTCATCACCGTTCCCGCCTACTTTAATGATGTCCAGCGCCAGGCCACCAAGGATGCCGGGCGCATTGCCGGGCTGAATGTCCGCCGCATCATCAACGAGCCCACCGCAGCGGCCCTGGCCTACGGCCTGGACCACGGTGAGAGCCAGAAGATCATGGTCTATGACCTGGGCGGCGGCACCTTTGATGTGTCCATTATTGAGATCGGCGAGGGCGTCATTGAAGTACTGTCCACCTGCGGAGACAATCATTTGGGGGGCGACGATTTTGACCAGCGGCTGACAAACTATCTGGTCAGCGAGTTCAAGCAGCAGACGAAGTACAACGCTGCCAAGGACCCGGCCGCCCTCCAGCGCATTCGGGAGGCGGCGGAGAAGGCGAAGAAGGAGCTGTCCGCCGCCACATCCACCGTGGTGAATCTGCCCTTCCTGGCCCAGACCCGTTCCGGCCCGCTCCACATGGAGATCACCGTCACCCGCACCCAGTTCGAGCGGCTGACCCGGGATCTGGTGGAGCGGACTACCATGCCGGTCCAGACCGCCCTCAACGATGCCGGCATCTCCGTGTCCCAGCTGGGCCGGGTGCTGCTGGTGGGAGGCTCCACCCGCATCCCCGCCGTTCAGGAGCACGTCCGCTCTCTGGTGGGCATGATGCCCTCCAAGGGGCTGAATCCGGACGAGTGCGTGGCCCTGGGCGCCGCCGTTCAGGGCGGGACTCTGGGCGGAGCCATGACCACCACGGGCACCGGAAAGGAGATCCTGCTGCTGGATGTGACCCCTCTGTCCCTCTCCATTGAGACGGTGGGGGGCGTGGCCACACGGCTCATCTCCCGCAATTCTACCCTGCCGGTCCGCTACTCTCAGATTTTTACCACAGCGGCCAACTTTCAGTCTAATGTGGAGATCCATGTCCTCCAGGGCGAGCGGCCCATGGCCCGGGACAACAAGACCATCGGCAAATTCAAACTCACCGGCATTAAGCGGGCGCCCAGAGGGATCCCTCAGATCGAGGTGACCTTTGACCTGGACGCAAACGGCATCCTCAAGGTCAGCGCCCGGGACCTGGCCACCGGGAGGGCACAGGAGATCGTCATCTCCTCCAACTCCAACCTCTCGGAAGAGGAGATACGTGAGGCGATCCGGGACGCCGAGGCGTATGCCCAGACCGACGGCCTTCGCCGGGAAGCGATGGAGGCCCGCAACGAGGCGGAGGGACTGGCCATTCAGGTCAAGGAGGCCCTGCGTGTCTGCGGCAAAGACCTGAACCGCCAGGACCGAAACCGGATCAAGGCAGACCTGGCGGAGCTGGAGCGGCTGCTGCACAAATACCGGCCGGAGAAGCTGGAGCCGGAGGCCGCCCCCGAGCTGAGCTCCGCCGCCGAGCGGGTAAAGGCCGGCGCTGCTGTGCTCATGCCCCTTTATGAAAACGCCCGGCAGGAAAGGGAGCAGTAAAGTGCCCGAAAGATGGGTGGCAGATTGCTTTTCCGTCCTTGACGATAGGTGGAAGAGCAGATATAATAAGATCGTAACTTTTGTAAGCCGTTTGAAAGAAGGAGGCCGGTCCGGTGAAAGTGACAAAGCGGAAGCGCTCGGTGGTGCCGGTCTATTTGATCGCCCTGACCTGGCTGATCGCCACCTTCCTCTTCGGCGTCAAGACGGTGACAGGGTATGGAGTTACTGCCGCTGTCTCTGTTTTGGCCTTCTTTGTGGGCCGACTGCTTTTCCCGGACCAGGTCTGGGAGGAAGAAGCGCCCCAGCCTGCGCCGGAGCCTGAGGATCCGGAGGTGGCGGCGCTGCAAAAGGAGCGGGAGCGGGCGGTATCCGAGCTGCGCAGGCTCAACGAAAACATCGCCGACGAGGAGATCTCTGCCCGGCTGTCTCATATGGAAGCTGCCACCGACCGGATCTTTGACCATGTGCTGGCCCATCCGGAAAAGCGCTCTGTGGTCCGCCGGTTTATGGACTACTATCTCCCCACTACCATTAAGCTATTAAACCAGTACGACCGGATGGATCAGCTGGGCATGGGCGGAGAAAACATCACCGCTGCCAAAGACAAGATCCGCGCCATGCTGGAGACGGTCTCCGCCGCCTTTGACAAGCAGTTTGACAGTCTCTTCCGGGACGAATACATGGACATTTCTGCTGAGATCACCGTCTTGGAGCAGATGATGCAGCAGGAGGGACTGACCGGCGGAATACAGCCGTCCGGACAATTGTAAACGTGAGTGACCGATATGAAATCGGGAAAATAGGAGGAAAGAAAAGATGAGCGATATTAATCTGACCCTTGACCCCGCCGGCGAAGCCGCCGCTGCCCAGCAGGCGGCCGCAGCGCCTGCTGCCCCTACTCTGACCTTGACGCCCAACGCCGTTGAGGAGCAGAAGGCCGAGGCCCCTGCCGTCAGCCTGGACGAGCAGATGCTCAGTGAGGCTGAGCGCAAGGTGGTGGACGATTTCTCCAAGAAGATCGACATCCGGGATTCCACCCAGGTGCTCCAGTACGGCGTGGCCGCTCAGAAGAACGTGGCGGACTTTTCCACCAGCGCTCTGAACAAGGTCAGCACCAAGGACCTGGGCGAGGTGGGTAATACCCTGTCCTCTCTGGTGGTGCAGCTGAAGAACAATGCTCCCGGCGAGCAGAAGAAGCGGGGCTTTTTCCAGCGGGCCAAGATCTCTCTGGATGAGATGAAGGCCCAGTACTCCAAAGCCGAGGCCAATGTGGACCAGGTGGTCAAGATTTTGGAGCAGCATCAGGTCAACCTGATGAAGGATGTGGCCATGCTGGACCAGATGTATGACCTGAATCAGCAGTACTACAAGGAGCTGACCATGTATATTCTGGCCGGCAAGAAGCGGCTGAAGGAGGTCCAGGAGGGCGAGCTGAAGGAGCTGAAGGAGAAGGCTCAGTCCACCGGCCGTCAGGAGGATGCCGAGGCATTTAACGACTATGCCAACATGGTCAACCGCTTTGAGAAGAAGATCCATGACCTGGAGCTGACCCGTATGGTCTCCATTCAGATGGGCCCCCAGACCCGTCTGCTGCAGAACAACGACACCCTGATGATCGAGAAGATCCAGACCTCTCTGGTCAACACCATCCCCCTCTGGAAGAGCCAGATGGTGCTTGCTCTGGGCCTGGAGCGCTCCCGCCAGGCCACTGCCGCCCAGTCTGCTGTTACCGACATGACCAATGAGCTGCTCAAGAAGAATGCCGAGATGCTCCACATGAGCACCGTCGCCACCGCCCGTGAGGCCGAGCGCTCCATTGTGGACATTGAGACCCTGCAGCATACCAATCAGGAGCTGATCTCCACCCTGGACGAGGTCCTGGCCATTCAGAAGGAGGGCAGCCAGCGCCGTCAGGAGGCCGAAGCTGAGCTGGGCCGCATTGAAGGCGAGCTGAAGCAGAAGCTCCTTGCCCTGAGAGGCTGATCGTTGGATTGGAAAGCAGGTGAGCTGGACTGAACGCACTGAAAAAGTTTCCGGTGGCGGTGGCTCTCACGGCCCTTGTGGTGGCCGGCTGTCTGGTCTACAGTGTCTTTGTAGGCCCGGTGTCGGTGGCCAGGGTGCAGCCGGGAGACTGGATCGCCGACCAGGCTAATGTACTGTCTGAGAGTACAGAAGATTCCCTGCGCTCTTACGACCAGTCCTTTGACAACAACTATAGCAGTGTCATCGCCGTGGCCACAGTCAGCTCCACCCGGGGCTGGGAGATGGAGGACTATGCGCTCAAGCTGGCAGATCAGTGGGAACTGGGCGCCAAGGATCTTGTGCTGCTGCTTGACATTGGCGGAAAGGACGCCTATCTGCTGGGCGGAAGTGCCTGGACTGATTTAGAGCCGTCTGAACTGCTGAATCAGACCATGGCGGCAGACTTTTACAGCGGCAATTATGACAGCGCTGTCCTCAGCCTGTTTTCCGCCATGTCCGGATGGTATCCCGACCACGGGGGCTATGCCCGGTCAGATCCCTACGCAGGCTACAACCAGCAGAGCCATGGAAACAGCTCATCTTTGGGAGGTTTTTCGGTGATTTTACGTATTATCCTGATTGTTTTGGTGATTTATCTCATTGTTGCCGCCATCGAGCGGGCCAGATACAGACGCTGGTATCGTGACTATGGGGCTATGACCGCTCCCGCTGTGGTCTTTACCCCGATCTTCCCCTGGCATCGGCCCGGCAGCTCTTGGTATAACCGGATGGGGCATCGTCCGCCCCCGCCTCCCAGACCCGGCCCCAGACCCGGCGGTCCCGGCCCCAGACCCGGCGGTCCGGCTCCTCGGCCCAATTCCTACCGGCCCGCACCCGGCCCGGCTCGTCCCAGTTCGCCTCTCCCGAGAGCAGCCCGTCCCAGCGCACCTTCCCGGCCTGCGTCCCGGCCCAGCATGCCCTCCCGGCCCAGCGGCGGTATGAGCAAGGGCGGCAGCTCCGGCGGCGGCCGGATCGGCGGCAGCAGCTTTTCCGGCCGGCCCTCTCGCCCCAGCGCTCCCTCTCGCCCCAGCTCCTCCTCCCGGCCCAGCCGTCCCAGCGGCGGGGGCAGCCGCGGCGGAAGCTTTGGCGGAGGCCGTGGCGGCGGCTTTGGCGGCCGCAGGTAATTCCAATGAGCCAAATTTGCCCTGTGTGTTTCGGCACACAGGGCTTTTGCGCAAATGCATAGAAAAAGTTAGATTTTTGTGCTATACTGTAGGGCAAGAACAGCAGAAAGGACACCGGATATGACCAAGCTCCTCTTTTTTGACATCGACGGCACCCTCTGTATGCCGGGAGAAGACCCCACAGAGCGGACGGTCTCCGCCATCCGCCGTGCCAGAGCGAACGGGCACAAGTGCTTCCTCTCCACCGGACGCAACGGCACCAGCATCCCACCCGCCGTGGCAGCCATCGGCTTTGACGGGTACATTACCAACGCCGGAGCCAGTGCAGCGGTGGGGGAGGAGCGGCTGCTGTCTCTGCCGATTCCCAAGACGGTGGTGAACGAGACGGTGCGCACCTTGAAGGAGAACGACGCCTGCTTTGCCCTCCAGACCGATCTGGGCAACTTCAGTGACTTCGGGCAGGTGGATCGGGTCTGGCCGGAGCGCCCGCCCCAGGTCCGGCAGTATGTAGAGTTGGCCGCCAAAATGCTGGACGTGTGGGACATCTCCCGGATGCCGGATGTGCCGGTCTATAAGATCTGCTTCTACACCTCGGGAGTGGAGCATCTAAACGCCCTGCGGGAAAAGCTGGAGCAGTGGTACTCCTTCACTTTGTTTGACAACCTGTTTGATGACTTTACCATCATCAGCGGCGAGATGAATCAGCACGGTACGGACAAGGGCAGAGCATTGGCGGCCATCTGTGCCCGGTTTGGCCTGTCTCCCGCCGACGCCATTGCCTTTGGAGACAGCACCAATGACAGCGAGATGCTGGCCGCCGCCGGGCTGGGGGTGGCCATGGAAAACGGCCAGGCTGCCGTCAAGGCCGTTGCAGACCGCATCTGTCCGCCCTGCCGGGAGGACGGCGTAGCCCAAATACTGGAGGAACTGCACCTTGCCTAAACGGATCAGAGAGAAGAAACGCATGCAATGGCCCCAATGGCTGGCGGCGGCAGGCATTTGCTGCTTCCTCTGCTTCGGAGCGGGCTATTACGTGGGTCGGGGCGCCCACAGGGATTACGGCATCTATCCGGGCACAGTGACCTCCGTTTTCCGGGAAAATCCCTATGCAGAGGATCAGGAGGCAAACCTTATTCGATCCTCCGCCTATCCCATCAATATCAATACCGCCGATGCCGAGACTCTGGAACTGCTGCCCAATATCGGCGAGACCAAGGCGGCGGCCATCGTGGCCTACCGGGAGGAGCACGGAGCGTTTCAAACCCAGGACGAGCTGCTGAACGTCCCCGGCATCGGGGAAGGGACGCTGGCGGAGATCGAGGATTTCATTGAAGTGGCGTACAAGCGGTAAAATTTGGATAGATAAATATTATCTATAAAGCGTTATAGATAATACCGGACTAAAAGTCAATAGATATTTTTTATCTGGATATACTTTTTACTATCTATAACAGGAGGTAGCGAAACGCTGTGCAAAACCGAATCAGGGATTTGAGGGAAGACCACGACCTGACCCAGCAAAAGGTGGCTGATGCCATCGGTATTACCCAACGGAAATACAGCTATCTGGAGACGGGAATTCAGCCGTTGACGGATGAAATCTTGGACAAGCTGGCGAGCTACTACGGTGTGAGCGTGGACTACCTCCTGTTCCGAACCAACAATCCAGAACCATATAAGAAGTAAAAAACCTTCCATTCCCGGTACGAGAATGGAAGGTTTTGTGATTAAAAGGCTTATCCCAGCGCCTTGAGGGACTCCTCCAGCTGAGCGATCTCCCGCTGGGTCTTTTCGAGGTTGTCCCGCTCCCTCTGAATGACCGCCTCCGGAGCTTTGGAGACAAACTTCTCGTTGGCAAGCTTCGACTGAATACCCGCCAGATACTTCTGCTTCTTTTCCAGCTCCTTAGAGATGCGCCCCCGCTCGGCGTCCAGATCCACCAGCTCCGCCAGCGGAATATACAGCTTTGCGTCGGCAGTGACCAGAGAGACCAGTCCGTCAATGGCGGCGGGGGCCTGGGTGGTGATCTCCACCTCAGTGGTGGAGGCCAGCCGCTGGAAGAAGGGGATGCCCTTGGAGAACACATCGCCCAGCTCGGTGACAACGGTCAGCTCCGCCTTGCGGCTGGGGGCTACGTTCATCTCTGCCCGGCGGGCACGGACGGCCTTGATGACCTCCATGATCTTCTCCATGGCGGCGGCGTCCTCGGGGAAGGAGAGGGCGGCGTTGTACTTCGGCCAGTCCTGGAGCATGAGGAAGTCGCCGCTGTGGGGCAATGCCTGCCAGATCTCTTCGGTGATGAAGGGCATGAAGGGGTGGAGCAGCTTGAGAATGTCGGTGAGGACATAGCACAGCACCTGCTGGGCCTGGATCTTGGCGCTCTCGTCGCTGCCGGTGAGGCGGGACTTGGTCAGCTCAATATACCAGTCGCAGAAGTCGTCCCACAGGAAGTCGTAGACCTTCTGAGCGGCAATGCCCATTTCGAACTTCTCCAGCTGGGCAGTGACGTCCCGGATGGTGACGTTCAGCTTGGAGAGGATCCACTTGTCCTCCAGCTCCAGCGTCTCGGGAAGCTGGTTTTGGTCGATGGTCAGATTCATCAGCACAAACCGGGAGGCGTTCCAGATCTTGTTGGCGAAGTTGCGCATGGCAATGACCTTTTCCTCGATATAGCGCATGTCATTGCCGGGGGTGGAGCCCATGACCAACATGAGCCGCAGGGCATCGGCGCCGTACTGCTCAATGACCTTCAGGGGGTCGATGCCGTTGCCCAGACTCTTGCTCATCTTGCGGCCCAGAGCGTCCCGGACGATGCCGTGGATGACCACGGTATCAAAAGGCGCCTTACCGGTATAGGCCAGACCGGAGAAGATCATCCGGCTGACCCAGAAGCCGATGATGTCATAGCCGGTGACCAGCGTGTTGGTGGGGTAGAAGTATTTCAGGTCCTCAGCGTCCTCATTCGGCCAGCCCAGAGTGGAAAACGGCCACAGGGCGGAGGAGAACCAGGTGTCCAGCGTGTCGGGGTCCTGGGTCAGGTCCTTCGAGCCGCAATGGGGGCAGATGGCGGGAGCCTCCTTGGCGACAATGGTCTCGCCGCAGTTTCCGCAGTACCAGGCGGGGATCTGATGACCCCACCAGAGCTGACGGGAGACGCACCAGTCCCGAGTGTTGTTCATCCAGTTCAGGTAGGACTTGGTAAACCGCTCGGGGACAAATTTGATCTCCCCCTTCTGAACGGACGCAATGGCAGGCTCTGCCAGAGACTGCATCCGCACGAACCACTGCTTGGAGACCATGGGCTCGATGGTGGTGTGGCAGCGGTAGCAGGTGCCCACATCGTGCTTCAGCGGCTCTACTTCCTTCAGTGCGCCGATCTCCTCCAAATCGGCCAGAATCGCCTTCCGGGCCTCCCCGGTGGTGAGGCCTGCGTACTTGCCGCAGTCCAGCACCTCCGGCTCATTTTCGGGGACATGGCCGGAGGCAATCAGGGCCTCATAGACCTCCACATCCGCCTTGCCGGTCATGTGGCCGTCATAGGTAAAGACGCGGACGATGGGGAGGGAGTGCCGCTGACCGACTTCGAAATCGTTGGGGTCGTGGGCGGGGGTGATCTTGACCACGCCGGTACCCTTGGTCATGTCGGCGTGCTCGTCGCAGACAATGGGGATCTCCTTATTGAGGAGGGGAAGAATGGCATGGCAGCCGTGGAGATGGGCATAGCGGGGGTCGTCGGCATTGATGGCGACGGCGGTATCGCCCAGCATGGTCTCAGGCCGGGTGGTGGCAAGCTCCAGATACTCGCCCGTCTCCTTCACCTGATACAGCAGGTGCCAGAAGTGGCCGTCCTGCTCCTCATACTCCACCTCGGCGTCGGAGATGGAGGTGTCGCAGTGGGGGCACCAGTTGACCATCCGGTTGCCCTGATAGATCTTGCCCTCGTTATAGAGGCGGACAAAGACTTCTTTCACAGCATCGGAACAGCCCTCGTCCATGGTAAACCGCTCCCGGTCCCAGTCACAGGAGGAACCGAGGGTGCGCAGCTGCTTGACGATGCGGCCGCCGTACTTGTTCTTCCAGGCCCAGGCCCGCTCCAAAAACTTCTCCCGGCCCAGGTCCTCCTTGGTCAGGCCATCCTTGCGCATGTCCTCCACGACCTTGGCCTCCGTAGCGATAGAGGCGTGGTCGGTACCGGGGACCCAGAGGGCGGCATAGCCCTGCATCCGCTTGAAGCGGATGAGGATGTCCTGCATGGTGTTGTCCATGGCGTGGCCCATGTGGAGCTGGCCGGTGACGTTGGGGGGCGGCATGACGATGGTATAGGGCTTCCTGTCGGGGTCACGGTGCCCCTTGAAGCAGCCGTTTTTCTCCCACATCTCATAGATGCTGGTCTCCACGCTCTGCGGCTCGTAGACCTTTGGCAATTCTCTTGCCATTGTGTTTCACACTCCGTTCTTCTCGTTTCGTCGTAAATTCGGACAATCAAAATCGCCCTGAGAAAATATCTCAGGGCGAACAGAGTCCGTGGTACCACCTGAATTCGGGAACAATCCCGCACTCAAACCCGATAACGGCGGGGACCGGCGGCTTTTACTCTCTTCGAAGCCGCAGCTCCGGGGCGACCTTCCGCTTCCAGCCCAGAGCGCCTTGCACCGACCGGCGCCTCTCTGAATCTGGCAGGTGAGCGTACTCCTCCCCATCTCAGCTTTTTTGCAGTTGGGTTTAGTATAACCACCATATTTGCCCTTGTCAAGAGGCGGAAAACGCCTTTCGGCGGATTTTCCTCCTCGCTCTCTTGCTTTTTCCGGCCTTTCGGATATAATGTAGTCTATCATCCTGTTATAGTTAGGAGCTTGTATTGCATATGGCGGATCAAAAACGTATTGTCATCACCGGTATGGGAGCTGTGACTCCCATTGGCATCGGTGTGGAGACCTATTGGAACAGCCTCATTTCCGGCGTCTGCGGCATCGGCCCGCTCAATCGGTTGGATACCGCCGACCTGCCAGTGAAAATCGGCGGAGAGATCCGTGACTTCGACCCCGCTGAGTATATACCAAAGGCCCAGGCGGCCAAGATGGCCCGGTTCACCCAATTTGCCTTCATTGCGGCGGCAGAGGCGATGAAAGACAGCGGACTTGAGGTGGAGCCTTACCGCACCGGCATTACCATGGGCACCTCTATGAACGGCGTGGCAGAGATCTGCCAGACCCAGGAGGAATACACGAGGACAGGGAAGAAGGTCTCTCCCCGGTTTGTCCCCAAGGTGCTGGGCAATATGGCGGCCTGCCAGATTGCCATGGAGTATGATATTCAAGGCCCCAGCTTCACCCTCAATACCGCCTGCGCCTCCGGCATTGACGCCATTTCTCTGGCCGTGATGCTGCTGCGCTCCGGCGCGGCAGATGCCATGCTGGCGGTGGGCGGGGAATCCATTGCCTGCGCCCCGGTCATTTCCTCTCTGGCGACCGCCAACGCCCTCAGCCGTCAGAACGACGACCCGGAGCACGCCTGCTGCCCCTTCGACGTCAAGCGCAACGGCTTTGTCATTGGCGAGGGCGGCGGCGCTCTGGTACTGGAGACGGAAGAACACGCACTGGCCAGAGGAGCGAAGATCTACGCCGAAGTTCTGGGCTGCGCCAACAACAACGACGCCTTCCACATCACCTCCCCCCGCCCCGGCGGCGAGGGCGGCGCCAACTGTATGCGTCTGGCACTTGCGGACGCCGGAATTTCCCCCGAGCAGGTGGGCTATATCAATGCCCACGGCACCAGTACTCCGGTGGGCGACCAGCGGGAGTGCGACGCCATCCGCACCGTCTTTGGCGACCATGCGGCAAACCTCCCCGTCTCCTCCACCAAGAGCGCTACCGGCCATCTGATGGGGGCCGGCGGTGTCACTGAGACCATTGCCTGTGTGCTGAGCATCCGGGACGGCATTCTGCCTCCCACCCTCAACGTCACCGAGCCCGACCCCGCCTGCGGGCTGGACTGTGTGCCGCTGGCGGCCAGAAAGAAGGAATACGACATTGCCATGTCCAACGCCTTCGGATTCGGCGGCCAGAACGCCAGCATCTTGGTAGGACGGTACAAGTAAATCGGAAAATAGAAACGGACAGGCTGTCATACCTGTCCGTTTCTGCTTGTGCGTTACTGCCGCAGCAGTTTCCTCCGCTGCACATGATCCGGCAGCACCGACGCCACAAAGGCGTGAAAGGCGGGGCTGTGATCCTTGTGCCGGATATGGGCAAGCTCGTGCACCACTACATAGTCAATCGCCTCGTCGGGATAAGTCATCAGCCGCCAGGAAAAACAGATGCGGTTTTTGGGTGAGCAGGAGCCGAACCGGGTCTTTGCCCCGGTAATGGTAATGCCGGCGGGGGAGACGCCCATTTTTGCGGCATAATAGGCCACCTTGCCGGGCAGAACTGCCTTGGCTTTGGCAATTAGCGCCTGCGCCTCCTCCGCCGTAGGTTCCGGGTGATTCTGCCGTCGGGTCTCCATCTGAGCGAGATGCTTTGTAAGCCATCCTTCGTGCCGCCGGACAAAGGAGTCAACTTCCGCACCGGTCATCCGGAGAGGTGCCCGGACAAGGACAGTGAGGTCGGGGCGAATCTCCAGGGACACCGTCCTGCGGCGGGAACGGATGACCTCATAGGGCGTCATGGCACAGCCTCCTCTCAATGCTGCATTCACTATGGCACAGTGTATCAGGCAAACGATCGTTGTCAAGATTCTTCAAAACGGTTGACAAGAATATCAAGATCGTGTAATATAGTATTAAAAACCAGATAAGCCAATTTCAGAAGACCTGTTTTGAAAAGCGAAAAGTGAAAACAAACACCGGAAAAGCAGCTATCTCATGCCCTGCAAACTGGCATTCCTTGACAGTAGCAGGGGAGGGTGGTATAATTTCATGTGAAAAACTTAGATGATTCAATTTGATGAAAGAAACTGCTGTTTTGGCCGGTATTTATTGATTTTTGAGGTGGAAAAATGAGCAGAACATATCGGGATGAGATGTTCATCCAGACATTTGAGCACGAATACACCTGGCTCAACGGTTTCCTGCGCAATGTGCGGCGGTACGGGGACAAGGTGGCGGTGATTGACCCGATTACTGACCGCACCTGGTCTTACCGCCAGCTCAATGCCGAGGCCAACCGACTGGCCCATGCCCTCCGCGGGGACGGGGTGGGGAAGGACGACGTGGTGATGACTGCGCTGATGAACTGCCCCGAATTTGCCGTCAGCTACATTGGGCCGAGGAAGGTGGGCGCCATCCTCAATTTGGCAAACTTCAATCTCTCTCCCTATGAGCTGTCTCTGCTGATTGAGTTCAATCAGCCTAAGGTGTTTATGTATTCCGCCGATATTGCGGACAAGGCAGTGGAAGCCCTGCAGATGGCAGAGCACCGGCCGGAGCGGGCTATTATGGCGGATAACCTGAAGGGCATTGCTTTGCCTGAGGGGCATGTGTCCTATGAGGACTACATCGCCGGCCAGAGCGAGGATGATCCGGTCATGGACTTCCGGCCCCATATTTACGACGAGGTGCTCCGCCTGGGCACCTCCGGCACTACGGCGCTGCCCAAGAGCGTTCCGATCAACGACATCAATGAGGTGCTCTCCGCCCACGACATTATTATGCATTATCCTTTGTGTGTCAAGGACGTCTGCCTCAATACCACTCCCTGGTTTCACCGGGGCGGCTGCCATGTGGGCGGTCCCTGCCCTTCCTTTTATGTGGGCGCAACCATACTCGCCATGCGCTCTTTCAGCCCCAAGCACAGCCTGCAGTGGGTGGAGAAGTACGGCGTTACCTTTCTCATGGGCGCACCGCCTTCCCTGGAGATCCTGGCACGGACCCAGGAAAAGGCGCCGGCAGACCTCAGCGGTCTCCGCGGTCTGGTGAGCATGGGTGCTCCTCTGGAAAAAGAAGCCTGTATTCACTACATGAAGGTGCTGACCCCCAATATCTTCAATGGCTACGGCACCACAGAGACCCTGTGGAACTCTTTCCTCCGTCCCTATGATCTGCCGGAGCATGCCGGCAGCGCCGGCGGCAGCTGCATTGACGACGAGATCCGGGTGGTCCGGGTCTATGAGGACCGGAAGGCAGAGCCGGAGGAGACAGTGCCTCAAGACGGCAGCACAGCAGGTGAGGTCATTATCTGCTCCCCCGCCAAGAGCACCTACAGCTATATCCGCAACCAGCCGATGGAGGAGCAGAAGTTCTACAAAGGCTGGATGTACACCGGTGACCTGGCCACCTGGGACGGGGACAGCTTTATCACCATCTGCGGCCGCAAGGACGATATGATCGTCTCTTCGGGTGAGAATATCTATCCCACCCAGATCGAGGAGGTCTTGAACGGGCATCCCGGTGTGGCGGACTGTATCGTCACCTCAGTGCCTGACCCTATGCGCGGTCAGGCGGTAGTGGCCTACGTGGTGCCTAAGCACGATGGGCTCACCGTGCGGGATCTTGTTGCCTTCTGCAATGGCAGCAATCATCTGCCCCCCTACAAGCGCCCCCGGTTTTACCGCATTGTGGACCAGATCCCCTACAACGCTACCGGCAAAAAACTGCACTATGCCATCAAGCAGCAGGCTGCCAAGGATTTGGAGGCCGGTCTGCTCAAGAGAAGCTGAGTGACAGCATAACAGGGACAAAGAAGCCCCCGGAAATACAGGAAAATTTCCTGTGTTTCCGGGGGCTTTGCCTGCTGACGCCAAATTTACTCTGGAAGAACCGAAGTGAGACGGAAATTTTGATGAAAAATGGCACTTTGGAGAAAAAATTTTCGTAGAGATGCGCAAATTTTATTGACGTTCGCAAAGTATAGCGATAAAATGTAGTAGTCTAATGGGATTATTTCCGTGCTGCCGCGGCTGCGGCGAGAAACGAGCTAGCTCGTTTCTGCTTGTATTTACAATACAAGCAATGATCCTTGTGAACCCGGGGTGGGCGCACCTCTGTTCAATGCTTTATTCTTACAAAGGAGGCCAATTCATGAAACACGCAAAGAAACTGCTGGCACTGCTGCTGGCACTGACCATGGTTTTCTCTCTGGTCGCTTGCGGTGGCAGCAATACGTCCGATGGCAACAACGACGCTCCTGTTGTTGAAGTCGAGAATAACGATGACGCCACTGATGCTCAGACCGGCGACGAGACCGAGGCTCCCGTCGGGACGGACGGCGAGGCTGTTTATGTCCGCGAGGACGATGAGGACATCTACGAGGAGGCTCTGGGTGAGTATGCCGAGCTGCTCGCCGCCGCAGAGGATCCTGCCAACTCCGTTGACGAGAGATTTGTTCTCTTCGCCAAGGCCGAGGCCGCTCTGCTGGACTCCGCTGTCATGATTCCCACCACCACTCAGGGCGGTAACTATGCCATCAGCCGTGTGGCTCCCCGTACCATCCCCTATGTCCAGTGGGGCAACGACGACGACCGCCTGCACGGCCTGGTCATCTCCGATGAATTCATCACCAAGGAAGAACGTGAGGATCTGATGGAGCTGTGGAGAGCCGCTATGGCCGGTGAGGGCGCCTATGATCCCGCCGCCTATCTGACCGAGAAGGGCCACACCCTGCAGAATACTTACACCACTTCTTTCGCCACCGCTCCTGTCACGCTGGACTGGCTGAACACCAGCTCTCAGTCTGACACCGAGATCACCGTGAATACGGTTGACGGTCTGGTGGAGTACAATAACCTGAACCAGCTGACCCCCGCTCTGGCCGAGTCCTGGGACGTCTCTGACGACGGCCTGACCTACACCTTCCACATCCGTCCCGGTGTGTACTGGTACACCTCCGAGGGCACTCAGTACGCTGAGGTCACCGCTGCTGACTTTGAGGCCGGTTTCCATCACATGCTGGACACCCAGGCCGGTCTGGAGTGGCTGATCGACGGCGTTGTTGTGGGCGGCACCGATTACTACGCTTACGGCGGCAGCTGGGACGATGTGGGCTACAAGGCAGTTGACACCTACACCCTGGAGGTCACTCTGGAGCAGCCCACCTCCTACTTCCTGACCATGCTGACCTACTCCTGCTTCCTGCCCATCTGCCAGAGCTTCTATGAGTCTCACGGCGGCGTGTATGGCGTTGCCGAGTATGCCGAGGCTTCTGCCGACACCAACACCTACACCTTCGGTAAGTCCACCGACGTCTCCTCTCAGGTCTACAACGGCCCCTTCCTGATTCAGAAGCTGCAGCAGGATTCCGAGATCTATCTGGTCAAGAACCCCAACTACTACAAGGCTGACGAGGTCACTCTGGATTCCATCCGCTGGGTCTATGACAACGGCGAGAACCCCACTGCCGCATACAATGACACCCTCAACGGCACCTACGCCGGCATTAACCTGCGTGAGGCATCCGGCCTGCTGGCCATTGCCAAGGAGGACGGCAACTTCGACAAGTACGGCTATATCGTCGATACTACCTCCACCTCCTACTTTGGCGGCCTGAACCTGAACCGCGGCACCTTCGCCCTTGAGGGCGGCGCTGTTGCCTCTCCCCAGACCGAGCAGCAGAAGATCGACACCCACACCGCTCTGAACAACCTGAACTTCCGTAAGGCTCTGCAGTTTGCCTTCGACAAGAGCACTCAGAACGCCGTTGTCAACGGTGAGGAGCTGAAGGACACCAATCTGCGCAACATGTACACCCACCCCGAGTTCGTCTCCCTGTCTGCTGACACCACCGTTGACGGCGTGACCTTCCCCGCCGGCACCTTCTACGGTGAGATCGTTCAGCACTATCTGGACGAGGCCGGCGTGCCCATCAACGTCGCTGACGGCGTGGACGGCTGGTACAACCCCGAGCTGGCTGTCTCTTATCTGGAGCAGGCCAAGGAGGAGCTGGGCGACTCCGTCACCTATCCCATCAACATCGACGTTGTCTACTATTCCGCCAACGACACCAACACCGCTCAGGCCAACGCCTACAAGACGGTGATCGAAAGCACGCTGGGCGCTGAGAACGTGGTCGTCAACCTGCTGGAGGCCACCACCTCCGAGGACTTCTACGCCTGCGGCTATCGTGCTGCCAGCGGCGAGGACGGCAACTTCGACATGTTCTACGGCTCCGGCTGGGGCCCCGACTACGGCGATCCTTCCACCTATCTGGATACCTTCGCGGGTGAGGGTGCCGGCTACATGACCAAGGTCATCGGCCTGTTCTAATTGCCGTTTGCCGGTCATCCGGCAAGTAAAAACAACTTTAACGGCCACACGGAGGGGGCAAACATCCCCCTCTGTGTGGCTAAATAAAAGGCAACTTTCGCAAAAACTTTCACCATAGTGTGAAAAGATGGAAAGTTAAGCTCTTTCTTTGATCGTTGTTAAGCAAAAGCACCTCTTTTGGCTGAACGGACAGCTTGAGGAGGGAGCTTAACTTTTCATTTTAATCCCGACTGACCTTGCTTGGTCGGGATGCGGCGTTAAAATCGGAGAAAAGGAGGAAGTCATTAAACCCGGCTTTAATGATGGCAACCACGTTATGAAGAAGTACATGCTGAAGAGAATCCTGTTCTCGATCTTCTCTCTCCTGATGGTCGTTATGGCGGTCATGCTTCTGGTCTACTCCCTGATCGAGCGAAGCGTCATCTTCCAGACGGACGACACCTGGAACAAGAAGAGCGGAAACGACCGGTCTATCTACGAGTATGTCCAGTACGAAAAGTATGGGTATCTTGAGTACGAGGACTATACCAGCTTTGTGGCCAACAAGTACATCGCAATTTACGGTGACGAGTACGTCAAGCAGGAGGACTATAAGCGGGATCGGGACGCCATCCAAAACCCCGATACCTATATGGACAATGAGACCGTCCAGGAGTTTATTGCCCAGTACCATGGGGACGGCTATACGATCCGCTATCTCAAGCCCAACACTTATAAATCCGGCCGTGTCAAGCCGGGCGGTACAGGCTATCTGCTGGCTGTGATTGAGAAAAATCCCCTCCTCCGCCTGGTGGACTACGTCAAGGGCTTTATCACGGTGGAGACCACCAACGACGTCAAGGACCCGGAGCTGACCGACCGCTACATTCGGGTGGAGAACGACCCGTACGGCCTCTTTGCCGTGGTTGGCTCAGGAACTCAGCATAAATATCTGCTCTATTTTGACGACCGCTTCCCCTTCATTCACCAGAACTGGATCCACCTGAATCTGGGCGTCAGCTTTACCACCTACCGGGGGCAGGAGATCACCTCTGTTATTAACAGCCCTGCCGGCGGGCTGCTCAACCGGAGACAGCAGTACCCGGCGCTTATTGGCACGGACGAGTACGTGGAAACTGCCATCAACTTCCACACTCTGACCTACAACACCGGCACGCTCAGTGATATTGAAAAGACCCAGTTCCCTGATAACTATACCGTGTACGCCTACCGGAGAGCGGGCCTCTCCATGATCGAGAACTCTTTCGTCATCGGCCTGATTGCAACCCTGATCGCCTATGTGCTGGGCCTGCCGCTGGGCATGCTCATGGCACGGCACAAGGACAGGCTGGTTGACAAGATCGGCAACGCCTATATCATCTTCATCATGGCGGTGCCAAGTCTTGCCTATATCTTTATGTTTGCCGCCATCGGCACAACGCTGTTCCACTTGCCATATAAATTTGCAAACGCCGAGATCACCATTCTGGCCTACATCCTGCCCACCATCTCGCTGGCACTTCCGGGTATTGCCAACCTGATGAAGTGGATGCGGCGCTATATGATCGACCAGATGAACTCGGATTATGTCAAATTTGCCCGGGCAGAGGGTCTGTCCGAGCGGGAGATCTTCGATATTCACATCTCCAAAAATGCCATGATCTATCTGGTCCACGGTATCCCAGCCGAGATTTTGGGCTGCCTGACCGGTGCCATTATTACCGAGCGTGTCTACTCTGTCCCCGGCGTCGGCAACCTGCTGACCACGGCCATCAACGCCCACGACAACGGCATTATCGTCGCCTGCACGGTGTTCTACACCTCGCTCTCCATTATCTCCCTGATCCTGGGCGACCTGCTGTTGGCGACGTATGATCCCCGAATCACGCTGTCTGAGGAAGGAGGTGGCGGACGATGAGCGAGAATAACATTGCCAAGACCGCCAATCAGGACGAGCTGTTCAAGTTTATTGACAGCGACGCCATCGCCTCGGAGAAAATCATTGCCCCCCGCTACTCCTACTGGAAGAGCGTGTTCCGTGTCTTCTTTAAGAAAAAGATCAATCTCGTGATGATTGCCCTTCTGGTTTTCATCGTTCTGATCTCCTTTATCATGCCCAACTTCTGGATCTACGATCCCATGGAGAATGTTACGACTGCCGCTACCTTTAACCTGAGTCCCAGCGCTGCCATAAAGCATTTCGGCGGTTTTTCCCTGAAGTGGATGCTGGGTACCGGCGCTATGGGCAACTCCATCTTCTACGGCATTGTGGCCGGCGCCAGGACCAGTCTGCTGCTGGCTGTCATCTGCGCTGCCATCAATATGTTTGTCGGTATCATTGTGGGTGCACTCTGGGGCTATTCCAAGCGGGTGGACGCGGTCATGCTGGTGGTCTATAACATCGTGGCAAACGTTCCCTACATCCTGCTGATCTCCGTGCTGGTGTACGTCATCGGCTCCGGCTTCTGGAGCTTCATCTTTGCCCTGACCGTCACCGGCTGGCTGGGCATTGCCTACTTCTTCCGTACCCAGGTCATGATCATCCGTGACCGGGAGTACTCCATGGCGTCCCGCTGCCTGGGCACTCCTGTTTATCGGGTCATCTCCAAGAACATCCTGCCCTTCCTGACCTCTGTCATCGTCACGCTGTTGGCCACAGAGCTGCCCTCCTACATCTCTATGGAGGTGTTCCTGTCCTACATCGGCGTCGGTCTGAGTGCCACGGTTCCCTCCCTGGGCCGTATGATCCAGCAGGCGCAGAGCTCATTCGTCACCTTCCCCTGGGAGTTCTGGCCGCCTGTGATCGTCGCATCCGCCATTACCATTATCCTTTACGTTCTGGGTCAGAATCTTGCCGACGCGTCTGATCCCAGGACCCACATGTAACGAGGTGAGATCATGAGCGAAATGAAGGAAAGAAAGACGCTCCTCTCCCTGCGCAATGTGGAGGTCAAGTTTAACGTCCGCGGCCGTATCCTGACGGCTATCCGCAATGTGTCTCTGGATATTTACGAGCACGAGTCACTGGCCATTGTGGGCGAGTCCGGCTCCGGTAAGTCCGTTCTGACCAAGACCTTTGCCGGTATGCTGGATTCCAACGGATTTATCCCTCAGGGCACCATCATCTTTTCCGACGATGAGATCTCTGAGACCACGATCAAGCTGACCCGGCAGAATCGCCGCATCTTCAACTATGCGCTGAATATGCTCAATAAAAACTCCCGTCTGGAGCGGGGTGCCCGGGAGTATAACGCCATCCTGGCCAAGCAGGAGGAGATCCGCTGCGCCAGGGGACTGACTGCCGAGGAGGAGGCCGACTTTGACCGCCGCATCAAGGAGGCGGGAGACAACGCTGTCGATCAGACCAACTATCTGTGGACGCTGGACAAAAAGGCGGACGCAGAGGAGTATGCGCAAGTCTCTGAGCGCATCAAGTCCTACAACGCCAAGAAAGTAGAGCTGGAGGCGGAGAAGGCCGCTCTGGAGAAGCAGCGTACCGCCGACTATCAGTCAGACGCCCCCTGCATTGCAAAGGACAAGGCTGCCATTGAGGAGCTGAAGGTCAAGCGCAAGGCGAAGATCGACGCTGCCGATGTGGAGCGCAACCCCTTTGGCCTTACCGATCAGGTGCTGGAGCGGAATAAGGTCATCGCTTACGAGGTGATCCTCTCCATCGGCAGATACCCCCTGAAGGACCAGCTTCGGTTCCTGCCCAAGCTGAACAAGGCCTTCAAGCAGGCCATGAGCCGGGGCCAGGACATGAAGGACCCCGCCGTTCTCAACAAGATCTTTGAGTCCGTTGCCTTCCGTGTGGAGTTCCGCTCCTATGACGAGGCAAACGAGACCCTCCACGGCTATGCCATCATCGACTGCGCCAAGGTCAAGTACACCAAGGACTGGCAGCAGATTCGAGGTTGCCGGATCGCCACCGTCTTCCAGGACCCCATGACCTCCCTGAACCCGGTCATTACCATCGGCAAGCAGATCATGACGGTCATCCTGAAGCACCAGAAGTGCTCCGCCGCCGAGGCGAAGCGCCGCACCCTGGACATTATGGCAAAGGTTGGCATTCCCGAGCCGGAGAAGCGGTTTGACGACTATCCCTTTGAGTATTCCGGCGGCATGCGGCAGCGTATCGTCATCGCCATCGCCCTGTCCTGCCAGCCCAAGATCCTCATCTGCGACGAGCCCACCACAGCTCTGGACGTGACCATCCAGGCGCAGATCCTCCGGCTGATCAAAGACCTGCAGAAGGAGCTGGGCTTCACTACCGTCTACATCACCCATGACCTGGGCGTGGTTGCCAACGTGGCAGAGCGTGTTGCCGTCCTGTACGGCGGTCAGATCGTGGAACTGGGCACCGTGGAGGACATCTTCTACGACCCCAAGCATCCCTACACCTGGGCGCTGCTGTCCTCGCTGCCCCAGCTGTGTGAGAAGGGCACCGATCTCTTCTCCATCCCCGGCACGCCTCCCTCTCTTTACAACAAGATCGTGGGCGACGCCTTTGCACCGAGAAACAAGTATGCCCTTGCCATTGACCTGGTGGAGGAGCCTCCCATGTTCCAGATCAGCGAGACCCACTATGCCAAGACCTGGCTGCTGGATCCCAGGGCACCTAAGACGGAAGCGCCCAAGAACATTCAGAATCTTCACGAGAAGATCAAGAAGACCTACATTGAGTTTACCGAATGAGGAGGCGACATCATGGCTCAGAATGAGAAGAAAGTACTGCTGTCCATTCAGAATTTGGATGTTGTCTTCGGCCACGGGAAAAAGGCATTTAAAGCAGTTGACAACGTAAGCTTTGACATCTACAAGGGAGAGACGCTCTCCCTCGTAGGTGAGTCCGGCTCCGGCAAGACCACCATCGGCCGGGCGATCGTCCGCATCAACCCCTGCTCTGCCGGTGCAATCTACTACGACGGCAAGAAGATCTCCGGCAAGCTGTCCCGGAAGGATGACCGGGAGGTCATCCGTAAGATCCAGATGATCTTCCAGGACCCCGCTGCCTCCCTAAACGAGCGTGCCACCATTGAGTATATCATTTCCGAGGGCCTGTATAACTTTCACCTGTACAAGGATGAGAAGGACCGCATTGCCAAGATCGAGAAGATCACCAGGGATGTAGGTCTGCTGCCGGAGCATCTGACCCGTTACCCCCACGAGTTTTCCGGCGGCCAGCGCCAGCGTGTGGGCCTGGCCCGTTCCATCGTCATGGAGCCGGAGTTTATTGTGGCCGACGAGCCCATCTCCGCGCTGGATGTGTCCATCCGTGCCCAAGTCCTCAACCTGCTGAAAAAGTTCCAGGTGGAGCGGGGCCTGACCTATCTGTTCATTGCCCACGACCTGTCCATCGTCCGCTTTATCAGTGACCGCATTGTGGTCATCTACAAGGGCAGGATCATGGAGATCGCAGAGACGGAGGAGCTGTTTGCGTATCCACTCCATCCCTATACCAAGTCTCTCATCTCCGCCATTCCTGTGCCTGACCCCGCCATTGAGAAGGAGAAGAAGCTCTTCATTTACAACACCGACATGCACGACTACTCCGTGGAGCAGCCCCATCTGGTGGACATCGGCAACGGCCACATGGTCTTCGGCAGCGATTCCGAGATTGAAAAATACAAGAAGATCCGTTTCAGCGGAGATAACTGACAGGAGAAAATAACTAATCGTTTTCATGCGATTAGTTATTTTTTGTAAAAGGTATGAAAGATTTTCAAGATATTTTTGTGAGTAAAAAGCATCTGGGCCTGCGCATTGCCGCCTTTGTCCTTGCCTTTCTTGCGGCCCTTACCGCCTTCTCTTTGGCCCTCACCGGCATCGGCCGGAAGGAGGAGGGCTATTACCAGATTGAGGCCAACCCTGATGAAGAGGCGTTCCTCTACGCCAGCGGCGTTGCCTTTGTCTACCAATTTCAGGGGAGCAGCAGTGACATCCGCAGCGCCCTCAACGAGCTAAAGAACTATTACAGCGTGGCTTTGAAGCGGGCCTATATCCTGCTGGATCCGGTGAACACCTACGAGGGTTATGTAAACCTCGCGACGCTGAACCAGCACATTGGAGAGGACCTGGAGGTCTCGGAGGAGCTGTACAACGTCCTCACCGACGCCGCTCGGCGGACGGCAGCGGGGGAGGGGTACAGCATGTTTGCAGGCGCCGTCTACTCAGAGTGGAACAGCATCCTCATGCTGGACGATCCGGAGCGCTTCGATCCGGTGAACGACCCGGAGGAGGCCCGGCGGCTGGAGCGGCTGGGCGCCATGGCAGATCGGGAGGATCTGTTCTCTCTGGAGATCGTGGACGAGATCCGGCATATCATCCGGCTGAACGTGGCAGAGGAATATCTGACGCTCTTGCGGGAGCTGGAGATCGAGCCGAATGTACTGGACCTGAATCTGCTCCACGACGCTTACCAGCTGCAAATCGTTGTGGCGGAGCTGGAGAAGGCGGGCTATGACAACGGCTATCTCACCACGGACAGCGGGCTGACCGTCTCCCTCTCCCGCCATGCCCAGGGCAGCTATTGCATCTATGCCCCCAACGATGGGGATGTGACGGCGGCAGCGGCTATACCGGTGACGGCGGGCTCTGCCTGCAGCCAGTTCCAGGCCTTCCCCTTTACCGAGGGGGATTACGGCTTCTATGCTGTGGCCGCAGGGGATAAGACCTATCTCCGTCACCCATATCTGCCTGCCGACGGGGCCTGTCCCGATGTACTGCTCTACGCCTGCGTGACGGTGGACGGGGAGGATCCGGTGGAGGCCTGCTATCAGACCATACGGCTCTATACCTGCGCCGACCGGGAGGAGGTGGACCGGCTCATCCTGTCAGACGACCTGACAGCGGCCTACGGCCTGCAGGAGGGGGAGGGAAAGACGGTCTACGTCAGTCCCCGGGCCCTCAATCAGACGGCGGCAGCAGAGGAATACGGATTCCGGCTGGTGCCAATTGCATGACATAAGGAGGCCGCACAATGGAATGGAACAAGGAAACTGCGCTGGCCGGAGTGAAGGCAGTGCTGAGGGAGGCCCGGCGGTATCAGCATGCCGCCAGCGTCCTCAACTTTGACCGGGAGACCGTCTGTCCCCCGGCCGAGGACTTTTTGGACTATCTGGAGGAGAAGTACAGCGGACTGTATGAGCTAAACTGAATCAAATCAAAAGCCGGACAGAGCGGAATCGTTTTGTCCGGCTTTCGCCTTGTTCGAACGGTATCAATCTGGTATACTATGAGGGATAGATTTTCTTTCGAAGGAGGCATCTTATGAAAGCACCTTTTTCCGCCTATCTCACCGAGATCAAGGGCGGACTGCGGCAGCTGATCGGACTGCTGCGCCGGGAGTACGACTATGTCAGCGTCCTTGCTACTGACTCCAAGGGGCTTGCCGTCCGCATCTCCCAGCACGCCCGCTCTGTCACCAGTGAGACCATGACCACCGAGCGGGGCATTGTCATCCGGGTCTGCAAAGACGGCCAGTACAGTGAGTACGCCCTGAACGACTTCAATCCCGCAGATCCTGAGGGAGCGGCGGAGCGTATTTCCAAGGCGCTTGCTGAGCAGCAGAAAATCCTCGCCGTCACAAACTCCAAGGTCTACGAGACGGGACTGCTCTCCGATGAGCCCATCACCCTCTTCGTGGAAAAGGAGACAGAGCAGCTGCCGGAGACCACCGACGTCAAGGCGCTGGTGGAACAGTGCACCGCTATTTCCGATGAGGCGATGACGCTGGGGAAGGACATGATTGAGTGCATCGTGAACGCCCAGTCCACCCATATCTGCAAGCTGTTTTTGACTGAGCACCGGGATATGAGTCAGAGCTACGTCTACAGCGAGGGCGTAGTGGCCCCGGTGGTCAGCCGGGAGGGCAGGAACCAAATGGGCTACGAGAGCGTTTCCGGGCTCTGCGGGCCGGAGCTGTTCGAGCAGCTGAAGGAGAAGGCGGCTGCGGCGGTCCGCACGGCGGAGGAACTTCTGGACGCCGGCCGCATCGAGCCTGGAGAGTATGACATCATCACCTCCCCGGAGGTCACCGGACTGATTGCCCACGAGGCATTCGGCCACGGTGTGGAAATGGATATGTTCGTCAAAAACCGTGCCCTGGGCAAGGAGTATATCGGCCAGCGTGTGGGCAGCGACCTTGTCACCATGCACGAGGGCGCCCTCTGCGCCCAGGACGTCACCACCTACGCCTTTGACGACGAGGGCACCCTGGCGGGAGACGTCATTGAGATCGACCACGGTATTCTGAAAACCGGTATCTGTGACGCCCTCAGCGCTCTGCGCCTGGGCATCGCCCCCACCGGCAACGGCAAGCGGCAAAACTTTGCTCACAAGGCATACACCCGAATGACCAATACCATTTTTGACTCCGGCACCGACACGCTGGAGGATATGATCGCCTCCATTGACCACGGCTATCTGCTGGAGGGCATGGAGAGCGGCATGGAGGATCCCAAGCACTGGGGCATCCAGTGCATCATTAAGCTGGGCCGGGAGATCAAGGACGGTAAGCTCACCGGCAGGACGGTGGCGCCCATCATTATGACAGGCTATGTGCCGGAGCTGCTGGGAAATATCTCCATGCTCTCTGCTGACCGGGAGGTGTTCGGCAGCGGCGGCTGCGGCAAGGGCTATAAGGAGTGGGTCAAGGTGGCCGACGGCGGCCCCTATCTCAAGACGAAAGCGAGGTTGGGATAATGCTCAATACCATCATTTCCCTGCTCCGATCCTCCGGCGTACACGCCTGGGAGGTGGCGGATACCAAGACCCGGGGCTGGGAATTTTACTTTATCCGCCACGAACTGGACCAGAATCGGGCCAAAGAGGTGGAGCACATCAATGTGCGGGTGTTCCAGCTCATTGAGGACGGTCAATTTATGGGCAGCGCCTCGGCTGAGATCGCCCCTACGGCGACAGAGGAGGAGGCCAAGGCTCTTATCGAGGGCCTTGCCTACCGGGCGACGCTGGTGAAGAATCAGCCCTACACTCTTCAGCCGGTGACAGAGGCGCACAAAGCCCGGCGGGAGCAGGCGAGGGTGGATGTGCCCCGGATCGCAGAGCAGTTCATCCGGACCATGGGCCAGCTCCCGGAGACGGCGACGGAGGATGTGAACAGCTACGAGATCTTTGTCAGCGAGATCACCCGCCGTTTCATCACCTCCCAGGGCATCGACGTGGAGGAGACCTTCCCCTCCAGTATGATCGAAGTGGTGGTCAACGCCCGGAAGGAGGGGCGGGAGATCGAGTTGTACCGCAGCTATAAGAGCGGCACCTGCGATGCTGAGGGGCTGAAAAGGGACCTGAGCCGCACCATGCGGTACGGCAAGGACCGTTTGCAGACCTCTGACACCCCCGCACTGGGCAAGGCGGATGTACTCTTCACCACGGACGACGCCTGCAGCATTTACGAGTATTTTGTCCGGCGGATGGATGCCCAGATGGTCTACCGCAGAATGAGCGACTGGGAGATCGGCAAGCCCATTGCCGCGCATATTCGGGGCGATAGAGTGACAGTCACTGCCCTCCGGGAGCTGGACAATTCCAGCTGTAATCAGGCATTTGACGGCGAGGGGGCGCCCATCCGGGACACCGTCCTGCTGAGCGAAAGCGTGCCCCAACACTATCTCGGCAACCGCATGTTCTCCTCCTATCTGGGCCTGGAGGATTCCTTTATCCCCTCCAACATCGCTGTGGCGGGGGGCAGCCATACAGAAGAGGAGCTGCGCCGGGGCAAATATCTGGAGGTGGTGGAGTTCTCCGACTTCCAGGTAGACGAGATGACCGGAGACATTTTCGGCGAGATCCGCCTGGCCTACTGGCACGATGGGGAGAAGACCGCCCCTGTCTCCGGCGGCTCCCTCTCCGGTTCCATGCTGGACTTTGTGCAGGAGATGTATCTCTCCGGAGAGACAGTGCAGTATGACAACCTGCGGATCCCTGCGCTGACTTTGCTGAAGGGCGTTACCGTAACGGGCATCGCATGATCTCGTAAAAAACGCCCCTTGGCCGGCATAGAGAGGCGGTTTGCGGAGAAGCGCCTGTAAAACAATGGATCACCCGCTGTGACAGCGTTCCGAAAAAAGCGTCACAGCGGGTGATTTTCATTGAAAGAAATGGTTTGCCTCGCAGATCTCCGCATAGTACTTGCCGCCCTTGAAGACCAGCTTGCAGTGATCGAAGAAGTTCATGACAGGCATGCCGATGAAGCCGGCGCATACCGTTTTTGTTTGCAGGGAAACGACCCATACATACAAATTATAAAACGTGGTTATCCAGATAACTCAGCCAGAGAATACGGACTCCCTCCGTCACCTTCGGTGACACCTCCCTCAGAGAGGGAGGCACCGGCGAAACTCGTTCGTATGGATAACCATGTTATAAAATTGCCTCTACCTGTTCCCGCTCCGGCATGGAGCGGATAGCGCCCTTTTTCGTCGTCACCAGATAGGCGGCAGCATTGGCGAAGCGGAGCATTTTGGTCAGGTCATTTTCATTCAGCCCATCCAGACCGTGCTCCAGTGCAAAGTTCAGCACGCAGGCGCAGAAGGTATCTCCCGCACCGGTGGTCTCGATGGTTCCGCCCAGCTTGAAGCTGGGGACGAACACCCGCTTGTCCTCATAGTAGGAGTAGCTTCCGTCAGCGCCGGCTGTCACATTAAGCAGCCGAATATTTGGGTACTGCTGTCGGAGGATGGCTGCGCCCCGGTCAAAGTCTGTCTCTCCGGTCATGAATTCCAACTCATTATCGGCGATCTTGACGATGTCACTGGCCGCCAGACCCCATGCGATCTGCGCTCTGGCCTCCTCCAGGTCATCCCACAGGGGCGGGCGCAGGTTGGGGTCAAAGGAGATGAGCGCACCGCCTGCCGTGGCAAGAGAAACTGCCAGCTTGGTCGCCTGACGCACGGTCTCGTGGGTCATGGAGAGGGTGCCGAAGTGGAAGATGCGGCAGTTTTTCAAACGGTCACAGGGCAGTTCCTCCGCTGTCAGCATCATGTCTGCGCCGGGCTGCCGATAGAAAGAAAAGTCCCGGTCCCCGTTTGCCAGCGTCTGGACAATGGCAAGGGTGGTGCGGACATCCGGAGCAACGACCAGGCTGCGGGTGTCGATTCCCGCCTCCTTCACCACCTCGGAGAGTTGGCGGCCGAAGATGTCATCGCCAACCTTGCCCACGAAAGCACAACGCTTGCCCAGCTTTTTCAGCATGGCCAGCACGTTGCAGGGGGCACCGCCGGGGTTTGCCTCGTAGACAGGGTTTCCCTGAGGGCTGAGACCGTTTCCGGTAAAGTCAATCAGCAGCTCGCCCAGTGCAATCACGTCAAATTTTGTCTCGCTCATTTCTGTGCTCCTCCCTCCGGCTCAGCGCCAAGCAGTAAGTCGTATTTTTCCACATCCATCAGAACTGCGCCGTCTGCCTCGAAGCTGATGGCGTCCGCCTGCTCCGGCGTGTAGAGCAGGAAGGTGGCAGCCTGCTCACCGTCATTGAAGAACAGCTCCACGCTGTGCCGATCCATAATTGCCCGGATCTTCAGCTCACCGTCCCTCGGCCGCACCAGGAACTCCCGCACATGGACAATGTCATAGGGGAATCCGCAGCGGGTGCGGTCCACCCGGATCTTGCTGGTCTCCGGTTTGTAACGGACGGTAGTAAAGTGCTCGCCGTCCTTGGCAATGTTGAACCGGAACCAGCGGTAGCCGGACTTTCCGGCAGGACGGATCGTCACCGTCAGATCCAAAATTCTGCCCCGGACGCCCTGCAGGTTGGTCTCGTCGGAAACCAGCACATCTCGGAAGGACACCCTGCGTCCCCGATACCGCTCCAGTTCCCGAACAGGATTCTGAATCAGTCGTCCGTCCCGAAGCGTCAATTCACGGGGGAGGATCATTTCGCCAAAGCAGTGGATCCCGCTGGGCTGGCAGTTGGCCGTGGACCAGTTCTGCATCCATGCGGTCATTACCCGACGGCCGTCGGGGGTTGCCAGAGTTTGGGGCGCATAGAAGTCAATGCCGTAGTCCACCGCCTGCACCCGCTCTCTCAGGAATGCGCAGTGCTCCTTGTCGTAGCTGCCGATCAGGCAGATGGTGCCAAACCCGGGATGGAATTCCAGACCGACGGGCGTCATCTCCTGGGGACTGGTCAGCAGCACCTGCTTGCCGTCCAGCGGGAAGAAGTCCGGGCACTCCCACATCTTGCCGTACTCGTTGTAGCTGGCATCTAACATGGTAATGTAAGTCCAGTGAATTCCGTCCTCGCTTCTGTAGAGCAGGATCGTTCCGCTGTCATCGGAGCAGCGGTTGCCCACCACGGCGTAATAGCTGCCGTCCTCGTCCAGCCACACCTTGGGGTCCCGGAAGTCGTACTTGCTGCCGCCCTCCGGGAGGTCTTTCTCTGTCAGCACCGGATTTTCCGGGCATTTTTCATAATTGATGCCGTCGCCGATGGCAATGCACTGGGTTTGAATGTCCCGAAGCACGCCGTCCTCCTGACGAACCTGCTGCACACCGGTGTACATGAGCAGTTGCCGTCCGTCCGGCATCTCCACCGCACTGCCGGAGAAGCATCCGGCGTGGTCATAGGGCTCGTCAGGCGCCATGGCAACGGGCAAAAACGCCCAGCGGACAAAGTCCCTGGTCTTTACGTGCCCCCAGTGCATGGGGCCCCATTTGGTGGAATAGGGGTGATACTGAAAGAAGAGATGATATTCCCCCTTGTAGACGGAAAATCCGTTGGGGTCGTTGATCCAGCCGATACCGCCGGTCACATGGAAGGCAGGCCGTTTACTTGCCGGAACGTAGGGGATATACTTTCCCTCAAAGTCTCTGGCTTTTTGCAGTTTCTCGCTCACCATACGGGGAACCTCCTCATAAACGATAATGAATTGGGAAGGCAAAGAAATATGGTCAATACCCGGATCACATTTCTTTGCCCTCCCATCGCCCCGGCGAACCGGGGCGGCGGGAGGAAATGGAGGAAAGGAAAACGTATTTTTCTCTGCTTACTTTGCCTCGACGTAACGGTTGTAGGCATCCTGATAGACCTGAGTCAGCTCATCCAGTCCGCAGGTGTCGGTCAGGGTCTGCTTGTAGGCCTCCCACTCTGCGTCGGTGGGGCCGCCGTTCTTGATCCACAGGCCCTCCTGCTCGGAGACAGTGTTCTCATAGTCGGTCTTGTACAGGTCGATGGTTTCCAGCTCTTCCTGGGTGAACACGCAGTCAACGGGATAAACGGAGGTGTCCTTGACCTGAGGCATCCAGTAGTCGTACAGGTCGGTGAGGCGCTCCACGGCACGATCCTCCATGTGGAAGTTCTCGGCGTAATACTTGGAGAGGATCAGCTTGGGTCCGGCGACCTCGTAGGTGCTCTTCAGCTCGCCGGCGCCCTTGCCGAATTGAGCCTGGGCCTCGTCCTCGGTGATGGAGTTCCAGATGCCGTTTTCGTCCTGACCGGTGAAGAACACGCCGATGGGGCCGTACTGCAGCTGCATGACCGTCTCGCCGTCATACCACTTGTCGAAGAACTTCAGCAGGTTGATGGGGCTCTCGCAGGCGGAGGTGACGGACAGCTGACCGGCATTGGTGCCGCCGCCGGTACGGATGGTGACGTTGCTCTGGCCCTCATACTGGGTGCCGGCGGGGCCGGTCAGAACGGGCAGGAAGACGTAATCGTCGGCATAGTCGCCCATGAGCTCCTCAATGTACCACCAGGTGGAGACACCGACGTAGCCCTGCTGGCACTTGGACATAAGCTGGGTGTCGGACTGGGAGAACATCTCCAGATCCATCAGGCCGTCGGCATACCAGTCATGGAAATAGGTCAGGGCATCACGATAATTGTCATTGTCGGAGACGAAGTCCACGGTGCCGTCGTTGGTCAGAACCAGATCGGCAATGATGTCGTTGGTCCAGTTGGTGAAGCCGAAGCCGGCATAGAAGATGTTCTGGCCCCAGCACCACTGGTCATAGCCGGTGGACATGGGAATGGTGGAGCCTGCGTCGTTGCCATAGTAGGTGTGGGACATATCGTTCTCTTTGAAGGCCACCAGAACGTCGTGGAGCTCATCCAGAGAGGTGGGGACTTCCAGACCCAGCTCATCCAGCCACGCCTTATTGATCATGGAGAACTGCGGGACAGAGAAAATGGAATAGTCCTCCGTCTTGCCGATGCCGGCGGTGCCCATCTGCTCGGCGGCGGGCAGGCCGTAGATCTTGCCGTCGGCCATGGTGATAGCGGCCCGAATCTCAGGATGCTCCTCCAGAATGGCGGTGAGGTTGGGCATATACTCCTCGGTGATGTAGGGGGTCAGGTCGATGAACGTTCCGTCATCGCCGTAGTTGGTCAGCTCGTAGTTGGAGAAGCCGCAGCCCATGAAGGCGTCGGGCAGCTCGCCGCCGGCGATGTGGATGTTCACCTGCTCGGAGAGAGAGTCGCTCATGGTGTTCCATGTGATCTTGATGCCGGTCTCCTCCTGCAGCTTGTTGAGCACCTCATTGTCCTCATAGCCGGGAGACAGGGCGGACTGCGCGCCGATGATGGTAAATTCGGTCTGATCGGTGTCCATATTGGGCTCGCCGTTGTTGGCGGCGCCACTCTTGCCGCCGCAGGCTGCCAGAGCCAGCATCATAGCCAGCGCCAGAATGAGGGAAATCCATTTTTTCATGTGATGACTCCTTTTCAATTTGTCGGTTATATGGTTGTATGTCCGTATCAGCCCTTGACAGCGCCTGCCATCATGCCCTTCTCAAAATACTTCTGGACAAAGGGGTAGACGACCATCATGGGGGCGGCAGCTACTACAATGGAGGAGAACTTAATCATCTCAGTCAGCTTGTTCAGCTCTGCGTAGCCGCCGGAGATGGTGCTTGCCTGACTTGCCGAGGCGGAGCTCTTGATCAGGATGTTCCGCAGCACCAGGGGCAGGGGAGCTTTCTCAGCGCCGGTCAGGTAGATCAGTGCGGTGAACCAGTCGTTCCAGTAGGCCACCATGCTGAATACCACCATAACTGCCATAATGGGTTTGGACAGGGGGACGACGATCTTGATGAAGGTCTGCAGCTTGTCGCAGCCGTCGATCTCCGCCGCCTCGATCAACTCATGGGGAATGCTGTTCTGGAAGTAGTTGCGGACGATGATCATATTGCCCACGGCCACGCCGCCAGGGAGGAACAGCGCCCACATGTTGTTAATCAGGCCCGTCTGCTTGACCACCAGATAGGTGGGGATCAGTCCGCCGCCGAAATACATGGTGAAGATGAAGAACAGGCTGAAGAACTTCCGTCCGGGCAGATCCTTCTGGGCCAGCGGATAAGCTGCGATATACAGCATAACCACGGTGAAAATGGTGCCGATGACGGTATACTTGATGGAATTCAGGTAGCCGGTGAAGATGGACGGATCGGCAAACACAGCTAAATAAGGGTCAGCACGAAGGGAATCAGCAGCAGGTACAGCTGCCAGTTCTCGGCAATGCGCTGTCCAAGGGATTTCCGATGGACGGCTATGGCTGGCGCACTGTCTTTTGCGTTCATTCAACTCACTTCCTTATTAAAATAATGCTTGGCGATTTCAATTTTCTGTTCATCGACCTCCCTTATGTTGTTGTACGTCATACAAGTATCTCCGAGAAATAACGTTTCACAAGCGGTCTCAGAAAAACGCCCTGTCTGTCCAGAGTTGTCTTGTGAAACGTTATTTCTTCTTGTGAGTATATCTTAATTGATTGCCAGCAAAATGTCAAATGAAACTTTTAGAAATGAAACTCTTTTTCTGTTTTGTACAAATGGTGCCCCTTGTTTTGAATGAAATATACAAAAATATCGTTTCACCAATCATTTCATGAAGCAAACTCTTTACAATCATATATTTCACTGGTATAATGCTGAGCAGGAAAAAGAAATGGCTATTTATTTTGATGATTGGTTAAAATGAAACTTTTCACGGGAGAGAAGATGATTTTTTGAAAACTAAAAGTTCTGCGCCCACCATGAAAGATGTCGCAAAGGAGGCCGGCGTGGCGCTGGGCACGGTATCCAAGGTGTTTAACGGTCTTCCTGTAGGCGACAGCTACCGCCAACGGGTGGAGGCGGCGGCAGAGAAGCTGGGCTATCGGGTGAACAATTACGCCAGAGGGCTTCGGGCAAGCAAAACCTTCACTGTAGCGCTGATTATGCCCAATATTGGACATCCTTTTTTTGGCACACTGGCCGATTATATTTATCAGGAGCTGGATCGCCGGGGCTATAAGATGCTGGTGTTCCTTGCCGGGTATGACCCGGAAGCGGAGCGGAAGAGCATCCAGATGGTGCGTCAGAACAAAGTGGACGGGGTCATTGCCCTGAGCTATCCCCCGGATCTGGAGGTAGACGATTCCATCCCCTTCGTCAGCATTGACCGGTATTTCAGCGCCGGCATCCCATGTATTGCCTCGGATAACTACGGCGGCGGACAGCTTGCGGCGCAAAAGCTGGCGGAGCTGGGCTGTAAGCGGCTGCTGTTTTTCCGCATTGGTTCCGTCATGCCCGGAGAGCCGGACAAGCGGGGGGCAGGCTTCGAGGCAGGCTGCCAGATGCTGGGGGTGCAGTACGATGTCCTGCGTCTGAATGATGAGGATGGTATGGACCCGTTTTTCCGGTATCTGGAAGAGCATATGGCGGACGGAAAGCTGGAATATGACGGCATTTTCTGCTGTACAGATCATGTGGCCTATCGTGTCATGCTCAAGCTGAGGAGCATGGGCGTCCGTGTGCCGGAGGATGTACAGATCATCGGCTTTGACGGCATTCATGTGTTTGACGGAGATGGTTTCTTTGTCTCCACGATTGTGCAGCCGGTGAAGCCCCTGGCCGAGGCTGCCGTCAGTGTGCTGCTCAGCGAGGACCGCTCCAAGCTGCCCGCCCTCATGTGCCTGCCGGTCTCTTACGCAAAGGGCGGCACCACCAAGGATTGAGGCGCAGGATGGCAAGTGAGTATTTAAAGTGGAAGTACCGGGACGTAAAGCCGGATGAACCCATCCGGCTCACCCGGAAAGAAAAGGCGCTGAACTGGTGGCACTATCACAAGTGGTATGTGCTGCTGGGCATCCTGCTGCTGGGCATTGTGGGCAGTCTGGTGAAAAGCGCCCTGCATATCGGTGAGATCCGGCCGGATTACCAGTTCGCCTATGTGGGCAGCGATCCTCTCCCTGCCGATACGGTCGCTGCGCTGGAGTCCGCTCTGGCTGAATACGGCGAGGACTGCAATGGAGACGGGAGCGTCATCGTCCGCCTGAACCAGTACACCGGGACAGGAAATTTGCAGACAGACAACAGTGACACAGCCTACTACGCCTATGCGTCGAACGTTACCCTCATGGCAGATCTGGAGGACTGTGAGAGCTACTTCTTTATTTTACAGAAATATGAAACGTTTCAGGCAAATTATGCCATTCTGCGGCATCTAGACGGCACGATGCCTGAGGACGGTCTGGCGAGGGACGAAAGGCCGATTGCCCTGCAGTGGTCGGATTGCCCGGTGCTGGCAGGGCTGGAGCTGGGCGCTTATTCCGAATCCGTAGGAGATCAGGAAATTTCAGGCGACAGTCAGGAGCTGCTGTCCGGCCTTTATTTCGCACGGCGGGGCTTTTGGACGGACAAGACGGCAGACAACGCAGAGGGCTGCGACGCCCTTTGGGATGAGCTGACGAGAGGAGCTGTTTTAAAATGAAGAAGTTGGTTGCACTTGTGCTAACCCTCTGTGCGATGCTGACCCTGACCGGCTGTTCCGGAAAATACCCGGAGCGGGCGGCGGACGGGAGCGCATGGAACAGAGACTGGACGATTCTTGGCACTGTCCTCGGGGTAGAGGAGCCGGGCAACGGTCTGACGCTTTCGGAAAATCCGGTGGTACTCACGGGGGACGATACCCACTATGCCACGTGGACCATCGGCGAAGCCGCAGCGTATACCAACGAGGACGGCAAAGAGACGGAGCTTTATGACGCCCAGCTCTATCTGCTCCTCTACGGCTGCGCCGATGAAGCCGGCGCCGATGAAGCCGTCGCTGACTGGATCGAGCGGGAGCAGGAGGTCTACCAAATTACGGATGTGGTCTCGGAGAACTGTAACGGGCAGGCATACACCGTGCTGCTCTACGAGGTGGTTTCCGATACGAATCCCTACGCCCGGGGCGCAGTTGCCTTTGGCGTTTACGAAAACTATGCCGTCAGCGCTGAATTGACCTGCGTGGACAGCTTTACCGGCGACGCCCACGAGATTCTGACTGTTTTTCTCAACGGCTGTCATTACAGCGCAGAGCTGAACTGAGGAGGGAACAGCATGGGACTGTTTACGCCGAAAGAGCTGGAATACGATCCCAGCGTCCGTCAGACCGGTTTTAACCGCTACAAGCAGCTGATCTCCCTTTATGGGGCGGACTGGTTCAAAATCAACCTGTTTACTGTTCTTGGGGCGTTGCCTCTTGCCACCGGCATTGCCTTTGGCGTCATGTCATCCAGCGTTCTGGTGCTCATCCCCGTATCCTTGCTGGGCGGCGCTGTCTTTGGCCCCTTTTTGGCAGGACTGTTTGACGCCATCCTGCGTGGTATGCGGGACGATCCCGGCAACTGGTGGGAGAATTACAAGAAAAGCTGGAAACAGAACTGGAAGGGCAGCCTGATCCCCGGCGCACTTACCGGATTGATTGTGGGTATGCATCTCTTCATGGGCTTTCTGCTCTACTGGTCACAGGTGTTCCCCGGCTGGGGAACGGTGGCGCTGTACTTGTTTTCCGGTATTCTGTTTTTCATTGTGACCGTGCTGTATTGGCCTCAGCTGGTGCTGTTTGACCTGAAAACTGGGGATAAGTTCCGCAATCTGATCCTGTTTGCGTCCAAATATCTTTGGAAGGTGCTGGGGACAGCGGTACTGCAGCTGCTCTGGTGGGGACTGACTGTCCTCTTCGCTCCGTGGACCCTGTTCCTTGTCCCTTTTCTGGGCTTCTGGTTCATTCTGTTTGTCAGCCTGTTGCGCATTTACGACCAGCTGAATCAGGAGTTGCACATTGAGGAGTTGTTCTACCCAGACCGAGCCAAGGATTTGACGGATGAGGAGGAGTGGTAATGGAACCGGTCGCTGTATGCCATACCACCATCACCCCGAAGTTGTTTCGGGAAAGCCATGCTGTGGTCTTTGACCGGAAAAAGCAGAGGACCCTGTTGCTCTGCGGCATTGTGTTTGCCGCCTTCGGTCTGGCCTTTCTGCTGGTGCAGTATTTGCTAAACCGCGTGATCGTTCTGGGCGGGCCGGTGCTGGTTATGGGACTGTTTGTCGTCGGCTGGTCTTTTGTGCTACCCCATTCGGAGTGCAGACGGAAGTATAAGATCATGTGCCAGAAAAACGGCGGCACTCCGGTGGAACGTAGGGTAACGTTTTATGAGAACGGACTCACCGTCGCCTCCAAAGGTGAGGTGCTGGCAGATATTGACTATGCGGAGATCAAGGAGCGGAAAGAGACGGAGCATCTGATTGTGCTGATCTGTGAGGATCGTACCGGGGTACTGGTGGAGAAGGCGGCGCTCTCCGAAGATGAATGGGAGAAGGCTCGCATGTTGATCGATCAGCAGGCTTCAGCAATATGAATAAGGAGATTCGAGAAATAATTCCTGTGCTTACTACGCTGTGCCGGGGAGAACAGGATAAACAGAAGAGTAGAGGCTGAAAGAAAAAGCCTCCTATGGTAAGCTGATGCAGGCGTCGAAAGCCAAAATCAAAATACCATAGGAGGTATCCCAAATGGGCGAGAGTCGTTTATCACAAGTCTCGTGTCAGCAGCGGCACACAGGCAAATTCAGCGGCAATAGAACAGAGAAAGAGCCAGCCAACCCCTTTCGGGGCCAACTGGCTCTCTTCGTTCACCGGGCGCTATCTTGCAATGCGCCTTTGTGTCAGAGACGGAATGACGAACGAAGGCGTTCGGCTCATTCCTCAGAGGGAGTGCCGCTCTTGAATTTCCGGTCTGCCCATACCCACAGGCGGTACATGAGCCAGCCCCAGATCAGGAACAGGGCGATGATCACCCACATCGGAGTCTCGGAGGTGTAGGCATTGCTGTTGACAAAGCGCTGGAAGGCGGGAATGTCCGCATAATAGTAAGCGCCGGCGCCAAAATCCAGACTGTCGATCAGCCCAAGACCGTTTGCCATAATATAGATCGCAGTCACGACGGACACGATCAGGATCAGCAGGGAAATGACGCTGCCGATCTTCCACTTTTTGACTGCCTTATGGGGAGCAGCTTGACGTTCTGCACTCATGGGAGAAAGCAATTACGCTGCCAGGTTGGGCAGGGGGAAGAACTTGCCGGAGAGCAGGAGGTAGACAGCCAGGAAAGTCAGAACGATGTTGAACAGCTGGCCGACCACATACAGCGCCAGAGGCTTACCGCCCTGCAGCTGGTCCTTGATCTCGCGGAAGTTGGTGTCCAGACCGATGCTGGTAAAGGCCAGCACGAAGGCCCAGTTCTTGTACTGATCCAGCACAGAGTTAATGGAGGAGACAGCCTCTTTACCGGCTGCGGGCAGAACGATGAAGGAGGCGATCAGGCTGGCAGCGAAGAAACCCAGAATGAACTTGGGCAGACGGTACCAGATCTCAGCGGCAGTGACCTTGTTCTCGCTGCCGGGCTTCTTCTCCACACGGGTGGTAAAGAACACGGCCACGGCGAAAGCAATGAAGCCGATCAGAATGTTCTGAATAGACTTGACCAGAACGGCGACAGTCTGTGCGGTCTCGCCCAGAGCGGTGCCAGCCACGGTGACTGCGCCGGTGGAGTCAATGGTGCCGCCAATCAGCGCACCGCCCATCAGTTCGCCCAAGCCGATTGCACGGATAATAAGCGGCTCAAAGACCATCATCAGAACGGTGAACAGAATGGAGATAGAAACGGACAGAGACAGATCGGTTTTCTTTGCCTTGGAGGCGGCGCCGGCAGCAATGGCTGCGCTGGTGCCGCAGACGCTGGTGGCGGTGGACAGGGTGATAATCAGCGGCTTGTTGTCGATCTTCAGCACACGGGTGCCGAAGAACCACATAAAGATGATGACAATGGGGGTGACGATCCAGGCAATCCCCAGACCGTACAGGCCGAAGTTAATGATGTTGGAAAACAGCACAGAGAAACCCATGATGACCAGACCGGCCTTGATGTAATACTCGGTCTGAACGGCGGGCTTCAGCCAGTCGGGAACGCCAACAGTGTTGGAGATGATCAGGCCAACGGCAATGGCAAAGAAAGCCCACTCCAGATAGCGGTTAAAGGTGTACTCGGCGCTGATAAACCGGACGAGAATGGCCAGGACAAACAGCACAGCAAAGGCAGGCACATACTTTTTGGCCGCAGTGCCCTTGAGCGCGTTGCCGGCAGTAAATAGCACACCCAGCACTACAAAGGACAGGATCAGCTTGCCCAGCAGGCCGAGAGAGAACTGATCCAGGGGGCTGACGCCGTTGCCCCAGGTGGAGAACTTGGCAGCGCTGAAGTCAAAGGCACCGGTCAGCACGCCAATGGCGCCGATGATAATGACGATGAAGCCGATCCAGACGGCCTGCCAGTCATCCTGCTTGTAAAGGTCGCTCCACTTAAATTTTTCTGTGGTTACCAGCTCTTCGCCGGCAGTATTTGTTTTCTCACTCATGACTTTCACTCCTCAATTCTACAATACGATTTGGTCTGCCTCAGGCTTGCGTACGCATACATTCCATCCGGACAGGCCTGTGAGCGGAATTCAACCTGCTCCGCACCCGCCGTTGGGCACAAAAAAACAGGAGTTGATGCACTCCCAAACGTAAGCATATGGTACCGTGAATTCCTTTAAAACAGGCATTTTTGTGCACAGCAAAAACACCCGACCATATCTTGCGCTCGGGAGTAAAGCATTCGTCCACATCGAAAGTTGCTGCGCAGCAGTCTCGGCAAAAGTGTCTGCATAATCGCATCTCCTTTAATTTTAATAACCTACTTGACCAGCAGGTATATGTGAATTATAATATAACATGAAGTGAGCGTCAATAGCAGGATCCACATTTCAAAATGAAGCCGGAGAAAACAAAATTCTTCCGGCGTTGGCATAAGGGTCAGTTGGAAAGTGACGGACTGAATTTGAGAATGAAGAGATCGCATTGACATATCACCGGCTTTTGGATATACAATAAGCGTTTACATACAACTTCATCTGCATCTCCGGTTGCCGGTGAAAGCGGATAGATGCCGGAAAAGAGGGGGTCTCTCTATGAAAAAGAGTATATGTCTTGCCGCGGTCATGGCCATGCTGATGCTGCTTGCGTCCTGTAAAGCAGTATCAGATACATCGGCAGAAGCGTCTGTTTCCGCAGCGCCTGCTGCGCAGGAAAACAGTGTATCCGGGCAATCGGATGTGCCGGAACAGACGGAGGACGAGTTTGTCACCGTGACGGATGACCTGGACCGGGAGGTGACAGTCCAAAAGCACCCCCAGCGGGTGGCAACGCTCATTGGCAGCTTTGCCGATATATGGAGCCTTGCCGGCGGTGCGGACAGCATTGTCGCAACCGCTGACGACACCTGGACCTCCTTTGACTTGGAACTGGGAGAGGATGTTGTGAATCTGGGGGGAGTTAAGGAGATTCGCCTGGAGCAGCTGCTGGCTTCAGAGCCGGAGCTGATCATTGCCAGCACCAACACCTCCATTGACGTGGAGCTGCTGCCCACCTTTGAGGAACTGGGCTATACCGTCCTTTATTTTGAGGTTGACAGCTTTGAGGAGTATCTCCACATGCTGGACATCTGCACTCAAATTACCGGCGAGGAGGAGAATTACACCCTATACGGCAGCGATGTTCAGACTCAGGTGGACGCCGCCATTGCCCTGCAGGACGGCAGCGAGCCGTCTGTTCTCTATATCCGTGCCTCCGGCTCCAGCGTCAAGGTAAAGGGCAGCGAGGGCAACGTGCTGGGCGAGATGCTTGCCGCACTGGGCTGCCGGAACATTGCCGATGAAGACGAGTCTCTGCTGGAGGACCTGAGCATTGAGGCGATTCTGGCAGAGGATCCTGACTACATCTTTATCGTCTGCCAGGGCTCTGACCCGACAGACGCCGAGGCACTTCTGGATGAAACACTTCTGTCCAACCCCGCCTGGGCAACGCTGCGGGCCGTGGAAGAGGGCAGATGCTATGTGATGGAGCACAGACTCTACAACCTGAAACCGAACGATCAGTGGGGAACAGCCTATGAAAAGCTTGCCCGGATTCTCTATGGAGAGCAGACAACGGAATAAAAAGCGGGTAAGGATCAGCGCCGCTCTGTTTGCCGCCGTGCTTGTCGCGGCGGCTATGAGTATTTGCCTGGGACCGGTGACATTGCCCCTCAGCCAGATTGGGCCGGTGCTGCTGAGACAGGATACGGAGAGCGTTGCCGCCCGGATTGTGCTCTTTTCCCGTCTGCCCCGCACCTGGGGCACTCTGCTGGCGGGGGCGGCGCTGGCGGTGTCCGGCGCAGTCATTCAGAGCGTGCTGGAAAACCCGTTGGCCGCCCCGAATGTCATCGGTGTCAATACCGGTGCAGGGCTGGCGGTGGCTGTCTGCTGCGCTATTGTGCCCGGCGCATTGTGGCTGACGCCCGTTGCAGCCTTCGTGGGCGCGCTGGCGGGCGTGCTGCTGGTGCTGCTCATCGGAGAGCGGACGGGCGCCTCCCGACTGACGCTGGTGCTGGCGGGAATTGCCGTCTCTGCTGTCTTCTCCGGGGCGGTGGATCTCATCCTCACCTTTGTTCCCGAAGCCCTGAGCGCCTACTCCGACTTTCGCATCGGCGGCTTTTCCGGCATTACGATGCGAAAGGTGGCCCCGGCTGCCGCAGTCATCGGCGCTGCGTTTGTGACGGCCCTCTCCTTATCGCCCCAGATGGAAGTGCTGGCCCTTGGGGCGGATACCGCCCACAGCCTTGGCCTTCGGGTGCGGCCTGTGAGAGTGGCATTGCTCTGCGCCGCAGCAGCCCTTGCCGGGGCAGCGGTCAGCATGGCGGGACTGCTGGGCTTTGTGGGACTCATCGTTCCCCATGCCGCCCGAAAGGCGGCGGGAGGAGAGAGCCTGCCGCTGCTGGTCTATTCCGCCCTTGGGGGCGCCGCCTTTGTGACGCTTTGCGACCTCTTGGCCCGGACGGTCTTCGCACCCTATGAGCTGCCGGTAGGCGTGGTGCTGTCCTTTTTGGGCGGACCGTTCTTCCTCTGGCTCATCCTGCGGCAGAAGGGAGGACACAGAGGTGCTTGAACTGTCACACGTCTCTGCCGAATATTTCGGGAAAACCGCACTGCGGGAGGTCAGTCTCACCTTCCAGCCGGGCCAGGTGCTGGCCATCGTGGGGCCAAACGGAGGGGGAAAGAGCACCCTTCTGAAAACAGCCATCGGGCTTCTGCCTCCAACGACGGGAACCATTATATTGGACGGCAGTCCGCTGAAAGCGCTGAACGCAAAGCAGATCGCCCAAAAGGTGTCCTATCTGCCCCAGTCCCGCAGTGTGCCGGACATTACCGCCCGGCGCATGGTAATGCACGGCCGCTTCCCTCACATGAGCTATCCCCGGCGTTATACGGATGCCGACCGACAGATCGTGATCGAGGCGCTGAAACAGGCGGATGCACTGGAACTGGCAGATCGATCCGTCAAGACCCTCAGCGGCGGACAGCGGCAGAAGATTTATCTCGCTATGGCGCTGGCGCAGCAAACCGGCACCATCCTCATGGACGAGCCGACCACCTACCTGGACATTGCCCATCAGCTCCAGGTCATTGCCCTGGCCCGGAAACTGGCGGCCCAAGGCAAGGCGGTAGTGCTGGTGCTCCACGACCTGCCCATGGCCCTGGCCGGGGCCGATCGGCTGGCCGTGCTGCACAAGGGGGCGCTGGCTGCCCTGGGTACACCGGAGGAGATCTATGCCAGCGGCATCATACCGAAAACATTTGGCGTGGCTCTGTACAGGATGCAGACGGAGAACGGATGGCAATATTACTGCTGCCCGCAATAGTATAAGGAAGTGAGAGTAGATGGCATATTTCCCGCTTTTTGTGGACCTGGAGGGCTGCAGGGGGCTGATCATCGGCGGCGGAAAGACAGCGTTGGGGAAGGCAAAGCGGCTGCTGGACTATGGGCCGAGGCTCACCGTGATCGCACCGGAGGTACTGCCGGAGCTGGAGAACCTGCCCGGTGTCGCCGTCATTCCCAGAGCGTTTCAGACGGATGATTTAAACGGAGATGATACGTTTGTGATCGCGGCGACGAATGACCGGCAAATCAATCACGAAATATCCGTGCTTTGCAAGAAGGGGAGGATTCCCGTCAATGTGGTGGACACGCCGGAGGACTGCACCTTTCTCTTTCCCTGCCTGGTGCGTCGGGGACCGCTGAGCATTGGTATCTCCACAGGGGGAGCCAGCCCCACCGGGGCAATTTATGTCAAAAATCAGATCAATGGCCTGCTGCCGGATACGATGGGGGAGATCCTATCCTGGCTGGACAGTCAGCGGGGGCCGATGAAGCAAAAAGTCGGCAGTGAAGAGACGAGGAAGGTGATCTTCCAGCGGCTATTTGAGCGCTGTCTCAGTCTGAACCGCCCCCTGACGGCGGAGGAAACGCAAAGCCTGATGGAGGCGGCAGAAGGGGGGAGGCAGCGTTGAGCGGACAGGTATCCATCGTGGGCGCAGGCTGCGGCGGGCCGGAGCTGATCACGGTGCGGGGGCTGGAACTGCTGCAGCGGTGTGAGGTCGTGATATACGATGACCTGATCGCCGGGGAGCTGCTGGACGCTGTGCCGGAGACGGCAGAGCGTATCCCGGTGGGCAAGCGGGCGGGCTCCCGCTCACCCAAACAGGAGTACATCAATGAGCTGCTCATTCAAAAGGCAGGGGAAGGGAAACGTGTCGTCCGGCTCAAGGGCGGCGACCCCTTCGTCTTTGGCAGAGGCGGAGAGGAGTCTCTGGCTCTGGCCGGAGCGGGCGTCCCCTACACACTGGTGCCGGGCATCTCCTCTGCCCTGGCCATTCCCATGGAATTTGGCATCCCGGTGACCCATCGGACAGTCAGCCGCAGCGTCCACATTGTCACCGCCCACACAGCGGAGCGGGCGCTGCCGGAGAACATCCCTCAGCTTGCGGCGCTGGAGGGCACGCTGGTCTTCCTCATGGGACTTCGCTCACTGAAAGAGCTGGCACAGGAACTGATCGCCGCCGGCAAAAGTCCGGACACCCCGGCGGCAGTGCTGTCCGGCGGGAACTCGCCCCATCCGGGGGCAGTGAGAGGAACACTGGCGAGCATTGCTGAGCGCACTGAAAAAGCTGGCGTGCTGCCGCCGGCTGTCATCGTGGTGGGTGAGGTGGCTCAAATGGACTTGAGAAGTCCCGGGCCATCCATTGCTGTTGGACTTACAGGCACGGAAGAATTTCAGCAGAAGCTGGCCGCCCTGCTGGACCGGCACGGTCTGAACCGGCGGCAGGTGCAGCGTGGGAAATGCAGCCCAACGGAGGCCCCCATCCCATGGAAAGAGCTGTCTAAAACGGCAGGGAACTGGATCGTCTTTACCAGCGGCAGGGGCGTGGACTTTTTCTTCCGCCGTCTGGCGCAAGAAAAGGGGGATGTGCGGAGCCTGAGCCGCTGTCTGTTTGCTGTCATCGGAGAGAAAACGGCGGAGGCACTTGCGGCTCATGGCATTCGAGCCGATCTGTGCCCGGGGGTATTTACCGGAAAGGCGCTGGCGCAAGCCCTGCTGCGGCGGCTTGCCCCGGAGGAGACGGTCTATCTGTTTGACTCGGTCAAAGGCTCACGTGTGATTCCAGAAACGCTTGCGGAACAGGGAATTTCATGCCGCCGCATCTCCCTGTATGACACGATTTATGAGACGGTGCCCCAGTCGGAGCATCTCCGATATATCCTGTTCGGCAGTGCCGGAGGGGTAAATGCGCTGGCGGATGACGGCTATGAGTGGGACGGCGATACCATTCCCATCTGCATCGGACCTGTCTGCGCCCGGGCCTTTGAAAATCGGTTTCATCAGCGGCCGGTGGTGTCTCCGAATATTACGGCAGAGTCTATGGTGGAGACACTGCTGACGCACAGTTCAAGCAAAATATAAAACAAAGAGCAGCACTGTCTCTCCGTTTTGAGACAGTGCTGCTTTTCCGGTCGTAAGCGGGAAGGATCAGTCCCCAACTTTCCGGACAATGAGATCGTAGGTGCCGTCCTCGTTGTTGAGGAGTTTGAGGATCTTATGCCCCTCCTCCTTGATGCTGCGGGGCACGTTTTGGACCGGTTCACCGTCGTTCAGGTGAATGGCAAGAATGTCGCCGTCCTCCAGCTCCTCCAGCGCCACCTTTGCTTTGACAAAGGTGACGGGACAGACCACATCGGTGATGTCCACAGTGTCAGTAATATTGAAATCAGCCATGATAAGCTACCGCCACTTTCTCTTGTAATTTTTCCCAGCCTACACGGTCCAGCGTCTTGGCAAAGCGTTCGCCGGCCTTTGCGTTCTGATCGAAGAAGTCAATGGCCGCATCCGCCACACGGAGCAGCGTCTCCTCGTCCTCAATGATGGGAAGCAGCTCGCTGCCCTTTTGGATGGCGTTGCCAAAGGTGCCGCCAAAGGAGACGATGTAGCCGGTCCTGCCCTGCCATGCGTCCACCGGGCAGGACTTCACGCAGCGGCCGCAATAGTTGCATTTGGAGCGGTCGATGGTGATTTTGCCGTCCTCGATGGCGATGGCCTTAGAGCGGCAGACCTTCTCGCACAGTCCGCACTGGATGCATGCGTCCTCGTCATACTCAGGGATCAGCCCGCCCTTGACGCCGAAATCGTTCTCCTCCGCCTTCAGGCAGTTGTTCTGACAGCCGGTGACGCCGAACTTAAACTTGTGGGGCAGCTGACGGCCAAAATACCGGGCGTCCAGCGCTTCAGCGATCTCCAGAGCGTTGATGCAGCCGCTGGGACAGCAGACACCGCCCTGACAGGCAGTGACGGTGCGGACACGGGGACCGCAGACGCCGGGCTGCACACCGCCCTTTGCCAAATCCTCTTTCACTGCGTCAATATCCTTCAGCTGGATAAAAGGGATCTCAATGCCCTGCCGGGAGGTCAGATGGATGTAGCCGTGGCCGTATTTGTTTGCCACCTCGGTGATCGTTGCCAGCTGTTCTGCTGTGACGGTCCCGCCCACACACCGCAGGCGCAGGGAAAAATGGTCCTTCTGCATCTGGCGCATAAAGCCGCCGGCTTTTAATGCTGAATAGTCTACTGCCATAGTAGCATCTCCTTTTGACGCTGAATACTCTGCTCATTCCGGCTAGGACAGCCCAGTCATCGGTGGCTGTCTATGAAACCATTATAAACATTTTAATCATAACACAGGGACAAAAATGCTTCAAGGAATGAAAATAGATCAAAAAACGAATCTGAGATTTTGAAAATAAATCTGCAGCAATGTTTTGAAACGGCCAGAGCTTTGGCGACGATGTGACCGACAGCGATGTCAGATTGTCTGCCCCACTGGCCGGAGACCTGTATCAGATCCCTGCAACACCCATTTTCGGGGGGACCCAACTCTTTTCGGGTTCCTTACGCTTTGGCAAAGGTAATTGTCCACGGAGAGCCCACTCCGATGTTATACGCCTTTGCAAAGGAACCCTGATTAATGGCAAGCGCCATATGATTGACCGAGTTCATATACAGGATCGGCATCCCGACCATGACATCCGCAAAAGAGCGGCCGTAGACGATGCGGTTGACATACACCAGCGACTTGTTGTTGAAAATGCGAACCTCTACATAGTCTCCGAATTCAAACCCCAGGGACTGGAACATTTCATACGGAATTGAGGTCCAGAGCGAGCCAAAGCGAACGTCCAGAATGTCGATCTGCCCGGTGACGGAGGTGCCGTCCCTGCTGGCTCCGTGGAGTTCCAGGGAGACCACCTCAGACAGGTCCAGCTTCGGGCCCACCTCTTCGTATGTGATCGTTCCCGAGGCAAGTCTTGCGCCGGTATAGGCATACACATCTCTGCCGTGAAAGGTATAGGAGAGTTCGCTGTTTTTCAACCGGTTGGTGCGCTCCTCAATCTCCCGGATCTCCTCTATGCCGACAAATTCATTCAGGTGGGTCAGCGTTCCGTTGTTGGGCGTCACAATATACTGCCCCTTGCGGGTCTTTGCCACAACGCTCTTTCGACTGGAACCTACTCCGGGGTCAACGACAGAGACAAAGACGGTGCCCAGGGGCCAGTAATCCACCGTCTGAAACAGGCGGTAGGATGCCTCGAACACATTGTACGGAGTAATATCGTGGGTCACATCGCTGACGATCAGCTCCGGGGCAACCTTGTAGGCGACCCCCTTCATTGCGCTCACCGCACCGTCTACAAGCCCGAAGTCGCTCTGAAACACAAGAAACTGATTCATACTTCAAAACTCCCTGTTTTTATGCTTTTGCAAGGCTGACCTTCCAGTCACGCCCTGTGCCGATGCCGTATTTGTCCATAAGGCTGTCCTGATTGCAGTCAAGACTGAGATACAGGGATGACCCGCAGTAGAGCACCGGATCCCCTTTGGGTACAAAGCCGAAGGATTTTGCAAAGGGAACAATGCCGTCAAACACGGCAGTGCCTTCGTGCGTAATGCGGATGCTCACGTTGTCTCCCTCTGTGTAACCCAGACGCTTCCATTCCTCGTTGGTGATATAAAACTGTATCCCGCCGAAATGTTTCAACCCCGTCATGATCCAGGTGTCTACCCGATCTCCGTGGATCTCCGGCAGGAGACTGTACTCCGGACACTCGATGACCTGGCTGACAGGATACGCTCTGCCCACCTGTTCGAAGCTGATCTTTCCTGAGGCAAGCAGGGCCGCACAGTAGCCGAAGAGATCCCGCCCGTGAAAGACGGACACATCTTCTTTTGCGCGAAAGCGGTTTCTGCGCTCGTCGATTTCCCGAACGGCGGCGATGCCCACGCTGTGTTTCAGATGGGTCAGCGTACCGTTGTCCGGCGTGACCACATAGGTGCCGTCGTTGAGCCGTGCCACAGACGCTCTGCGTGAGGTGCCGACTCCGGGATCAACCACGGAGACGATGACCGTTCCGCCGGGCCAGTACGGCTCTGCTGCGCTGAGGGAGAGGGATGCTTCCCAGGGGTCAAAGCACTTAATGTCGTGGCAGAGATCATAGATCTCCAGCTCTGGGTCGGTCATTTTTATGACGCCCTTCATGGCGGCCACTGCGCTCCATGTGTTGGAAAAATCTGTCTGAAGAAGAATGGCAGGCTTCATTTCGCTACCTCCATCAGATTTTTGATGGCGTTATGATATATTTCAAGCGCCGCAATACAGTCAGACTCGGATATTTTTTCATTTTTCTGGTGGGTAAGATTTTCAGAACCCTCTGCCAGCGCACCAAATGTGACGCAGTGTCCAAACACCTTGGCGTACGACACGCCCCCTGAGATGGAAGCGGTGCAGGCCCGCCCGGTTGCGGCGCGGTAAGCCGTCTTCAGAGCCAGGATGTACGGATCATCCTCCGGGGTAAAGGTGGGCGGAGCGTCATAGGAAAGGGCAACATCATACTCAGGAAAATGAGCCGACAGAATTCCTGTGAGCGTATCGGAGCCCACACCGTAGGGATACCGGCAGTCGATCCAAAAGCGAATACGGCCGTTGGTGATCTCAACAATGCCCGGACTCAGGGACAGCTTTCCCATTGGGCTGATGTCGTAACCCATGCCCGCGCCCTGCCCGTGGGCGTCGCCGAAGCAGGAGGCGATCCGGCACAGCATTTCTTCCCCGCTGAGGGCGGCCAGCAGCCGGAACAGATCGGTCACCGCATTGCGGCCCGACTCGGGACGTGAGGCGTGGGCGGCCTTGCCCTTCACACGGATCTGGAGCGCCTCGGGGAGCACCTCAAAAGCCGCGTCAATTCCCAGTGATTGTGCTGTGCGGGCGGCAAGGCCGGCGTCGTGGAAATCCACCGCAGCAACGGCCTCCGGAGGGATGACGTTGGGCTGGATCCCTCCGGAGAGGGAGCGGACAAAGCCTGTGTAATCTCCCTCCATGATCCACATGAGGGCGCCCTTTTCTCCGTTTACCATGGGGAAGGTGCCGTCCGGCGTGAAGGAAAATGCGGGGAGACCTGCTTTTGCGACATAAAGGCGCATGTCGTCCATGGTCCGCTCCTCGTCTGTGCCATAGACCAGGCGAATCTCCTTTTTCGGCACGATCCCGCTGTCTTTGATGAGCTTGAGGGCAAGAAAGGTGAGATAGGCGCCGGATTTCATGTCCTGTGTGCCTCGTCCGTGTACATATCCGTCATGGATGGAGCCGGAAAAGGGATCTTCCTCCCAATCGTCGGTGACGCCCACGACGTCCAAATGGGACACAATGTCGATTCGCTCTCCCGTTCCCCAGGAGGCGGCAAAGGCGGCCCCGTCATATTCTGTGATTTGAAAGCCCTCCTGCCGGCAAAGCTCTTTCATGTAACCAAGCGCGCGATACACGGGAATACCGTAGGGCGTTTCCGGGCCTGCGCTTTCGGCGTCGTACATGGATGGAATCTGCACCAGTCGGGAAAACTCCCCCTTATGTGCCTCCCAAACCTGCCTGTAATTTAATTTTGAAACGGATACCATACCAAAAATTCACCTGGCTTTACGATCCTGAGCACAATGACGACAATGATAAAGAGATAGAGCGCTGTGTACAGAATTTTCATCTGCCCATCGCCCTTGCCATCCTCATGCTCGGAATAATAGGTTCTGGTTTTGTTCTTGCCAAAGCCCCGAAGATCCATTGCGTTTGCAATGTTGCCCACCCGGTCAAAGCTGGTAATGATGAGCGGTACCAGGATGAGCACATTCTGCTTGAGCCTTTGCCAGAGGGTGGTCCTTTTGGAATCCAGCTCCATTCCTCTTGCCTGCATGGAGATTTTGATGTTGGTAAAGTCACGCATAATATCGGGGATGTACCGGAAGGCGATGGATACGATCATGCAGACCTTATATGGGATCTTGTTGGCGTAGAGACCGGCCGCCAATTCGCTGGGCGTGATGCACTGGATGAAGGTCATTGCCGCAACAAAGGTGGCCATCATTTTGCAGAACCGTACGAGGAAATACCATATGGTTTCGCCGGTAACGACATAGAAGGAAGTGATCTGAAACAAAACAGTGGAGCCGCCGCAGATCGTTGCGCCGTAATCCGGGTTGATGACCCAGATGAGGAAGAGGTTGAAGAGGTTGGTCAGGATGACAAAAACGGTGATGGCCCTGACGCTCTTCAGCTTTGACTTAAGGGAATACAGACCGAAGACGGAGACAAGCAGTGTGGGGAAGATGATGCGCATATCCCACGTGGCAATGAGCAGGATGATAAAGGCAAAGAACAGCCGTACCTTCGTCTTGCCGGTCAGCTTGTCAAGATAGGTATTGCCCGGAGAGAGATTGATAAAAAGGCGCTGATCCATATGCTCACTCCCCCCTTTCAGAATCGATGAAATAGTGGATGTAGTGCTCGGGATCGATTCCGCAGCGATGGGCAAGGGTCACAAGAGAGGTCTGCTTCAGGTTTGCTCTTGAGATAATTTCATCGTTGCTGAGCACCTTAAATACCGCATCGTCCGCGATACACTCACCGTCAGCAAACACGATGGATCGGTCGGTATACTCGATGGCCAGATGCATGTCGTGGGTGATGAACACAATGGTGATGTTATACTCCCGATTGAGCTGGTCAATAAAATGCATGATCTCGGTGTAACGCTTATAATCCTGACCCGCAGTGGGCTCGTCGAGAATGATGACATCGGGCTGCAGTACAAGAATAGAGGCGATGGTAATGCGTTTTTTCTGGCCGTAGCTCAGCACGCCGACAGGCCAGTTGCGCATGCTGTACAGACCGCACATCCGCAGCACCTTTTCGGTCCTCTCCTTGATGACAGCTTCATCAAACCCGTTGAGGGCCATGGCAAGGCCGACCTCGTCCTTGATGATGTCCTTGACCAGCATCTGGTTGGGATTCTGCATGACATAGCCTACCATGCGCCCGATCTCGCGGATGGACAGGGCCTTATAATCCTTGCCGTTGATGCGCACCTCGCCCTTCTGGGGGCGGATGATGCCGCAGATCAGCTTGGCTGCCGTCGATTTGCCTGCGCCGTTCTTGCCGATGATGGAGATCTTCTCGCCCCTGGAGATGTCAAAAGAGACGTCGTTCAGCGCAAGACGCTCGTGACCGTAGCCGAAGGAGACATGGGAGACCTCAATGATCTTCTCTCCCTTGGGCTTGGGTTGGGAGAGCGCCACGTTCTGAAAAGCTCTGGTCACGGCATCCCTGTACTGATCAAAGTCCAGCTCGTCGATGCTGTCCAGATGCTCATTTTCGCCGAACCTGATGCCGGCGTTTTTCAGAGCGGAAATGTAGAGCGGCTCACGGATGCCGTTTCGCTTGAGAATGTCGGAACGGAGCAGCTCGTCGGGGGTGGTATCCAGCTGAATCCGCCCGTCATTCATGAGAATGATGCGGTCCACGTGGCGATAGAGCACATCCTCAAACCGGTGCTCGATGATGAGAACGGTTTTGTTATGCTGCTTGTGCACCTGATCGATGAGATCAATGGCGGCCATGCCCATGGCGGGGTCAAGGGCCGCAAGCGGTTCGTCAAAGAGGAGGGTTTCCACGTCGTTGTGCATGATACCGGCAAGGGCGACCTTCTGCTTCTGACCGCCGGAGAGGCTGTACGGAAGGGCATCGAGAAAGGCATCCATGCCGACGATTTTGGCAACTGCATCTACCTTTTTCAACATCTCCGGCCGGGAGACGGCGTCGTTTTCCAGGGAAAAAGCAATATCTTCACCAACAGACAGACCAACAAACTGGGCGTCTGAATCCTGCAGGACGGTGCCTACATGATTTGAAATGGTGAAGATATTTGCCTCCCTGGTTTCGATGCCGGAGACCTTGCAGGACCCCGACATCTCACCGTCATAGGAGAATGGTATAAGGCCGTTGATGCAGCTACCGAGTGTGGACTTCCCGCTTCCGGAGGGCCCGAGAATGAGCACCTTTTCGCCGCTGTAAATGGTCAGGTTGATGTCGTGCAGCGTAAATTCCTTTTGGGATTTGTAGCGAAAAGAGAAGTCTTTCAGTTCGATAACCGGCTTTTTCATATATCTCAGTCTTCTTTGGACAGGTTGGTCTTGCGGGCGTTGCGTCTTGCCAGGGCAAAGAGAACGGGAATACCAACCACGACAGCAACGGAAGCGTCGGAGATAATGGCTGCTTCTGCCTGGATCCAGGTGACAGTCAGCTCAGAGGAGTAGAACAGAACGGTCAGCAGGGGAGTCACCAGGCCGAAGCCGATGCCCACGCCGAGGACGGTGACGATCGCATAGATGATGGCGTGCTTGACATTGAAAACGCCCTCGCCGATCTTTGCACCGTAAATGGGCAGAAGGCCGATGAAGAAGCCTGCCACGGCATTGCCAAAGGACCAGTCAAACCAGAAGCCCCAGCCGCCGATCAGGTCTGCAATGGTGTTGCCCAGCAGTCCGGTGAGGGCAGCGGGAAGAGGTCCGAACAGGGCGCCGACAATGGGGAGCACCACATAAGCGCTGGTCAGGGAGGTGTTGGTGGTCACCTTAATGCCGCCAAAGTCCATCAGAACGCCGAAGAGCGCTGCGCCGATGGCAATGCCGACGATGGTCTTGGTGTCCCACTTGCCCAGAAGCAGGGCGCCGATTGATTTTTTCTTGTTTTCCATGATCTTTTCTCTCCTTTAAATAAAATGTAAAAATTTAACCGGGAAGCAGCCAGAGACCTTCCCGGTTAAAAGCAAAACAGATATGGCCGGACATACAGCCTCAGCCTGCTTTTGCGGGAACGCACATCAAAAAACGGACGTCACAGGACAGGAACATGCCCTTACACATGTACATTGCCATATCAACTGAGCCCGTATTGTTTGCCATGATGCGTACCTTCCTTTACCTTGCCTATATACCTACCAGATTAGATGGGTTTAATCTATCACAAGATTCCGGATTCGTCAAGAGCTTTTTCCAAAAAGGTGGAAAATGCGGTTTATAATGTGAAGCAAAAAAGTCTTTACATATTTATCTGATAGGTTTATAGTATAAAAGATGTGGGGCGGGTGTCCTGCTGTAATCACCGTGCGGAGCGGGCGGCTCGGCAGAAAGGAGGCGGCGACTATGTCGCTGGAACGAGCGAAAGCACATTTAAAGCAGTACGGACTGGACGGCTGCATTATCATTCCCGAAAAGACCAGCGCCACCGTTGCGGAAGCGGCAGAGGCTCTGGGATGCAGCCCGGCGGAGATCGCAAAGACCCTCTCCTTTCTCCTGGAGGAAGGTCCCATCCTGATCGTAGTGGAGGGGACAGCCCGAATCGACAACAAAAAGTTTAAGGCTGTGTTCCATCAGAAGGCAAAGATGATCCCGGCTGACCGGGTCAATGATCTGGTGGGACACGAGCCGGGAGGCGTATGTCCCTTCGGCGTAAAGGAAGGCGTGAGGGTCTATCTGGACGAAAGCCTGAAGCGGTTTGAAGTGGTCTATCCGGCGGCGGGTACCGGGCGAAGCGCGGTACGGCTCACCATTCCCGAGCTGGAGACGTGCAGCGGCTATGCGGCATGGATAGATGTCTGCAAGGAGCCGGAATAAGGACAGGAAAGTGTGAGACAGATGGAATTTTTTGTACAAAAGGAAGTGCTGGATGCAGGCGTGAAAATCGTCTTTGCAGTGGTGGAGGGCGTCGACAACCATAAAAACGACGCTCAATGGCAGGCATATCGGAATCAGCGCATTGCGGAGCTTTACGAGGCGTACCAGGGACTGAATGTCCATGCGGACCCGATTTTGGAGGGCTATAACCTCCTTCACGACAAGACCGGCATCAAGCGGAGAAAGAATATCCCGGCCAGCGAAAATCTGATCAAACTGCTGCTCAAGCATCAGGGCATGTTCTACATCAATCAGGCGGTGGACATCTATAACCTGATCTCTCTGGAGAGCAAGCTGGCGCTGGGTGCGCACAATATGGATCGGGTGGACGGCAATGTGACCCTCCGGTTTACAGACGGGACAGAGCGCTTTCAGCCCATCGGACAGGCAGAGCCGATCCCCGTCAAGCCCCACGAGTACAGCTATTGTGACGACGCAAACGAAGTGCTGTGCCGCCTTGAGATACGGCAGGTGGAAAAGACCAAGGTGGACGAAGCGGCACAAAATATCTTCTATATCGTGCAGGGCAACGAGGCCACAGACGATGCGCTCCTGCAGGAGACGGCCAGGCAAATCGTGGATACTACCATCCGTTACTGCGGCGGAACCGGCAGAGTAATCACCCCTGCAGTTGTATAACGGAACCTGCCTGCCTGCCGCAAATCCACCCGCATTGCCTGCATTTGCCGGCTGCGGGGGATCTGCGTGCGGGCCGGAGCAAATACAGGAATCGGAAAATACCTGTTGACAGATGGCCGGACTTGCAATAAAATCGGAAGAAAACAGATGACAGTAACGAGGTGGCAGCCATGCGCAAAATCGTTCAGAAGCCGCTGCGCTTCCAACGGAAGAGCAATCGAATGCGGAACTCCCGGACATTTGTATATGGTCGGGTGCTTTTGCCGTGCTGAATGTGCCTGTTGAAAGCGAAATGCAACATGACTGTATACGTTTGTTCGGGAGTTGTTTCAACTCTCGTTTTTTTGCGTCAAAGTGACTGTACCGCGATTTTCTTGAGGTGATCCCTATGCCCATAAAAGTGCAAAACGACCTTCCGGCCAAACATATATTGGAATCTGAAAACATATTTGTCATGGATGAGTCCCGCGCGCAATCCCAGCACATTCGTCCGCTTCAAATCGCCATCTTAAATCTCATGCCCCTGAAGGAGGCCACGGAGCTGAACATTCTGCGGGTGCTGTCAAACTTCCCCATCCAGACCGAGATCACGTTTATGAAGACGGCCTCACACCGGGCGACCCACGGGGATGCGTCCCATCTGAACAAATTTTACGTCACCTACGACGATGTGAAGGATCAGCGGTTTGACGGACTCATTATCACCGGCGCTCCGGTGGAAAAGCTGGAATTTGAAGCGGTGGAGTACTGGAAGGAGATGGAGCGCATTATGGAGTGGTCCAAGACAAATGTGTTCTCCACCTTCCACATTTGCTGGGGCGCACAGGCGGGGCTTTACTACCACTACGGCATCCAAAAGCACCTTCTGCCTCGCAAACTGAGCGGGGTCTACCGTCACCGGGTACTGCACCGGAGAAAGATGCTCATGCGGGGGATGGACGATGAATTTTTTGCGCCCCAATCCCGCTATACCGGCATTGATGAGCAGGCCGTCCGCAGCAATCCCAACCTGTATGTGGTGGCGGACGGCGAGGAGGTGGGCAGTTATCTCATCCTCGCCTGCTCCTCCCGGCAGATCTTCGTGACCGGCCATTCTGAGTACGACCGGTATGACCTGGACCGGGAGTACCGCCGCGATCTGGAACGGGGACTGGAGCCGGACATCCCTGTAAACTATTATCAGGACGACGACCCGACAAAGCCCCCGATCCTTTCCTGGCGCTCCAGCTCCAATTGCACCTACACCAACTGGCTCAATTTTGTCTATCAGGAGACTCCCTATGATTTGCGGGATCTGAGGCCCGTGCAGGAGGACAGCTATGTGAAAACCGGAGATCCGCAGGAGCGGGATGAGTTGGGAGGGCCGGCCAACGCTCTGCTGCCGGAAGGCCAGCTGCGGAAGAGGTGCGGTTTCCGGCAGGAGAGGAGATCCTGAGAGAGGGAAACAAAAAAATGAAAGAGTGCCCCCATGCTGCGGGAAAATTCTGCGGCATGGGGGCTTTTCTGTGAGGGATATGCGCATGCTCTTCAAATGGCTGCAAAGGATGCAACTCTGTTGACTTTGCAATTCAAAATTGACAAAAAGTCAAGTAAAAAGCTTTGGACTGTCAATGATTTGTTAAAAACATGTTAAAGCGTACAAAAAAATCCGGGATTGACCGAATAATTTTGGTAAAAGAAGGCTGATTGGCAGGTTGACGGTGGGGCGTAACTGCGATAAAATACGCCTGTAACCGCAAGATAAATGAAATTCATCTTGCGGAGAATGAATAGGAGGATTATGAATCATGAATTACCTGAAGAAGCTTCTTGCAATTCTTTTGGCTATGGTGATGGTTCTCTCTCTGGCTGCCTGCGGCGGCAATGCCAATAGCGGCAGCGGAGAGAGCGCTGACACCGCCGCCATTAAGATCGGCGGTATCGGCCCCACTTCCGGCCCCGCTGCCATCTACGGCCAGGCTACTCAGCACGGCGCCGAGATCGCTGTGGAGGAGATCAATGCTCTGGGCGGCATCCAGTTCGAGCTGAACTGGCAGGACGACGAGCACGACCCTGAGAAGTCCGTCAACGCCTACAACACCCTGAAGGACTGGGGCATGCAGGTTCTGGTCGGCACCACCACCACCGGACCCTCTGTGGCAGTCTCCGCTGAGACCAACGCAGACCGCATCTTCGAGCTGACTCCTTCCGCCTCTTCCGTGGACGTCATCGGCGGCCAGACGGATGGCATTCCCCGTAAGGACAATGTGTTCCAGATGTGCTTTACCGATCCCAACCAGGGCATCGCTTCCGCTCAGTACATTTCTGAGCAGGGCCTGGGCAGCAAGATCGCTGTGATCTACAACAACGGCGATGCTTACTCCACCGGCATCTACAACAAGTTTGCCGCTGAGGCCGAGAACGTGGGTCTGGAGATCGTCTCCGTCACTACCTTCACCGATGATACCGCAAACGACTTCTCCGTCCAGCTCAACGACGCAAAGAACGCCGGCGCTGATCTGGTGTTCCTGCCCATCTACTACACCCCCGCTTCCCTGATCCTGGCTCAGGCCAATGACATGGGATACGCCCCCAAGTTCTTCGGCGTGGACGGCATGGATGGCATTCTGACCATGGATGGCTTTGATACCACTCTGGCTGAGGGTGTTATGCTGCTGACCCCCTTCAATGCCGACGCCACCGATGAAAAGACTGTGAGCTTCGTCCAGAAGTATCAGGAGCGCTACGGCGACATCCCCAATCAGTTTGCTGCCGACGCCTACGACTGCGTCTATGCCATCTACGAGGCTGTTCAGGCCACCGGCATCACCGCTGACCTGTCCGCTGCTGAGATCTGCGACAAACTGATCGAGGCATTCAACGGCGACTTCACCTTCGACGGCATCACCGGTACCGGTGTGACCTGGAGCGAGAACGGCGAGGTCTCCAAGGATCCTAAGGGTATGATCATCCAGAACGGCGCTTACGTCGGTATGTAATTCTGGAGCATCTCCAACATATTCAAGCTACGAGGGTTGCAGTTTTGGCGACCCTCGTAGTGAACTTTTAAAAGAATGAGAGAAAGGGGGGTGCTGGGTATGAATCTGCTTCTCAACCTGATCAACGGCATCGGTCTGGGCAGTATTTATGCCATCATTGCACTGGGCTATACCATGGTCTACGGCATTGCGAAAATGCTGAACTTCGCCCACGGAGACGTCATCATGGTAGGCGCCTACATCTGCTTCTGCACTATGAGTTACCTGCCCCTGCCCGGGGCAGCGGGGACGATTCTGGGCATCATTCTGGCCATGATCGTCTGCACCGTTTTGGGCATTGTCATTGAGCGGCTGGCCTATAAGCCCTTGCGTTCGGCCCCGTCTCTGGCCGTGCTGATCACCGCCATCGGCGTCAGCTATTTTCTCCAAAATTCCGCCCTGCTGATCTGGAAGTCCGACCCCAGGGTGTTTACCTCCGTGGTGGCCGGCTGGCCCGGACTGGAGCTGTTCGGCGGACAGCTGCGGATCAGCGCCGTGACCATCGTCACTATCCTGACGAACATTGTGGTCATGGTGGGTCTGACCCTGTTCACCGGAAAGACCCAAAAGGGCAAGGCCATGCGTGCTGTGTCCGAGGACAAGGGCGCGGCCCAGCTGATGGGCATCAACGTCAACAGCACCATCTCCCTGACCTTTGCCATCGGCTCCGGGTTAGCGGCTGTGGCCGGTGTGCTGCTGTGCTCGGCTTATCCCACGCTCATGCCCACCACCGGCTCCATGCCCGGCATCAAGGCATTTACGGCGGCGGTGCTGGGCGGCATCGGCTCCATCCCCGGCGCCATGCTGGGCGGCATCCTGCTGGGCATCATCGAGATTTTTGCCAAGGCATATATCTCCACCCAGCTCAGCGACGCCATTGTCTTTGCCGTGCTGATCGTCGTTCTGCTGATCAAGCCAACTGGTCTTCTGGGCAAGAAGATCAACGAGAAAGTGTGAGGTGGCCGACATGAAAAAAATCAGCAAGACCACCCGCAGCAACATCGTCACCTATGCCATGGTCATTCTGGCGTTTGTTATCATGCAGTCCCTCATTGCGGGAGGACAGGTGTCCAGCGCCCTGAAGGGTCAGCTGGTCCCTATCTGTGTGTATATCTGCATGGCCATCAGCCTGAATCTGACAGTGGGCATCCTGGGCGAGCTGAGCCTGGGCCACGCAGGGTTTATGAGCGTTGGCGCCTTCACCGGCGTCATTGCGGCCATGAGTCTCCAGACTCTGCCCGCTCCGGCCAGACTGCTGCTGGCCATTGTCATCGGCGGCATTATGGCAGCTGTTGCCGGCGTGATTGTGGGCGTGCCCGTTCTGCGCCTTCAGGGCGACTATCTGGCCATTGTCACATTGGCTTTTGGTGAGATCATCAAGAACCTGCTCAACAATATCTACGTGGGTGTGGACGGTCATGGACTCCACTTTTCCGTCACCGACTCCGCCTCTTTGGGACTGGAGGGCGGCATTGTCCTCATCAACGGCCCCATGGGTGCCGTGGGCATTGAGAAGCTGAGCACCTTTTTGGCCGGCGTCCTTCTGATCCTCTTTGTGCTGACTGTCACCCTCAATCTGATCCGCAGCCGCTCCGGCCGGGCCATTATGGCGGTTCGGGATAATCGCATTGCAGCAGAGAGCGTAGGCATCAATGTCACCAAGTATAAGCTTATGGCCTTTGTGACCTCCGCCGCCATGGCGGGCATGGCCGGAGCGCTGTATGCCCTGAACTACTCCTCTGTCCTGCCCAAGAAGTTTGACTTCAACACCTCCATTCTGGTGCTGGTCTTTGTGGTGCTGGGCGGTATGGGCAACATTCGCGGCAGCATTATTGCCGCCACCGTGCTGACCATCCTGCCGGAGGCGCTCCGGGCCGTGAATGACTACCGTATGCTGCTCTATGCCATCGTGCTCATTCTCGTCATGTTGGTCACGAACAATCCCACCCTGAAAAACGGCTGGAATGTGGTCAAGGAAAAGCTGGCCTTCTGGCGGAAGAAAACGCCGGTCACGGCAGAGAAGGGGGGCGGCGCAGATGAGTAAAATGGTTCCTGTGCCCAGCAACAGCATCATCCCGGAGCGGGATCTGAACAAGACCCCCGTTCTGGAGACCCGGCATCTGGGCATCGACTTCGGCGGTCTGACCGCTGTGGAGAACTTTGACCTGACCATCGGCCGCACTGAGATCGCCGGTCTCATCGGCCCTAACGGCGCCGGCAAGACCACGGTATTTAACCTGCTGACCAAGGTCTATCAGCCCACCAGAGGTACCATCCTCTTAAACGGCGTAGACACCGCCAACATGAACGCCGTGCAGGTGAGCAAGGCGGGTATCGCCCGGACCTTCCAGAACATCCGGCTGTTCTCCAATCTGACGGTGGAGGACAACGTGAAGATTGGCTTGCACAACTCCGTCAATGCGGGCATGTTTTCCAGCATTCTGCGCCTGCCCCGCCACTGGAGAAGCGAGCGGGACGCCCATGAGCGGGCGTTGGAGCTGCTCAGCATCTTTGACATGCAGGATCTGGCAAATCACGAGGCCGGCGCCCTTCCCTATGGCGTCCAACGCCGGCTGGAGATCGTCCGGGCCCTTGCCACCAATCCCAGCCTGCTGCTGCTGGACGAGCCGGCGGCGGGCATGAACCCCTCGGAGACGGCGGAGCTGATGGAAAATATCCGCAAGATTCGGGACACCTTCCAGATCGCCATTATGCTCATTGAGCATGACATGAATCTGGTCATGGGCATCTGCGAGGGCATTGCCGTTTTGAACTACGGCAAGATCATTGCCAAGGGCACGCCCGCAGAGATCCAGAACAACCCCCAGGTCATTGAGGCATACCTGGGCAAGCAGAAGGAGGGCTGAGCATGAGCATGCTGAAGGTAGAAGATCTCCACGTCTATTACGGCAGCATCCACGCCATTAAGGGCATCTCCTTTGAGGTCAATGAGGGAGAGGTCGTCACCCTGATCGGCGCCAACGGCGCAGGCAAGTCCACTACACTGAACACCGTATCCGGCCTCCTGAAGCCCCGGAGCGGCAGCGTCACCTTTGAGGATAAGAGCATTGTGGGTGTTCCCGCCCATAAGATCGTGTCTCACGGTATGGCGCTCTGCCCGGAAGGCCGCCGTGTGTTTTTGCAGATGACCGTTCAGGAAAATCTGGAGATGGGGGGCTACACCCGCCCTGCCGGTGAGATCGACGCCGCCATTCAGGACGTCTACGAGCGCTTTCCCCGCCTGAAGGAGCGTTATAAGCAGCCGGCGGGTACCCTCTCCGGCGGCGAGCAGCAGATGCTGGCTATGGGCCGTGCCCTCATGTCGCGGCCTAAGCTGCTCATGCTGGATGAGCCGTCTATGGGCCTTGCCCCCATTCTGGTCAAGCAGATCTTTGACATCGTCCGGGAACTGCACCAGGCGGGCACCACCATTCTGCTGGTGGAGCAGAACGCTCAGATGGCCCTCTCTGTGGCCGACCGTGCCTATGTGCTGGAGACCGGCACCATTGCCATGAGCGGCAGCGCCAAGGAGCTGCTGACCGACGAGCGGGTGCGGAAGGCTTACCTGGGCGGTTGAGCCCAACGAAAAGAAACAGACCGAAAGAGCCCTTTGGAGGGCCTTTCGGTCTGTTTTGTTTTGCGGTTGGATCAGGAGGGAGAAAGGTCGGGATAGGTCTCCCGGTATTTGTTCAGGGCATTGCTCCAGTTTTCGTAGTCCGAATCCTTCCGGTGATCCGGGAGATCGTATTGCTCTGCCAGATAAGCTGCCATATAGCGGGAGAGCTTTGTGGCGCCGTACAGATTCAAATGGTCGCCGCCGTCCTGCCAGTCGGTCTGATGATCCAGCCCCAACTCATCCAGAGACAAATTCAGGTCCAGAAAAGGCACGCCGTTTTGCTCGGCAAATTGTTGGAGGATACTGTGCTTGGCGTAGTTCCAGTTGACCGGGCTGGGGGTGGCAACCAATAGGACAGGGATATTCCGACTGTCGCAGTAGTGCAGGATCCGCATCAGATAGATGCGGTTCAGAAGCGACAGAGACAGGACCTCGTCGGTAGGCGTCATATAATCAGAGCCGTCGTAGGCCTGGGTCTCTGTGCTGGGCTTAAATCCCTTGTTTGCTTCACGGTGGGTGTAAACGATGGGGGCAAGAATGCGCTTCGGCGTCAATGACTTCCAGTTGTCGTGGGTGATCATAATCGGAAAGCAGAGAGCGGATTGCTCATAGATGGCGTGATTCAGCGAAAACGTTCGGACGGCGGTCAGCCCCTCAATGATCACAAGGCGAGGCTGCTGATGAGCTGTGGCCTCAAGCAGATAGGAATAGGATACATCCAGCGTCTCGCCGCCGATGGCGGAGACATAGGAGGTAAACCCGCCTGCGTCCCACATCTCCAACGGAGAATAGCTGGAATAGGATTCACTGTCCCCGAGAATCAGCACATCAATGGAACGCTCCCGCTCGGCCAAAAAGCCGTGGGCCATGATATAATACATGCCCGCATCGTGATTGTTGTTTTTCGGACGAAAGACAACAGAGAGCAGGGATAGCATCAGAGCCAGAAGAAGCAAAAAGACGGCAGAGCGGAGCATATTTCGCATTAGCGTGTTCTTCATGGCTGCTCCTCTCAGGATGTGGGGGTGGTGGGATGCTTTTGCCGATATAGCTCAAAGGCATCGCCCCAGCTCTCGTAGGCCGGGTCTTCCCGATGGTCCGGGAGATCGTAGGACTGGGCCAGAATGGGCGCCAGGTAGGCAGAGGTCTTGACGGCGCCGTAGTGATTCAGATGGTCGCCCTTCTCGTCCCGAAAATCCGTCTGGCCGTCCAGCCCGATCTCGGCCAGAGCCAGATTCAGGTCCAGAAAGGAGACTCCTGCGGAATCGGCATAGGCCTGCATCGCCTCGTGCTTGGCATAGTTCCAGTTTTTCGGACTGGGGCAGGAGAGGATCAGCATGGGGATGTCGTTTCCCTTGCAGTAGCGGACAATGCGGTCCAGATAGATGCGGTTGAACAGAGCGATCTCAGCGGTCTTGCCGCTGGGCTTCATATAGTCTTTGACCTCTTGGGCAAAGATGGTATGATCCGGCTTGTAGCCCCGGTTGGGCTGCCGATAGTTGTATACCACAGGAGAGAGCAAACGCTGAGGCGTCATACATTTCCAGCTGTTGTGAACGGAAAAGACGGGGAAAAACAGTGTTCCCTCAGTAAACAGACTGTCGTTGGCGGACATCTTCCGAAAGGCAGGCAGTGCTTCCATCACCACTAGCTTGGGATGCTGGTGTGCAGTGGCTTCCAACAGAAAGGCGTAGCCATCATCCAGAGAGCATCCGCTGATAGCGCAGATATAGGAAGTAAAGCCGCAGGTGTCCCACATCTCCAGAGGAGAGTAGCCGGAGTAAGCCTCGCTGTCTCCCAGGAAGATGACATCAATGGTGTCGTCCGGCTCACCCAAAAATCCGTGAAGCCGCTGCAGTTCCATGCCGGCGTCCTCGGTATTGTCTCTGGGCCGCAGAAGGAGAGCGGTCCCCTGCAGAAGCAGCGCCAAAAGCAGCAGAAAGGCGGCGGAACGGAGGAGGTTCCGAATGTGCGTATTCTTCATGGCAGCTCCTCTCAGAATCCGGCATAAATGGGATCCACCGGAGTGTATGCCTTGCCGTATGCGCCAAAGATGACGATGAGCAAAATAAACGCATAATAGCACAGCCAGCGGACAGGCAGCTTCTGCCTTGCCACGGTTTCACGGATGGACCGGCCACGCTCCTGCAAAATGCTGAAGGTCAGAACGAGAAGCACGCCGGCAATGACGACAAACAGATCCTTCCAGTCGATGCTCACCAGAAAGTCTCCGTTGCGGAAGGAGGCCAGGGTAAACTTTGTGAAGATCCGGCGGCACATGGAAAGTCCGGTCCGAAGTCTGGGGGCACGGAAGAACAGCTCGCCGAAATTGACCAGAACGATGGTGCGCAGCACCTGCCAGCTCCGCCAGGGGAGACTCTGCCGGTCGATGTGCAGCTTGCCCAGGACCCACTTGTTGGTCGGCTCAAAGAAGTTGCCGGCAAAGATTAGGACAAAGTGGTACAGGCCGAAGAAGATGTAGTTCCAGGCCGAACCGTGCCACAGGCCGTTGCAAAACCAGACGCAGAACAGGGCGATACCGCTGGCCAGAACGGGACCGAAATGGTTACCCAGCTTTTTCCGGGCATTTGCGGTCAGCTTTTTCAGCGGGGCGGACAGGGAGACGGGGTAGAAGATGTAATCCTTAAACCAGGTGCCCAGCGTGATATGCCACCGGGTCCAGAACTCCGAGATGGACTTGGAGAAGAAGGGATGGCGGAAATTCTCCGGCAGAGTGACGCCGAAGATCTCGCCGGAGCCGATGACCACATCCATAGTGCCGGAGAACTCCATATAGAGCTGGCAGGTGTAGCAGACCATGGCCAGGGCGATGACCCCGCCGTCATACTTGGCGGGGTTGCTGAAAACCGCCAGAATCAGCGGGTTGAGCCGGTCGGCAATGACGATCTTCTTAAACAGACCGTACAAAATCCGCTGGGCGCCGAAGGTCAGATTGTGATAGGTGACCGGCCGGCCCTCCCAAATCTGGTCTGCCGTGTCGGAATAGCGGCAGATGGGGCCCTCGATCAGGGCGGGGAAAAAGCTCATATAGAGGGCCAGACGGGCAAGGCTCCGGTCGGGCTTCACCGTGCCCCGATAGACATCCACCAGGTAGGATACCGCCTGCATGGTGTAAAAGGAGATGCCGATGGGCATGGCAAAGGCAAAGGTGGGGATCTGCCAGGAAAGTCCGAGGGCAGTGAGCAGATGATTGACATTGCCGCCAAAGAAATCTGCGTACTTCAGCACCAAAAGGAGACCTACATGGAACAGAATACCCAGGGTGAGTACCCCTCGTGTCTTTGCCTGATAGGCAGCCTTAATGGCCTTCCGCTCAGAGCGCTCCGCACCCTTGACCGCCAGATCCCGCTCTGTCTGAAATGTGCCCAGCCAGAGGCCGATGTGGTGGATGGAGACGGTGGAGAGCAGCAGAAAGACCAGGAGTTTGCCGCTGATGGCAAAGAAAAAGGCATAGTCCGCTGCCAGCAGCAGCTTCCAGCGGTGCCGCTGGGGAACGACCTGATAGGCCAGAACCACCAAAGGCAGAAAAACGACAAAATAAACGGGAACGCAATAGGAGGCTATCATGCTCAATCTTCCTCTTGCAGCCGCTGCACCAGTGTCCAGATGGCATCTGCGGAGTTAAAGTTGGCAGGGACAATCTCCACGGCGGGGATGGTGATGTCAAAGGCATCCTCCAGCTCGGCAATGAGAGAGATGATGGACAGAGAAGTGAGCAGGTGTCCGTCGATCAGGTTGGTGGCGGTCTTAAAATCCACCTCGGGCTGAAGCTCTTCCAGAATTTCATACAGTTCTTCCATGATGGTACTTCCTTTCTTTTACTCGTTTGTGGGGGTGTTAAAGGGATAGGTGGGGGTGATGGGCCGGACGGAGCGGAAAACGCCGCCCTCCTCCAGCAGCAGCACCTGGGGCAGCGCCCGGCTGAGGAAGAGGGAGATGCCCTCTGTCATGCAGTACGCGCCGGTGTTTTCAAAGGCGAAGACATCGCCGATCTGCAGGTCTTTGACCGGCAGCTGTTTGACTAAAATGTCGTTTGCGGTACACAATGCGCCGCAGAGGTTCCAAATCTCCTCGCCCTCGGGCCGAGGGGGATAGACCCTGCAGTGGGGCAGCTTCATCGCCATGCTCTGGCCGAAGTAGACCAGATGGTTCATGCCGCCGTCCAGAATGGCGTAGTTCTGACCCTTGTTCTGCTTCAGATCCACCACGCCGGTGAGATAGGTGCCGCAGCAGGCGGCAATGCCCCGGCCCAGCTCCAGTGTGATCCGGGCGGAGGTATTCAGGCCCTCCAGCAGGGCGGCAAACTCGGTGAGGAAGCTGTCCTCGTCAAATGCCTCCCCCTGGAAGTAGAAGGCGGGGAAGCCGGGGCCGTACTCCAGTTCCCGGCAGACAAAGCCGTCTTCCGCTTCCAGAGCGGCAATGAGCTCGTCCAGCCGCTCCAGCTCCCGCTTCAGCTTTTTCAGGGAGGTCTTCTGGGTGCCGGAGAAGTACTGGATGCCCAGAATGTCCAGGCCGTCCCACTGGCTGCGGTTTGTGATGATCTCCCGCAGCACCGGCTTGTCCAGACCGAACTGGTTGCCGCTGGTCAGGCGGAGCAGCACCCGCAGGGTGGTATTCTGCTCCTTGGCTGCCTCCTGCAGCAGACGGAGATGGGCCGGAGATTCCACTGTATAAACGCCGATTTCAGGCTGGGTGGAGACCAGCTCCCGGATAAAGGCGGGAGTTTTGTAGACGCCGGAGATGACCAGCTTTTCCGGAGGGATGTTCAGCGCCTGGCACACCCGGTATTCTCCGGGAGAGCAGACCTCAAACCGGGGCATGCAGTCGTTGAGGGCTTCGGTAATAAAGGTGTTTGCCTTGATGGCATAGCACAACCGGACCTGCTCCGGCAGATGGGAGCGGAGGTATTCCACGCGCTCTTTCAGCTTTGGGATGTCAAAGATATAGGCAGGGGTGCCGTAGTCACGGGCGACCTGCCCGATCTGTTCCGATGTCATCTGCGGCCTCCTCTCTTTAATTCGGCCAGGGCCTTGCGGTCGATCTTGCCGTTTTTCGTCATAGGCATCTGCTCCACCTGGGTCAGGGAGCCGGGAACCATAAAGACCGGCAGCTTTTCCGACAGCGCCTTGTGCAGCTCCTTTTTATCCATATCGCCCACGTAGAAGCCCAGCAGCTTGCTCCGCCGCTCCTCAAAGATGCAGCAGGCCCGCTCGATGCCGGGGACCTGTGAGATGGCCCGCTCGATCTCTTCCAGCTCGATGCGGTGTCCCATGTGCTTGATCTGGAAGTCCTTCCGTCCGGCAAAGACCAGCTCGCCCCCCTCGTTGTAGTGGGCCAGATCGCCCGTCCGGTAGATCAGCTCCGGGTAGTGGGGGTTGAGAGGATTGGGGACGAAGTGGGCAGCGGTCTGCTCCGGGGCGTTGTAATAGCCCAGAGCCAGCGCTGTGCCCCGGACGCATAGCTCTCCGCTCACACCCGGCTCCGAGACCTCCCGGTCCTCACTGTCCAGCAGGAACACCTGCTCGTTGGAGAAGGGGAGACCGATGGGGATGCCGGCGGAGTAGTCCCGCTGACGGTCGATGACGTGATAGGTGCAGTTGCAGGTGATCTCCGTGGGCCCGTAGAGATTGACAAAACGGGCCTGGGGAAGGTGCTCCATCCAGGTGTTCAGGTGTTTGAGGGGCATGACCTCGCCGCTGAACAGCACCTGGCGTACCGTCTCCGGCACCCGGTAGTCCAGACCGTGGAAGGTGCTGATGAGACAGAGGGCGGAGACTGCCCAGACCATGACGGTCACTTTGTGCTGGCACAGAAAGTCCAGCAGCTCTGTGGGCAGGGAGAACAGCCGCCTGGGCACAATGACCAGCGTACCGCCCACTGCCAGAGCGGAATAGATGTCCTTGACGGAGACGTCAAAGTCAAAGGGCGCCTGATTGGCAAAGACATCGGAATCGGAAAAGCCAAATTCCCGGGTAAAGACGTCGATGAAGTCCAGTACCGATCGATGACCCACCACGACACCCTTGGGAACGCCGGTAGAGCCGGAGGTGAAGTTGGCGTAAAGGGGGTCCAGGTCAAGCTGCCCGGCCTGCCGCCGGGCCAAAAGACCGGCGTCCTCCTCTTCGCTGAGCAAAGCGTCTGCCGTCAGCACCCGGTCCGCAGGGAAGAGGGCGAGAGCAGTTTCCCGATGGGCGTCGTCGGTGATGACCCACTGGGCGTCCAGCACCTCCCGGATCTGCTCCAGCCGGGCGGCGGGCAGCTCGGGATTGAGCAGGACATAGAAGCAGTCGGCATAGGCGATACCCAGAAAGGCGGAGAGGGCGACAGCGGACTTGTCCATCAGCACCGGAACAGGACTGCGGGGCTGGCTGCGCCGGGCAATGGCCGAACCGATGATACGGCTGCGGCGAAGCAGCTCGGCGTAGGTCAGAGACTCCGCTTCGTCGATCACCGCGGTTTTGCCTGGAAAACGAGAACACGAAAATTCAAGATATTTTATTACGTTTTTTTTCATAATTGTGATACCTGCCGTTTGCATTTTATCTGCCTGCATATAATAGACAGATGCGGGTTCGTTTTTTGTTGCAGACATATCTTAACACCGGAAAAGTGTTTCGTCAAATTAAGAAATCGGGAAGAATACGGGGGGAAAATGGCAGCTTTGACAAAAGGCTGCGCAAAAGTGAAAACTTTTGCCAAAATGAGCCGAAAGCAAATACGATAAAAGCGGGTAAGGGGATAATAAAATTTAGCAAATTTCATATTTTGTATCAGTGTGAGAGTATGCAAAGAGAAAAGTCTCCGGATAAGCAGGAGAAAAGCACAAAAACGATTGTTACTTTTGGAACCTGCCGGTCGGGAAAAAGCGCTTGCGGTAGACCGGATGCAAGACGGCGGCGGAATGCTTGAAAACAACTGCGCAAAAGGAATCGTCATATTCGACAAAAAAACAAGTGATAAATTGTGAATATTTATGATTTGACACCATACGAAAATACGTGATAGAATAGCTTAAACGGTTAAGCAAATCAAAAAGCTGATTTGCTTTCCTTTTACCAAGGAATTTAACCGGTTAAGTGGAGAGACAAACTAAAATCTCACAACAAAACGCAAGCCCGCAGGGGCAAAACGGCCTGCGGAGCGGAAAGGAACGATGAACATGAAAAAGACATTTGCCCCTCAGCTGCTGGCTCTTTGCCTGGCCCTTGTGACACTGCTTTCTCTGGCCGGCTGCAAGCAGGCGGAGACCGGCGACACCCCCGATTCCCGGACTCCCGCTGAGGAGAGCGTCCAGGAACCCGCCGATCAGCAGGAGACTGAGCTGGCAGCAGAGCCGGAGACGGATATCCGCACGGTGACCTTCTATGACTCCGACGGCGAGACGGTGCTCAACACCGTAGAGGTGCCGCTGGGCGAGACGGTCCAGCCGGAGAACGCGGAGAAGGATGGCTATACCTTCGTCGGTTGGTTTGCAACACCGAAGCTGGTTCGGGAGTTTGACTTCACCAAGGCCATCCGGGAGGACACCGCTGTCTACGCCGGCTTTGCATCTCAGATGGAGGATACACGGGAGTTTGCCATCCTTGGATTCGGCGCCAGTCCTCTGCTGGCAGAGTCCAACTGGGGCGCTGTCATCAATGACGAGCATCGGATGACCAAGGAGGATGCGGAAGGGAAAAATGTCTACACCATCACCGTGGATCTGGAAGAGGGCGACATGTTCCAGTTCGCCATTGACGGCACTTGGGCTGACCAGAGAGGCTTCGGGTACATTGAGGACGGCACGCTGGACGGCACCGAGTACCTGAAGGGCAACGCCGGCCTTGGCGGCGGCGACACAAGACGAGCCAATATTGAGGTGGCAGTCAGCGGCAACTACACCTTCACCCTCGTCACCTATCCCGGGGAGGACAGCTATCTCACCACCGATCCCCAGTACACCGAGGAGGGGAAGGAAAACTTCAACGTCAACCCCTTCGACACCATCACCTGGACCTACAACGGATAACAAAACAGGCGGCGTCCCGGGTAGGCCGGGGAGCGCCGCCTGGAAGATCAAAGATAGAGGTCGTGCTGAGAGATAGAGTCGTCCCTGTCGTAGGCAAGCTGAATGCACCGGAGCAGGAGATCTGCCTTCTCTTCTGTGACCGAGGGCAGAAGGAGGACGTTATGATCCCGACCCAGGATCTCTGCAATGACGGGATCCGTCGTCAAGATGTTCTCCTCGGTGATGTCGGATAAGGCGTCGGCCTCGTTGATGAAAAAAAGATCCTTAAAATTCCGGCGAAGGAACATCTCCTTTTCGTGATTCTTCGTTCCGAAGGCGACAAAGAGATAGCTCTCCCCGCGGAAGAATTCAGCGGCCTCCCGCTTCAACCGCTCCGGATCGCTGTTGATCTGGAAGAAAAGGGAGTCGTTGATAAAGCAATCCAGAGCGATGAGCGGGATGGAGTTGCAATCGCCCAGCCGGTAAAAGTACTCTGAGGGTACGTCGTAGCAGATAATGGCGTCGGCCTGATCGCACTTGTCCGGCTGGTCGGAGTTAAGGATGATGCACTCACAGTCCCGCTTCCGGAAATATTCTGTGAGATATTCCAGGGTCTGAAGCTGACTGGCCTTCTTCATCGGCGAGTCAGACCGAAAATAGGAGAAGGCATAGACCTGTTTCTTCTTCCCTGCCAGAGCTTGGGCCGCCTGGTTGGGGGAGTAGTTAAGCAGATTGATCACCTGCAGCACCTTGCGGCGCGTCTCCTCCGAGATGCGCAGATCGGTGCGGTTGTTGATCACGTAGGAGACCGTTGCCACCGAGACGCCGGCTTCCCGGGCAATATCCTTGATTGTCACTTTTGATGTTTTATTTGACACGATTGGATTCCTCCCATACTGTTCGGGTCGTCATCGGCTTGGCTTCTGCGTTCCCGCTGCCGGTTTGGTCAGAGGCAATGGGGACGATTGCGGAAATCGGCAAAGGTCTCCCCTTGGCGCCGGCCCTCACTTTTCACTTCGAGAGGGCCGGCGCCGCTTCATAAACACTAACAGACCCACAGCACAATGTCAACCAAGAAAATGGAGAAAACGCAATGAATGAATATGCGCTGTTACATATCCCGGATTCCAGATTCTGCTTTGCGGTAAGCGAGCGGGAAGTCGTCCTTCGGCTCCGCGCGGCAAAGGAAGATAAGGCAGTTCGGGTGTTTCTGGTATATGGCGAAAAATATGGCTATCAAAACCGGCAAAGGGAGACAGAGATGGAGATCTGTTATACCGACCGGCTGTACAACTACTATGAAAAAAAGCTGACGCTGACAGACGTCCGGCTGGCCTATGTCTTCCGCCTGGAGGAGGGAGATCGGATATGCTGGTTTAGCGAGGACGGTTTGACGGAGACCTATGACTTCCAGCTCAGCTTCTACAATTTCTTTCAGCTGCCCTACATCAACCCCAACGACGTCATGCCTGTGGTACAATGGATGGAGGACACGGTATTTTACCAGATCTTTGTAGACCGTTTTTATCGGGGAGACTGGGTAAAGGACGATTCCTACATCACAATGCCCTGGGGCGGAAAGCCCACCCCGAAGAATTTTGCGGGCGGCGATCTGAAGGGGATTACCGAAAAGCTGGATTACCTGCAAAAGCTGGGCGTGGGGGGCATCTACCTGACCCCGATCTTCTGCTCTGACAGCAATCACAAATATGACATCTCCGACTACAAGCGGGTAGACCCCCAGTTCGGAACCAATGAGGACCTGAAACAACTGGTCAAGGCCGCCCACAGCCGGGGTATCCGGGTGGTGCTGGACGCGGTCTTTAACCATTGCAGCGAGCATCTGGCCCAGTTTCAGGATGTGTGCAGGCGGGGGAGAAAGTCTCCTTATCACAGCTGGTTTGTCATTGACGGGGACCGGCCGGACCGGTCGAAGGGCAACTACGAGTGCTTTGCCGCCTGCGACTATATGCCCAAGCTGAACTCCGCTGACCCGTCTCTTCAGGATTTCTTGCTGGATGTTGCCCTGTACTGGATCCGGGAGGCGGACATTGACGGCTGGCGGCTGGATGTGTCCGACGAGGTGTCCCACAGCTTCTGGCGGCGGTTCCGTCAGGCGGTGAAGGCGGAAAAGCCGGAGTGCCTCATTGTGGGAGAGAACTGGCACGATGCCTATCCCTATCTCATGGGCGACCAATACGACGGCATTATGAACTACTCTGTCACCAAAGCCTGCCTGGACTGGTTTGCCAAAGAGACGCTGGACGCCAAGGGCATGGCGGAAAAGCTCAACAGCATTCTGATGCGCAATATCTGGCAGGTCAATCAGATGATGCTCAACTTGCTGGACTCTCACGACACCCTGCGGTTTTATACCGAGACAGGGAAAAATCGGGATCGCCTGCTGGCCGCCTTTGCCCTCCTGATCCTCCTGCCCGGAGCGGCCTGCCTGTATTACGGCACCGAGATCTGCATGGAGGGAGGCTTTGACCCGGACTCCCGCCGGTGCTTTGACTGGAACGAGGAGCACTGGGATATGGATGTGTGGCAGGCATTTCAGTCGCTCATCGCCCTGAAACGGCATCCCGCCCTCCGGGGCAGCGGCATTTGTATCGCAGAGGAGGACGGCATGCTGGTCATCCGGCGGAGTAACAAAGGGAAATGCGTCTGGCTGTATATCAACCTGACGAAAGAGGAAAAACTGATACCGGAGCGGGCGGGACAGACCCCGCTGCTCCATCGCCAGTGGGGAGAAAATCTGCTGCCGGACGGTTACGTGATCTATGAGGAGGATGTCAAATGAAAAGAAAATGGTTGTCCCTGATGCTGGCGCTGGCCATGGTAACGAGCCTGCTCTCCGGCTGCGGGGGCGGAAACAGTGAGAGCGGCGGGACCGGCGAGCAGTCCCCAGACGCCGCTCCCTCTTCCACGGTGCAGAACACCATCTTTAACGGAGAGTTGGAGCAGAACATCACCATCCGGGTGCTGGAAAACGACACCGTTATCGCAAAGGGGTACTTCGCCGAGCTGATCGACGCCTTTAACGAGGCCTATGCGGACTACGGCATCGTGGCGGTAGACGCCAACATGGACCAGTATCTGGATCTTGCCAACGATGGCCCTTACGGCTACGGCCCGGACGTGCTGTATCAGGCAAACGACATCATCATGCAGTACGCCGAAGGCAAGCACGTCTATCCTCTCCCCATTGAGCAGCTGGAATGCTATGACCAGATCCCCCAGTCCGCCTGGGACGCCTATGCCGCCACCATCGAAGGGACGGAATACTACTGCGGCGTGCCGGTGAACATTCAGGCGCCCATGCTGTATTACCGGAAGGATCTCCTGCCGGAGAACTGGGAGAGCGAGTGGGATCAGGACGGGGACGGCGTGCCCGACATGACCCAGCGCTGGAGCGATCTGCTGGCCTTCTCTCAGGCAAGGCATGAGGGGGACAAGAACCTCTACGGCTATATGAAGTCCCTCGATGACGTCTACTTCTCCAGCGGCTTCCTCTTCTCCTACGGCGCCTATATCTTCGGCAATAACAACCGGGACACCGAGGACATCGGCTTTGCCGCCGGAGAGGCGGAAAAGGGCGCGTGGGTGCTCAGTCAGCTGGCCTCTGCCATGAATGAGGACTGCATTGATTCCACCATCACCACCAACGCCTACAGCCGCATGGCTGACGGCACCTATTTCGCCACCATCACCACCCCGGATGTGTACTCCACCTTTATTGACGAACTGACCAAGACCTACATGGGCGAGGGACTGGATCAGGCTGCCGCCGAGGAGAAGGCAGTGGAAAATCTGGTCATGACCGGACTGCCCAAGCTGCCGGAGAGCGGCGACCTCTCCGACGAGAGCGCCGGACTCATCGACTCCAAGGCCATGGGCGGCATCAACGGCTACGCCATCAGCGCCTACACTCAGTATCCCAACGCCTGCCTTGCCTTTGTGGAGTTCGCCACCGGCTATGACATGATCATGAAGCGCAGCGAAATGCTGGGCATCGCTCCGGCGAGAGCGGACGCAGCTCAGGCGGCGGGGGAGACCTCCCAGCAGCTGTTTGACCGGCTGGAGCAGGGCAATATTATCATCATGCCCTCCGTCAAGGCCGTCGGCCAGATCTGGACGCCGGGTCAGACCTTCTTCATCGACCTTGCCAAGGATGTATTCCGGCCGGAGTCGGAGAAAAAATACACTGATCTCTCTGCCATGAAGCAGGGATTGGAGGAGATGAGCCAGCAGATCTATGACGCTATCCACACGTTGAATTGAGAAAACAGGTGAGCGCTATGGAAAAATGGAACGGCTTTTGTGAGGCGGCAAAAAACAGCAGCTGGAAGGTCAAACTCTCAGCAGTGGTGATGGGCGGCGGACAGCTGCTCTACGGCTGCTGGCAGAAGGGGCTTGTCTATCTGCTGGTAGAGCTGAGCGTCCTCTACTACTTCATCACCCGGGGCATCTCCGATCTCGTGGGATTCTTTACGTTGGGCACCCAGAAGGCGGATCCCTGGACGGGCACTGCGGGGGACAATTCTGTGGTCATGCTGCTCATGGGTATCTTCGCCTGGATTGTCATTGCTGTGTTCCTCTGCATCTATGTCAGCAATTTGAAGGACGCCTATGCCATTGAGCGGCGGGTAAAGGCGGGGGAGCAGCCCATCTCCTTCAAGGCGGAGCTGGCCCAGCTGCTGGATCGGAAATTCTATATCACGGCGCTGGCTCTGCCGGTGCTGGGCGTGTGTGTGTTTCATATTCTGCCCATCGTCTTTATGATCCTCATTGCCTTCACGAACTACGGCGGCAGCATTGTCCCTCCGGAGCTGGTGGACTGGGTAGGCTTCCAGAACTTCGCCCAGCTGACTACCCTCTCCCGCTTTGCCCCCACCTTCTTCCGCATCCTCGGCTGGAACGTGGTGTGGGCGGTGCTCTCCACCGGGCTGAATTACTTTGCCGGGCTGGGACTGGCGCTGCTCCTGAACAAGGACTGCGTCAGGGGCAAGGCATTTTGGCGGCTGTTTCCCATACTGGCCTACGCCATTCCGGGATTTATTACGCTCTTGGGCTTTAAGTTCATGTTCTCCTACGGCGGCCCCATCAATCAGATCATACGGGACCTCGGCGGCACCGCCATCGGCTTTCTCGATCTGGACGCCAAGTGGTCCGCCCGGCTCATCGGACTTTTTGTCAACTGCTGGATCAGCGTTCCCTCCATCATGCTGCTGGCCACCGGCCACCTTTCCAACCGGGATATGACCATCTATGAGTCGGCAAGGATCGACGGCGCCAACCGCTGGCATCAGTTCAAGAGCCTGACCCTCCCCTACATGATCTTCACCACCACCCCGGTGATCCTCAGCCAGTTTGTCGGAAACTTCAACAACTTCGGCATCTTTTACTTCCTGCGTGGCGGGCTGTATATGGATAACTACTTCCTCGCCAGCGACACCGACCTGCTCATCAACTGGCTGTACAATCTCTCCATCGACAACAATTATTACAGCATCGGTGCTGCCATCAGCCTGGTCATCTTCCTGATTACCTCCACCATCTCCCTTGCGGTCTATGTCCGCTCCGCAGCCTTCAGAGAGGAGGACACCTTCCAATGAAACAGAACCGGAAAGCCGGACGCGTTGTGGATTCCGTGATTACCCATATTGTCCTGATTGTCGTCTGCTTCATCTTTTTCTTCCCCTGTCTCTGGCTCATCCTGGCCTCTTTCTCCAAGTCCGGCAGCATCTACTCCTTCCGGGGCTTTTTCCCCACGGAGTTCAGTCTGGATACCTTTAAAAAGCTGTTTACGGATACCACCATGTATAACTACCCCAAGTGGTTCCTCAATACGCTGGTGATTGCGCTGGGCAGCTGTGTGCTGGGCTCTTTCCTTACCGTCTTGACGGCCTATACCATGTCCCGGTTTGACTTTAAGAGCCGGAAGACAATGATGAAGACCACCATGATCCTCGGCATGTTCCCCTCCTTTATGGGCATGACGGCGGTCTACCTGTTGATGACCCAGTTTGGCCTTATCAACCGTCTGTGGGGACTCATTCTCATCTATTCCGCAGGCGCTCCCATGGGCTACCTGACCCAGAAGGGCTATTTTGACACCATCCCCAAGGCAATTGACGAGGCGGCCAAGGTGGACGGAGCCACCAACTTCCAGATCTTCCGGAAGATCAATCTGCCCCTCTCCAAGCCCATGCTGGTCTATACCGCCCTCACCTCCTTCGCCTGGCCCTGGAGCGACTTTATCCTCCCCAAGCTGCTGCTCAAGGAGAAGGATCTGTACACCGTGGCAGTGGGCCTGATGAGTCTGGACGAGACGGAGTTCGCCCGGTTCGCCGCCGGCAGCGTCTTTATCGCAGTTCCGATTGTTGTCCTGTATTTCTCCCTTGTGAAGAATATGATCTCAGGTATGTCTGCCGGAGCGGTGAAGGGATAGACAACTCAATCGAATATTTCGGCGAAACAGACTGTCGCACTTGTGGCAGTCTGTTTCCTTTTGCGTGATGAAAGTTTAATTTGATTGCAGGGACTCCGCCTGGGTCAGAAGGTTGCCGCAGCCGTCAATGGCGGACTGGCCGCCAATGACGCAGACGGTGGACTGCTGAGCCACCTCGTTCAGCAGTTCGGCAAACGACCGCAGTTGTTCTCTTGTGACGTGGAGCACCTCAGAGCGAGCCTGCTGCCGATCCTCGTGAGTAATGTCGCAAAAGTACAGACCGGCGGCGGCAGAGGCCTCCAATCTGGGACTAAGCACCGGCTCCATCCGGCCAATGGTGCTGATGATGTACCTGTCCAGCGCCTCGCCGCTGTCACAAAAGCTGAGGAGAGCGGCTCCGGTTCGGGTAAAGACTTCCAGTGACTGGCCGCAGCGGGGATCCCGATAGGAGGAGAAATTGACCTGTCCGTCGTCCCGGACGTTGAGAGAGACACCGTAGGCTCCGCCCTTGACCCGGACGGTGTTCCACAGGTAGTCCAGGGTCAGCAGGTTGGCAGCCACTCTGGCAGCGCCGGTGCGTCTGCTGCCCAAAAGGGAGAGACTTCCGCTGCGGGCGGCATAGCCGATGTCAGCGGAGACGAGGAAGCCCTCTGCCTTGGCATTCAGAGGGACATACTCTGCCCCATTCCCCTTTACCCCGGAGGGCAGGGCGCTCAGAACATCCCTCAGCCATAGGTCATCCCGTTTCCCGGTGAAGCTGAGAACCACCCGCTCCCGGACGAAGACCGTCCGGCAGAGATCGGCCAGAGCGCCGCACAAAGCTGCCCCCTCCGTCTCAAAGGACTTCTCCTGCTTCTGACGCCAGCGGAGCTGAGAAATGCCGAGCAGATGCTCCTCCACGGTGTTGGATGCGCTGAAAGAGGAGGCGGCTCGCTGGACGGCGTAAAGATTGCCGGAACAACGGATGGCCTGCTCCAAGCTGATGCGGGACTGACGAAGCCGATTGGAAACGGCGGCGCGGTCGTCGAACTTAGTGGTGAGGAGCACCTCCCGCAGCAGTGCAAGCGCATCTTGCTTGCGGCTTTCCAGCAGGGAGAGGGAGACGACCAGATAAGGCTCGCACTTCACATTCTGTCCCCGCTTTGCAAACACCTTAGGGCGGACGCTGAACCGGCCCAGCTTGCCCTCAATCTCACCCAGCAGCTCCAGGGGGCTATAGTGCTCGGTGGCCAGATCGCCCAGCACCTCCCCCAGCAGGGGCAGCAGCTCCAGCGTCTCCAAGGGCAGATCGTCCACAGCGAAATAGAGATCCAGATAGGCGATGCCATCGGTGTCGATGTCCTGATAGAGCAACGTCGTCCCGTCCAGCTGCTCTGCGCGGCTGCGGAGACGGGGCGTCTCCTCCGGAATATCGGAGAGGGAAAGTGTGGGGAGCGTGGCGATCTGCTCCGGCGTGTCCGGCTGTGCCTGTCTGGCACGAAGGGCATCGAATTCCGCCTTTACCGTCTCAATCTCCTCCGCTGTCCAGCCCGCCTTGATCCGGGCCAGCTCCGCCTCCTCCGCCTTGCTCCGCTCCTCGCCGAGGGTGGGGGAGGGGAGGAGGCACACCTTTGCCTGATGGGGATTTTCCAGAAAGACCGAGCGGAGCAGGGCTTCAAACCAGCCCTCGTCGATCTTCTCCCGGAGGGAGCGGAACAGCTCGTCGCTCAGCAACGGCTGGGCGGGGTCGCCGCCGTAGAGCCAGCTGTCCAGCGTTTCCATGGCGTAGACCAGCCCCCGGGGCATGGTGCCGAAGTCCTTCTCCCGGGCGGAGAACTCCATCTGGTTCAAAATGGCGTGGAGCCGGTCGTGGTCAAGGCCGCTTTCCACAAGCCCGGTCAGCACCTCGGTGACCGCGTTCCAGACCGTGTTTTTGTTCTCTTTGGTGGTATTGCGCACCAGAAGCATGACGTAGGGCTGCTGGATGCTCTCGCCCATGTTGAGCAGTACCACATCCTGTGCAAGCCCCCGCTCCAAGAGCGCTTTTTTCAAGGGTGCTTCGTTAGAGGCGCAGAGCAATTGACACAGAGCGCCGCAGGCCGCCGCCCGCTCCCGCTCGGCAAAGCTGCCCACCATCCAGCCCGCAGCCAGCAGCACCTTGTCTGTGGGATCCTCCGCCGGGCTGATCTCGTAGGTCGTGGTAAACTCGGCAGGGGAGACGGGAGCCTGCATGGGAATGTCGGCGTCCACTGACAGCCGGTCGTAGGGGGCGAGGAAGCTGTCCAGCTTGGAGAGCGCCTTGTCCAGATCGACCTGACCGTCCAAAAAGATGCGGGCGTTGGAGGGATGATAGTATTTGGCGTGGTTTGCCAGATAGTGCTCGTAGGTCAGCTCCGGGATATGGTCGGGATGACCGCCGGAGACATAGCCATAGCAGTTGTGGGGAAAGAGCAGGCGATTCAGCTCCGCCATCAGCGTCTGATCCGGGTCGGAGAAAGCGCCCTTCATCTCGTTATAGACCACGCCGTTGCGCCTGAGCGCACCATCCGCACCCTCCAGCTCATAGTGCCAGCCCTCCTGACGGAAGGCGGTAGGGTCGGAGATGCTGAGGGGGTGGAAAACGGCGTCCAGATAGACGTCCATCAGATTGAGAAAGTCCTGCTCATTCCGGGAACAGACGGGGTACATGGTCTTATCCGGGAAGGTCATGGCGTTGAGGAAGGTCTGAAGCGAGCTCTTCAGCAGCTCCACAAAGGGCTCCTTCACGGGGTACTTCTCCGAGCCGCAGAGGACGGAGTGCTCCAGAATGTGGAAGACGCCGGTGTCATCCTGAGGGATGGTCTTAAATGCGATGGAAAAGGTCTTGTTGTCGTCGTCCCGGTCCAGCCAGACCAGATCGGCTCCGTTTTTTTCGTACTCCATGCGGTACAGCGTGGCATGAAGCTCGGGGAGCGGCTGTACATAGCGCACGGCAAAGCCGTGAAGCCGGCTTCCGGTGGTCAATTCCATTAGTGGTTCTCCTTTATTCAAATCAGAATTTATGGTACTACTGTATCAGTTTTCAGACAGAAGAGCAATGCCAATTGCCTATTCTGTCTGAAAAACGGTCAAGTTCGGGCAAAAAAAGCGTAAAACAAAAATGTGCCGCCCGCATGGGGAAACGGCACATTTTGCGTCTATTGACTTATTTGACCAGCTCGTCTGCCAGAGCCTCCAGCTGAGCAAGGCTCTCCTCGTTCAGAGCGGACTTGATGCGGACCACGTTCTCCGCGATCGTCAGATTTTTGCAGCCCTCCAGCAGCTGACCCATGACCTTTGCGGCAGTCAGCGCCCAGGAGCCGTTTTCAATCAGAGCCACCTTCCGATTTTGATAGCCGTGCTCCACAAGAGTGGAGATAAAGGTGCGCATGAAGGGGAAAATGTCGCCGTTATAGGTGGTGGTGGCCAGGACCAGCGTGCCGTAGCGGAAGGCGTCTTCCACCGCCTCGGCCATGTCCTCCCGGGCCAGATCGGCAATGGCGACCTTGGGGCAGCCCTTTTCCCTCAGCTTCTCCGCCAGCAGCTGGGCGGCCTTCTTCGTGTTGCCATAGACGGAGGTGTAGGCAATGAAGATGCCCTCAGACTCCGGCTGATAGGAGGACCAGGTGTTGTAAAGTCCCAGGTAATAGCCCAGATTTTCGCTCAGCACCGGGCCGTGGAGGGGACAGATGACCTGAATATCCAGCTTGGCGGCTTTTTTCAGCACGGTCTGTACCGGCCCGCCGTATTTGCCCACAATGCCGAAGTAGTACCGACGGGCCTCGCAGGCCCAGTCCTCCTCCACGTCCAGAGCGCCGAACTTGCCAAAGCCGTCGGCGGAGAAGAGGACCTTGTCGGTGCTGTCGTAGGTCATAATGACCTCCGGCCAGTGGACCATGGGAGCGCCGATAAAGCTGAGAGTATGGCTGCCCAGCTCCAGAGTGGCACCTTCCTTCACCACCACCTGCCGCCCGGCAAAATCGGTGCCGAAAAACTGCTTCATCATGCCGAAGGCCTTGACGCTGGAGACGACCTGAGCGTTGGGATAGGCCTCCATAAAGGCGACGATGCTGCCCGAGTGATCCGGCTCCATGTGCTGCACCACCAGATAGTCCGGCGTTCTGCCGTTCAGGGCGGCGGCGAGATTGGAAAGCCACTCCGTGGTAAAATGGGCGTCTACGCTGTCCATGACCGCAATCTTGTCATCGAGGATGACATAGGAGTTATAGGCCATGCCGTTCGGGACGATGTACTGACCCTCAAACAGGTCAATGTCGTGGTCGTTGACGCCGATATATTGGATGTCTCTTGTCATTTCCATAGTGATTCCCACTCCTGTTTCAGATGTGGCATGATTATACCATAATTCTCCTGACAATACAGCAGATGCACGAAATTTTCTGAAAATATTTTCATGGTGATCCATTTGAGTCAGCTTAGGGGACACTCCCCCAGTCACTTCGTGACAGCCCCCTCAAAGAGGGGGCCATTGGCAATGATGAAAAGACGAACGAGTTTCACCGAAGGTGACGGAGGGAGTCCGTATTCTCTGGCTGAGTGATCTGGATAAGCACGAATATTTTTATAGGAGCCGGAATTTTGTCATATTTGGGTTCGACAAATTGCCTCTGAAATATTGACATGCCCCCTGTATATTGTATAATGAATCCCGTGTGTTGCATCTAAGGGCAAATCCGACTGCACTGCCCTGACACATTGGCGTTGTATGTGCTGCTGTAGCTGCGTTTTGGGAAGGGACGAGAACTTCCTTTGCAGTGTAACAAACCTTTGCGGGGCAGCATAATTGGCGCTGACCCGCTGGAGGGAAAGAAAAGAGGGAAGGTGGGGACCTGATCACAGGCACCCGAAATCGTTCTCACTCCTCGACGGGAAATTTCCGCAAAGGGGGATGCATTAGAATGAATGAAAATCTGATCGTATCGCTGAAAGACATTGTTGTTGAGTTCGATGGTGAAAAGGTCCTGGACGGGCTTTCGCTGGACATTCACGACAAGGAGTTTGTCACCTTCCTCGGCCCATCCGGCTGCGGCAAGACGACTACCCTTCGTGTGATTGCCGGCTTTATCACCCCGAAGTCCGGCAATGTTTTTTTTGACGGCAAGGACATTGCCGATCTGCCGCCCTACAAGAGACAGGTCAACACGGTGTTCCAGAAGTACGCCCTGTTCCCGCATCTGAACGTATTCGAGAATGTGGCCTTCGCCCTTCGGCTGAAAAAGCTGCCGGAGGAGGAGATCAAGTCCAAGGTCCTTCGGATGCTGGAGATCGTCGGCCTGAAGGGGTATGAGCGCCGGCATGTCAACCAGCTCTCCGGCGGTCAGCAGCAGCGGGTGGCCATTGCCCGCAGTCTGATCAACCAGCCCCGTGTCCTTTTGCTGGACGAGCCGCTGGGCGCGTTGGATCTCAAGCTGCGCAAGCAGATGCAGCTGGAGCTGAAGCGTCTCCAACGGGAGCTGAATATCACCTTCATCTATGTCACACACGACCAGGAAGAGGCCCTGACCATGTCGGATACCGTGGTCGTTATGAACGGCGGCAAGATCCAGCAGATCGGCACTCCTGAGGACATCTATAACGAGCCCTGCAATCCCTTTGTGGCCCGTTTTATCGGCGACAGCAACATTATTGACGGCGTCATGCTCAAGGACTATCTGGTCAGCTTCGGCGGGAGCGAGTTCAAGTGCGTGGACAAGGGCTTCAAACGGGATGAGTCCGTTCAGGTGGTCATCCGCCCGGAGGACGTGGAGATCGTCCCTCCGGAGCAGGGCGCCCTGGTCGGCAGGGTGCGGGACGTCATCTTCAAGGGCGTCCACTTCGAGATGCACGTTGATGTGGAGGGCTACGAGTGGATTATCCACTCCACTCAGGCCAGCAAGCCGGGTGAGTTGGTGGGCATGAATATCGGCCCGGACGAGATTCACATTATGTCCCGTTCGGAGGTGTGAGGAGATGCTGAGATCGAAAACCTCACGCTGGGCGGCGGCACCCTATCTGGTGTGGATGGGTGTGTTCATCGTCGTACCTCTGGTCATTGTCATTTACTACGCCATGACCAATGCTGACGGCACCTTTACACTGGACAATCTGGCTCAGATCGGCCGCTATTCCAGCGTCTTTGCCCGCAGCCTGATTCTGGCAGCGGAGGCCACGGTGATCTGCCTGATTCTGGCCTTTCCCGTGGGCTATACCCTCTCCCGGCTCCGGGCCAACAAGCAGCACATTATGCTCATGCTGGTCATGCTGCCCATGTGGATGAACTTTCTGCTCCGTACCTATGCGTGGATGACTCTTTTGGAGAATAACGGCCTCATCAACCGCCTTTTCGGTCTGTTCGGTGTCGGCCCGTTCCATATGATCAACACCGCCGGTGCCGTGGTGCTGGGCATGGTGTATAACTATCTGCCCTACATGATCCTGCCCCTCTATACCGCCATGACCAAGATCGACGACTCTATTGTGGAGGCGGCCCAGGATCTGGGCTGCAACACGGGGAAGATCCTGCTGCGGATTTTGATTCCCCTCTCCGGCCCCGGCATTGCCACCGGCATCACCATGGTATTCGTGCCGTCGGTCTCCACGTTCATTATCAGCCGGATGCTGGGCGGCGGCTCCAATCTGCTGATCGGCGACCTGATCGAGTTGCAGTTCCTCGGCAACTCCTACAACCTGAATCTGGGCTCCGCCATGAGTCTGGTGCTGATGGTCATCGTGCTGGTGCTCATGAGCTTTACCTCCAGCTTCGACGAATCTGAGATGGAGGGGGTCATGTAATGAACAAGAAACAAAGCAGGCTGTTACAGCGCACCTACCTTATTTTGATTTTCTGCTTCATGTACCTGCCCATTGCGGTCATGATCCTCTTCAGCTTCAACGAGAGCAAGTCCAGAGCCCTCTGGACGGGGTTCACTCTGGGATGGTATAAGAGCCTGTTTCACAATGACATGATCCTCTCCGCCCTGGCCCTCAGTCTGGTGCTGGCGCTGGTGTCCTCAGTTATTGCCACGGTTTTGGGTACCCTTGCCACCATCGGCATCAACTCCATGGGCCGCAAGACCCAGCTGCTCATCAACAACATCAGCTATGTCCCCGTGGTCAACCCGGAGATCATCACCGGCGTCTCCCTGATGCTCCTTTTCGTCATGGCCCAGCGTTTCGGCGTCGGCGGGGAGGGCGGCGTGTTCGGCTGGCCGACTTTGATGATTGCCCACATCACCTTTAATGTGCCCTACGTCATCTTTAACGTGGGCCCCAAGCTGCGGCAGCTGGATCCCAGCATCTACAACGCCGCGCTGGATCTGGGCTGCACGCCCAAGCAGGCGTTTTTCAAGGTCATCATGCCCCAGCTGACTCCGGCCATCCTGTCGGCATTTTTGATCTGCCTGACCTATTCCATTGACGACTTTATGATCTCCTACTTCAATAGCGGCACCATGCAGACCCTGCCCATTGCCATCTACAGCATGACGAGAAAAAAGGTCAGCCCGGAGATCAACGCCCTGTCTGCCGTCATGTTCATCGTCATCCTGTCCATTATCCTGATTTCCAACCATCTGGACAGCATATGGCAGAGGAAGGAGAGCAGTAGGCATGAAAAAGAGACTGTTTTCCCGGCTGACCGCCTTGGCTCTGACTGTTTTGACGGTTGCTGCACTGGCTGTGCCGGCCTTTGCGGTTGAGCCGATTGAGGTCAATGAGGATATTTCCGTCTCCGGAGACTACGACTGGACGAGATTTGCTGATGATAATATCACCCTCAATGTCTACAATTGGGGCCTATACATCTCCGACGGCGACGATGACAGCGTAGACATCCTCTCCGCCTTTGAGGAGCTGACGGGCATCCGCATCAACTACACTACATTTGACTCTAACGAGAGCCTGTATGCCAAGATGCGCTCCGGCGGCGCCAGCTATGACGTCATTATTCCGTCTGACTACATGGTGGGCAAGATGGCGGCCGAGGGGATGCTGGCAGAGCTGAACTTCGACAACATCCCCAACTTCGAGTTGATCGGCGAGGACTATCTGGGCTGGGCATTTGACCCAGACAACACCTACAGCGTCCCCTACACCTGGGGCACCACCGGCATTATCTACAACACCACCCTGGTGGAGGAGCCCCCTGCCAGCTGGGCGGATATGTGGAATGTGGAGTACGCCGGCAGCATCCTCATGTTTAACAACTCCCGGGACGCCTATGCCATTGCCGCAAAGAAGCTGGGACTGAGCCTGAATCCCTCCTCTGTGGAAGAGGTGGAGCAGGTGATGAGCGAGCTGAAGAACCAGAAGGAGATGGTTCAGGCCTACGTCATGGACGAGATCTTCGACAAGATGGAGGGCTGCGAGGCCGCCATGGCTCCTTACTATGCCGGAGACGCCCTCACTATGATCGACGACAACCCAGACCTTGCCTTTGTCCATCCGGAGGAAGGCGTCAACTTCTTTGTGGACTGCATGTGCATTCCCGCAACCAGCAAGCACAAGGAAGCTGCCGAGATGTTTATCAACTACATGTGCGAGCCGGATGTGGGCTACTGCAACATTGACTATATCGGCTACTCCACCCCCATTACCGAGGTGTGGGAGATGCTGGACGACGAACTGAAATACAGTGAGATCGCCTATCCAAGCGATGAGGTTATGGAAAAGGCGGAGGTCTTTGACACGCTGCCCGACGAGGTGAACTCGGCGCTGGACGCCCAGTGGAGCGAGATGAAGAGCTATGACGCAGAGGGCAGCGGCTGGATGGTTCTGATCGCCCTGGCTCTGGCGCTGGCACTTTCCGGCTTCAACATCTGGCGCAAGCTCCGGCGCAAGCTGCGGGACAATTATTAAGGGAAGATAAGGCTTCCCGCTCTTGCAAAGCTGCTCAGGGTGCGGTAAAATGTATCCTGAGCAGCTGTGTTTTGCTGAAACAGAAAAATGTGAATAGTGAGAGGAGAACAGATATGAATCAAGCACAGGCATTGCGGCTTTTGCTGCCAGGCGGTAACCTGAGAGCGGTGAAAGCCGGTTGGAATGGCAAAAATCAGATTTATCAGGGCATTTTTCGCAATTATTGGGTCATTTTAGAGCCGGGCACCGGCACCGAGGGGCATGCAGCCGGCACCTTCCGGGTGACGGTCAACGCATCCCTTGCCGACGGCAGCGAGCTTCCCGAACTGGACCGGCTGCTGCTCCAGCTGGCAGAGCAGGAGAAGAAGCATGTCATCGCCGCCCATCGGGCAGGCCATGCCGTGGTACTGGAGCTGCGGGCGGCGCTGAACAAGAAATCCATCGAAGAGGTCATCAATCCCCTGACCACTCAGGTGGTCTACTTCCTGGAGACCCACCATATTCCCACCGGCTGCCAGTCCTGCGGCAACGTCAATGCCCCGCTGGAGAGCTATACGGTGAATAACGACAGCCACTTCTTCTGCCACGACTGCGCCGTCAAGACGGAGCAGGAGCTGAAGGCCAACCAGACCGAGATCCGTAAAAAGAACAGCAACGTGCTGCTGGGCATTGTGGGCGCCTTCCTGGGCGGGCTCATTGGTGTTGCCCTGTGGATCGGCATTGACCAGCTGGGCTACATCGCCGCCATCAGCGGCTTGGTGATGGCTGTGGCCGCCTGCAAGGGCTATGAACTGCTGGGCAAGGCGCTGGACCGGAAGGGAGTCATTGTCTGCGCTGTGATAGTGCTGGTGCTGGCCTATTTTGCCACCAAACTGTGCTGGACCATTGCCCTGTATCAGGCGCCCGGAGATCATTGGGACTTTGGTTACTGCTACCGGATGCTGGAGGCTGTTCTGGAGTACAACGACAAGATGGGCTCCTACATCGCTGACATGGTGATGGGATACGTCTTCACCATCCTCGGTGCCGGCGGCGTCCTCTACAGCAGTTTCAAGAACGCCAGCGGCAGCTACGCCTTCCGCAAGAATATGTAACGATAAACAGTCAGAGCTGCATCCGATTATTTTGGATGCAGCTCTTTTCCTGTGTTGATTAGAATTTGTCGGCAATGGGCGGCTCCAGATGCAGATCATTGAAGTAGCGGTAGAAGGGGAGCAGCTCCTGATACCCGTCTGCCAACGCCCCCACCAGATCGGGGGAGCAGAGCAGGTCGTCCGGCTCGTTACCGGCGATGAGACTGATATACTTCCGATTGTACCAGGGGGTGAGAAGCGGCGTGGTCTCCCCCTTGGGCCGCTTGTAGCACTCCCCCTCCAGCCGGAAGGTGTCCTGCTTGTTGAACTTCCGCACCAGTTTTTCCAGCGCCTTGGGATCCCGCTGGATACGGCGGCGATACTGTTCCATATCTGTAGGCGTGCCCCAGTAGCCCAGACCGTAGCTGTAGCCGGAGGCGGCGATCTCAAACCAGAGGGCGGGGATGCCGTGCCAGTCGGCGTCGGAGTCGTGGGGCCGCTCCAGAGAGAGCCACAGGTGGTCCTTATACGGCCCGCCTGAGTGCAGCCGCCTGGCATCCCGGTAGATACGGGTCAACTTGAGATTCACATCCAGCTTGGGATTGCGGGCCATGACCAGGTCATAGACCTCGTGGCCCAGGGCGACCATGGGCTGATAGAGCTGGGTGAGATAGGTCTCCTTATGTTCCTGAAACCAGGGCCGCTCGTTGTTGAATTTCAGGCCCCAGAGAAAGTCGATGGTTTGATCAGAAAAGCCTTGAAACATAACTGCACACTCCGAATTGGGATCAGCCCTGGGCAATGACCTTGTCCCGGGCCTTGTAATAGCTGTAAGCCTCCGGCTCCGAGGAGATAAGGTTGCCCTCTCCGTCGTAGAGCTTGCGGTAAGTCTGTACCTTGTAGCCGGTATAGGGGGTGGTGATGACCTTGGTCTCCCCGTCGTCCAGACTGCTGTCATGCTGGGTCTTGACGGAGTAGGGGATGGTCTCCAGTGTCTCGCTGGTGATCTTGACAGTGATGTCGTCGGTTTTGGTGCCGACAATGCTCATAGTCACCTTGCCGTTTGCGTAGGAGCCCACCACCTTAATAGGGTAGGGGGTATTGTTGGTAAACTGATAGTCCGGGCCGCCCCAGGAGACGGTGGCGTCCATGCCCAGGCCAATATAACTGGAGGCAAAGCTGTGGTTGTGCCGCTCGGTGATCTCCAGATTGGCATAGAGACAGGCGGCGTAGAGGGTAGAGGAGGTCTGGCAGATGCCGCCGCCCACCTCCTGAATGGTCTGACCGTTCTGATAGGCGGGGGCCTCGGAGAAGCCTCTGGCCTTGGTCCGCTGGCCCACGGTGCCGTTATAGGAGAAGGTCTCGCCCGGCAGCAGGATGGTGCCGTCACAGAACTCGGCAGCCAGCTTTACATTGCTCCGCCGTCCGCTGGAGCCGGAGACATTGGTGGAGTAGCTGCCCAGGGTGTCCTGGAAGAGGTGTTCTTCCAGATTGGCGGTGTCAATCTCCGGGTCGGTAAAGACCAGGTCGATGGTGATCTCGCCGCCCTCCTCGGCGGCTTCCAGCGCTGCCTTGGCAGCCTCCGCGTCAAAGGAAACGCCGGTGACAGAGGGGACGATGGCATAGTCGTTCTCCGGGTCCAAGGTGGCGTTTGCCGGCGCGGTATAGACCTCGTCATAGATCTTCTGAATATCCAGAGCGGCGATGTCGCTGACAGAGGTGGCGGCGTCAATGGTGTAGGTCACCGCCCAGGGGTCGGAGAGGAAGGCGGTGAGGATCTGGCCCTCAATGGCGTCCAGATCGGCCACAACGCCGGAAGAGCCCTTGCTGATGGTGATGGCGCTCTCTCCCACGGTGTAAGTGGTCTCCACGGCAGTGTCCACCTGGTCAATGCCGGTGGAGATAATGGCGGCTTTGAGGGCGTCACCCCCCTGAATGGCGGGGACAGCGGTCAGCTTCTGCCCCTGTGCCTGAGCGGCAAGCCAGTCCAGGCCCCGGGTGAGAAATTTGCCGTGGCCCAGCGCCATGGCCTCGTCAATGGCGGCGGAGGGGTCCAGAGAGAGAATGCTTCCGTCCTCGGTCCATAAAGGGACCGCATAGGCATCTCCGGCCAGAGTTACAGTGGCGGAGCTATTGTGATAACGATCGGAAAAGTCGGAGCGAAGGGCGGCCTCGGCCTCTGCCGGGGTCATGCCGCTGACGTCTACGTCATTGATATAGGTATGGTCTAAAAGCGCTCCTTCCGGCACACGGGTGCAGAGGAAGAGGTAGATCCCCAACACCAGCAGCACCACCAGCAGGAGTACGATCAGAGACCAGCGGAGCAAAAGCCCCGTCTTTCTTGCGGATTTCTTTTTCGTTTTAACTGTTGCAGTCAGCCTGCTTGCCATAATGGACCCTCCAATGTCAATAAATACCAACAGGGTGTAATCAATCATTTTTCAGTATATCGAATTCTTCCCCAAAATTCAAGGTCAAACACGCAGAGATACCTTGCAAATTCTGATGTTTGTTGTTATAATAACCATTGTGAACAAAAATGGGGTGGGGCGGCTTGTCGTTTTCCACAATTCCAGTCACAGGAAACAAAAGAAATGAAATCAGTTCGGAGGCATGCATGATGCGTTATTTTGTTGGCATTGACATTGGCGGCACCAATATTGCCATTGGCGTGGCGGATGAAGAGGGAAAGCTGATCCGTAAGCTCAGCGTACCCACCCGGGCAGACCGGGGTCAGGATGCACTGGTAGAGGATATGATCGCTTCTGTTAAGGCAGTGGTGGAGCTGGCCGGGATGAAGCTGTCGGACGTCTCCTCTGTGGGTATTGGCGTTCCCGGTGCCGTCACGCCGGACGGCGTGGTCATCAGCGCCGTCAACCTGGGCTGGAAGAACACACCTCTTGCAAAGATCATGGGCGATGCTCTGGGTCTGCCCGTCTATCTGGGCAACGACGCAGACTGCGCCGCTTTGGGTGAGGTGGTTGCCGGCGCCGGCAGCAACTGCAATAGTGCGTTGATGATCACTATGGGTACCGGCATCGGCGGCGGATTTATTGTCAACGGACGTATCTTCAGCGGCTGCACCGGCCAGGGCACGGAGCCGGGCCACTTCACCTTCCTCTACGGCGGTGAACGCTGCGGCTGCGGCAAGCGGGGCTGCTTCGAGGCTTATGCCTCCGCCACTGCCCTGATTCGCCAGACCAAGCGGGCGATGGAGAAGAATCCCGATTCCAAGATGTGGGCGCTGGTGGACGGCGATATTGACCGGGTCAACGGAAAGGTCCCCTTTGACGCTGCCAAACTGGACGACGGCACCGCACGGGCTGTTGTGGCGCAGTACATCGACTATCTGGGCATGGGTATCGCCGGTATGGTAGACTCTTTCCGCCCCGAGCTGATTATTATGGGCGGGGGCATCTGCAACCAGGGCGACTACCTGATGATTCCCCTGAACGAGACCATCCGCAAGTACTGCTACGCCTCCGACGAGATCGCTCCTCCTCCCGCCGTTCGGGCTACCCTGGGCAATGACGCCGGCATCATCGGCGCTGCCATGCTGCAGGTCTCTGCGGAGAAGAGCAAGAACTGATCAAATCGCATCAAATATCAACCGCCCCGTCCAAAAGGACGGGGCGATTTTGCTGTCTTGATATGTTGGCAAAAATTGTCGGGCATAGGCTGAGCCGAGAAGGGCATTCTAGCATCAGACAGCCCGTTATTGGGCCGTCTGACATTCATCAAATTGAGAAGGAGATGTTTGAACATGGCTAGTAATAACAATGGTAAGCAGGCTCTGGTCCCCGAGGCTCGTGAGGCCCTGAACAAGTTCAAGATGGAGTCCGCCTCTGACTGAGATGTCTCTTCTCCATCTTGAAAATTCACTGACAAAAAATGGAAATCTATACAAAATCCGTTACTTACCGCCCCATAACGGTGAATTTTAGGAGTTTTCAAAACCTTTCTGCTGAAAAATGACAGAAAGTGAGGAACAACAATGAAAAGCGAAAAATTGAAAGCAGCAGCATTAGCGTTGGGACGGCTTGCAGCTACCCTCGCTATGACACTCTTGCTCTACATCCTCTTTCACCCCATCTGCCGGGAACCGGACGGCTCTCTCAACACCTTCCTCATGGCGGTTCTGGTGGGCATCCCCTTCGGCATCCGGCACATGATTCTTCTGCTCCCTCCCGCCAGCTACGACATCGGCGGGAGTGTAGGCGTGATCGCACTGGATTTCATCCTGGGCGGCATCCTCGGCCTCTTTGCCCTGTGTATCCTGCTCGTCAAACAACTTGCAGCCGTCTTTGCGGCTGTGGCTGGCTGAGGGGGTGCTGACATGGCTCAAATCGTGGTATGCGGACTGATTAAAGGCGGCACCGGGAAAAGTACCGTGGTGCGCAATCTGTCCTTTGCGCTGGCTCAGGCTGGCTACCGTGTGTGCATCGTGGACGACGACGCTCAGGCGAACCTCACCATCAGTTGCGGCATTGACAACCCTGCCGAGCTGCCCATCACCATGGGACAGCTTATGGAACTGGAAATGAACGGCGAGGAACTGCCTGATCCATCACAATACATCCGTCCTGTGAACGGCGTGGATTTGATTCCCTCCAGCCGGTATCTCTCCGTCATTGAGAACCGTATGCGCATGGAGCTGGGCTGTGAGAGCATTCTCAGCAGCATCCTGAACCCGCTCCGGGACAGATATGACTACATCTTCATCGACATCGGCCCCACCGAGGGTATCCTCACCGTCAACGCCCTCTATGCCGCCGACTGCATCCTCATTCCCATGGACTTACAGATTTTCGCCCTTGCCGGGGTGCGGGAGATTCTCACCACTGTCACCAAGCTGCGGCGCAGAATCAAGCCCAACCTCCGTGTGGCGGGCATCGTATTTAATCGCTATGAGAGCATCACCAACCTGAGCGAGCAGATCATGGAGGATACCAGGGACGCTTACGGCGCAAAAATCACCATCTTCCGCTCTGCTATCCCCCAAACCGTGGACATTGGCTCCGCTCACTACTGCTCCAAGCCTGTGGCACTGTACAAGCCCCGGTGCCGTGCGGCGAAAGCCTTTGCCGACCTTGCAAATGAGTTTGCACTGGAATGTCCGGCTCACATGGGAGGTGAAGCGTCATGCCACTGAAAAATGCACCCAAGCGGAACATAGCCAGCGCCATTGACCTGCTGGAACAGGATTATGACTCTGTGGTGGGCGGGGTACGGTTCACGGAGCTGCCTATCAAGCAGATTCAGCCTTACCATGACCATCGCTTTCACCTCTACGAAGGGCAGCGGCTGGAGGACATGGTGGAGAGCAT
>OMVL01000014.1 GCA_900314485.1 uncultured Eubacteriales bacterium
CGGTCAGCGCATCCGTGACCCGTTTCAGCAGCAGGGAGAGGAGCAGGCTCAGCACAAGCATCAGCGCCTCATAGCGGAAGCGGCTGGTGTAGTAGCCCAAATAGCAGAGAATTGCACGGACTGCCACATGGGTCAGGTACAGTTCCAGCGTATAACGCCCAAACCATTCCAGCACCCTGATAATGATTTGCTTGCATTTGGGAAAAGGGCCGTATTCCAGCAGCGCCACCGTGAGCAGGAGCAGAAAAAGGAATAAGGACGCCAGAATATAACGGGTCATAATGATATTGCCGTTAAACCTCAGCGGGAGTAGAAATACGAAAACCGCACCCAGCAAAAACACGCCCGGATGGACCCGCTTCTTCTGCCATGCCACCCGGCCAAAGTAACTGCCTACAAAAAAGGACGGAAAGCGAAGCAGCGCAATATTGACGTGGGAGAACAACGCTGCATAGTAGGTCTGCATCACGAGTGCCAGCAAGGTGACGAAGGAAAACAGCGTAATGACCCGCATCTGCGCTGTAATATCGTCTGCCGCCCGGTCAATGATCTGAAAAACATAGGGGGCAATCAGGTAACACAGGGAGATCATCAGGATATACCAATACCAGGTACGCCCCTGCTGAAACAATTTCATAAACAGAAGATCCTCCAGATAATAGCGAAGGCCGTCCTGCTCAAACAGTATATCCCGCCAAAACAAAGACGGAAGCGCCATCACGAGATAGGGCAGCAAAACTTTGACATAGCGCTTCCAATAAAACTGCCGCAAATCAAATACGGGCTTGCGCTTCATGGAATAGTACAGGCCAAAGCCGGACAGCGCCAGAAAAGCATCTACGCCGGCGCTGGAGATGAGCATATTGTAATAGTAAATGATACCCTCAAACTTCGTCTGATAAATGCGGCAATCGTCCGTAAAATGAAATATGAGGATGCTGATGATCGCAAGCCCCATGAGGGCGCTGCGATATTTGGAGATCAGATCATAGGTCAGTGGAGCACGGCCTGTCTTGTTGCCCTGGGCGGGCATGTTGCGATCTTTCATGTCGCCTTATCCTCCGTAGTAGCAATCTGCCTGGAGCGCCAAATTCTTTGTAATTCCTGCTCGGTCCAAATAACCCGGTCATAAAAAGAACGGTGCCAACTTGAATACCAGACCGCCGCGTATTCTTTCCTGTTACGAACAACACGGGAAACTGTAGGGGCCGCATTGCTTGCACCCATCTATTACGCACTCATTTCCGCCCCCGCAGCTCGATGATCTGATCTCTCAGGGCGGCGGCCAGCTCGAATTCCAATCTCTGGGCGGCCTCCTTCATCTGCTGCTCGTCAACGGCCTTGGACAGCTGGAGCATCTCGTGGATGTCCTTGCGGATGGTCCGGGGGACGATGCCGTGGTCTTTGTTGAACTGATCCTGGATCTCCCGGCGGCGGGCGGTCTCGTCCATGGCGGAGCGCATGGAGGGGGTGATATGGTCGGCGTACAAAATGACCTTGCCCTCGGCGTTTCGGGCGGCTCGGCCGATGGTCTGAATGAGGGAGGTCTCGCTGCGGAGAAAGCCCTCCTTGTCGGCGTCCAGAATGGCCACCAGAGAGACCTCCGGCATGTCCAGACCCTCACGCAGCAGGTTGATGCCCACCAGCACGTCCACCGTGCCCATGCGCAGATCCCGGATGATCTCCGTCCGCTCGATGGTCTGGACGTTGTGGTGCATATAGCTGACCTTGATGCCCGCCTTTTGCAGGTAGGCCGTCAAGTCCTCCGCCATTTTAATGGTCAGGGTGGTGACCAAAACTCTCTCGTTGCGCTCGATGCGGAGGTTGATCTCCCCCAGCAGGTCGTCAATCTGCCCCTCAATGGGCCGGACCTCCACCACGGGGTCCAGCAGTCCAGTGGGGCGGATGACCTGTTCCACGATCTGGCCCGAGCGGCTGCGCTCGTACTCCGACGGGGTGGCGGAGACGTAGATGACCTGATTCACCCGCTCTTCAAACTCCGGAAATTTTAAGGGCCGGTTGTCAAAGGCGCAGGGCAGGCGGAACCCGTAGTCCACCAGACTGGTCTTTCTGGCGTGGTCGCCGTTATACATGGCCCGGACCTGGGGCAGCGTCACATGGCTCTCGTCGATGAACATGAGGAAATCCTTGGGAAAGTAGTCCAAAAGCGTCAGGGGAGGGGAGCCCACCGGCCGGCCGGAGATGACTCTGGATGCGCTGGGCTTCCACCGCTTTCTCCTGCTCCTTGAAGAACCCCACCTGCTGCCACATCTCTTCCTCGATCTCTTTCACCGCCCGGTCCATCTTCTCCTTGGTGGTGACGTAGTGGCTGGCGGGGTAGATGGCCACATGATTCAAAATCCGGGTGGGCGTGCCGGTGAGGGCCTGGATCTCGGAGATGCGCTCCACCTCGTCCCCCCAGAACTCAATGCGGATGGCGTGGTCTTTGGAGTAGACCGGGTAGATGTCGATGGTATCGCCCCGGACCCGGAAGGTGTTGCGCTCAAAGGCAATGTCGTTGCGCTCGTAGCGGATCTCGATCAGCTTGCGGATCAGCTCCTCCCGGCGCTTTTCCATGCCGGTGCGGAGAGAGATGACCATGTTCTTGTAGTCGATGGGGTCGCCCAGACCGTAAATGCAGGAGACCGAGGCCACTACAATGACGTCTCTCCGCTCAAAGAGGGCGGCAGTTGCGCTGTGGCGGAGCCGCTCGATCTCCTCGTTGATGGAGGCGTCCTTCTCAATAAAGGTATCCGTGTGAGGGATATAGGCCTCCGGCTGGTAGTAGTCGTAATAGGAGACAAAATACTCCACGGCGTTATTCGGGAAAAGCTGCTTAAACTCGCTGCACAGCTGGGCAGCCAGCGTCTTGTTATGGGCCAGCACCAGCGTGGGACGCTGGACCTGCTCGATGACCTTCGCCATGGTAAAGGTCTTACCGGAGCCGGTGACGCCTAAGAGCGTCTGCTCGTCCAGACCCAGCTCCACGCCCCGGGCCAGAGCCTGAATGGCCTCCGGCTGGTCGCCGCTGGGGGTGTATTCGCTTACCACCTGGAATTGAGCCATAGCTGCACCTCGGAGCGCAAAATTTCTGTCCTCATATTATCAGAACGTTTGTTCGATGTCAATGGGATTTATTTGCAGTTATGGAATGCCCCGAAGAGGGTACCACGCCCCAAAATCACTACCCATGACAGGGGGTGTGCCAAGGCGCACCCCTACTCTCATTCTCACACATTAAACCGGAACAGGATAATATCCCCGTCCTGCACCACATATTCCTTGCCCTCGGAGCGCATGAGGCCCTTTTCCCTTGCGGCCTTTTCGCTGCCGCAGGAGACCATATCGTCATAGGCGATGACCTCGGCACGAATAAAGCCCCGCTCGAAGTCGGAGTGGATCTTGCCTGCCGCCTGGGGCGCTTTCGTCCCCTTGGTGATCGTCCACGCCCGGCACTCGTCCTCGCCGCTGGTGAGGAAGGAGATGAGACCCAGCAGGGTATAGCTGGCCTTGATGAGCCGGTCGAGGCCGGACTCGGCAATGCCCAGCTCCTCCATAAAGACGGCCTGCTCGTCTGAGTCCATCTGGCTCAGCTCCTCCTCCAGACTGGCGCAGACGGGGATGACCTGCGCCCCCTCCTTGTCAGCCAGCTCCTTCACCTGCTGATAGTAGGTGTTGTCGGCATAGCTGCCGCCGGAGAAGGTGTCCTCGTCCAGATTGGCGGCATAGATAATGGGTTTGAGGGAGAGCAGATCACTGGTGGCAATGAGGGCGGCGTCCTCCTTGTCGCACTCGTAGGAGCGGACAGAGTTGCCGTCGTTGAGCCAGTCCCGCAGACCCTCAAAGACCTCTGCCTCACGGAGGAACTTCTTGTCGCCCTTGGCGGCCTTCCTGGCCTTGTCAATGCGGCGCTCCACCATTTCCAGATCCGCCATGATCAGCTCCAGGTCGATGATGCCGATGTCACGAATGGGGTCGGTGCTGCCCTCTACGTGGATGACATTCTCGTCGTCAAAGCAGCGCACCACATGGACAATGGCCTCGGTGCCCCGGATGTTGGCCAAAAACTTGTTGCCCAGACCCTCACCCCGGCTGGCGCCCTTGACCAGGCCGGCGATGTCCACGAACTCGATGACGGCGGGAGTGGTCTTTTTCGGGTGATAGAGGTCAGAGAGCCAGTCCAGACGGCTGTCAGGGACGGCCACGGTACCCACATTCGGCTCAATGGTGCAGAAGGGATAGTTGGCGCACTCAGCGCCGGCGTTGGTGATGGCGTTAAAGAGGGTGCTCTTACCCACGTTGGGAAGGCCGACAATGCCCAGTTTCATTTCTATCGCATCCTTTATCTCTTAGTCTGCCGGGGGTGAGTTTCCTCCCGGTGCAGCGTGGTTTCTCAACATTTTATTATACCGCCGGATATGCAAATCCGCAAGGAGAAAAAGGGTTGCCGGGGCATTTCCGGGAAAAACAAAGCCGGAACGCCGCGGGGACGCTCCGGTCTGCGTATTTTACTTCAAATATCTGTCCCGGACCACGCCCGCCAGGTCGGTATAGGAGATCGGAAACTCAATCTCCCCTGCGGCGTAGGGCCCCAGCAGATAGGGGGCGGAGACAAAGGTAATGCCCTCGTCTGTGAAAAAGAAGTTGCTGTCCTGGACCACGTCGCCCACGTAGCTGCGCCAGTCGTTAAAGAGCAGATCCTTGTACTCCTCCTGCTCGCACAGCTCCACAATGCTGTTCCGGGCAAAAACAGCGAAATCCGCTCCTTCGGCGGAGATGTTTTTCGGGGTGAGCCGCTGACCGGTCTGCACATCGTAGCTGACGCCGTAGGAACGGTAATATCCGTGGACGCCGCCTGTGTAGGAATAAGACAAGAGCCGCAGACTGAGCACGTGCTCATCCGCCCGGACCACCTGGACGCTCAGCTCATCGCAGTAGGCGATCCAGTCCAGATTTTCGTCCAGGGCGTATTGATAGTCCTCCAGCGCCTGCTCCTCCAGCTGTTCATCGGTCTCCAATGCGGCCGCCCCGTTCAGGTCTGCCTGAATGAGCTCGGCAATGTCCGGATGAGCGGGGAGGGTGACGGTAAATTCCAGTCCCTCATAGCGCATGACCTGGGTGCCGTCGTCCGCCTCGACGCTTTGCTCCACAGCGGATGTCTCCACCTGGGGGACCTGGTCGGCCACGGCGTTGGCGATCCGTTCGGTCTCGCTTTTCACGACGTTGCCGGGGGTCAGAAGGGCAGACTCCGTCTCGGCGGTCTCAGCGCCCTCCGGGGCGGGAGCATCATCCGCATCCGCTTCGGACGCAGGCACATCATCCGCCGAAGCGGCGGCGTCGCCGCTGTCTGCGGCGGGCGTAGCATCCTCCTTTGAGGCATCCGCTGCCCCGGCGGAGACAGAACTGTCCGCAGCAAGCATGGGACTGTCCGAAGCGGCTGTGCCGCAGGCGGAAAGAGAGAGCAACAGAGCCAGCAACAGAGCGATCCTCGTCTTTTTCATCGCCGCACGTTCCTTCCTTTCACCCATCATACAGCAGGGTGAAATGACGATCACAGGAGTTTCTGTGACTTTTATCTACACTATGCAGGTTTTTCTTTATATTGTCAAGAGTCTGCACAAAATGATAACAACTATTAAGATGTGGAAAACTTTTCCAATGCCGTCCAAAAAAACACAGCGTTTCGGCCGCAGAGCCGAAACGCTGTGCTGTTCTTTATGCGGGGAGGGCTTTACCAGACCAAGGTGGCAAAGTAATCCTCCGGCGTCTCTGCCCGGCGGATCAGTTCTACTGAGCCGTCCTCCTTCAGCAGAAGCTCTGCCGAGCGGAGCCGGCCGTTGTAGTTATAGCCCATGGAAAAGCCGTGGGCGCCGGTGTCGTGGATGACCAGCAGATCACCGACTTCGATCTCCGGCAGCATCCGGTCCACGGCGAACTTGTCGCAGTTTTCGCAGAGAGAACCTACCACATCGTACTTGTGATCCGCAGGCTGATCCTCCTTGCCCATGACGGTAATGTGGTGGTAAGCGCCGTAGATGGCAGGCCGCATCAGATTGGCGGCGCAGGCGTCCACGCCCTTATATTCCTTATAGGTGTGCTTTTCGTGGATGACCTCGGTGACCAGATGACCGTTAGGAGCCAGCATGAAACGGCCCATCTCGGTGTAGATGGCCACATCGTCCATGCCGGCGGGCGTCAGAATGGCTTCATAAGCCTTGCGCACGCCCTCGCCGATGGCAAAGATGTCGTTGGCGGGCTGCTCGGGGCGATAGTCGATGCCCACGCCGCCGGAAAGGTTGATAAAGGTAATGTGGCAGCCGGTTTCCTTTTTCAGCTCCACCGCCAGCTCAAAAAGCTGGGCGGCCAGAGCCGGGTAGTAGTCATTGGAAATGGTGTTGGAGGCCAGGAAGGCGTGAACGCCGAACTCCTTGGCGCCCTTGCTTTTCAGTACCTTGAAGGCCTCAAACAGCTGTGCTTTGGTCATGCCGTACTTGGCGTCGCCGGGGTTGTCCATGACCTGAAAGCCCTCTTTGCTCTCTCCCAGCTGGTACACGCCGCCGGGATTATACCGGCAGGAGATCCGCTCCGGGATAAAGCCGATGGCCTTTTCCAGATAGTCAATGTGTGTAAAGTCGTCCAGATTGATGGTGGCCCCCAGCTGGGAGGCCAGCACAAACTCCTCTGCCGGAGTCTCGTTGGCGGAGAACATGATGTCTCTGCCGGTGATGCCGCACTTGGCGCTCATCATCAGCTCGGTCAGGCTGGAGCAGTCGCAGCCGCAGCCCTCCTCGTGCAGGATCTTCAGGATGCGGGGGGTGGGAGTGGCCTTGACGGCGAAGTATTCCTTGAAACCGGGATTCCAGGAAAACGCCTTGTTCACATTGCGGGCGGTCTGACGGATGCCGGCCTCGTCATAGATGTGGAAGGGCGTGGGATAGTCTTTTTGGATGCTCCGGAGCTGGTCCAGAGTGACAAATGGCTTTTTCTCCATAATGGATTTCTCCTCTCGGGACATTGACGGGGGAAGGGCAGCGCCTTCTCCTGCCTCTAATATAGTACCGATTTTTACCGTTCTCCGCAATCGGAAACATGCCCCATTTTTTCGCTGTACTTCGCCTCTTTTTTACATTAAATTGCTAGAAAGTGGAGAGAGCGCTGAGATTTTAAAAGTTAGCGGGGCATAACTTTTAAAAATTCGCTTTCTTTTTGTTTCTCTGACTATTGACGCTTGTTGTGCAAATCTTTATAATGAATCCGTATGAGTATTTACTAAATGACATTAAAAAGGTAAGAGAAGTAACCGGCGGTCAACCATAGAGACGGCTGCCGGTAAAGGAGGTTCACTATGAGCTACACCATTCCGATCGGCCCTTACCATCCCGCGTTGGAAGAGCCGATCCATGCCCGCCTGACCGTTGACGGCGAGCGCATCACCGATGCGAAGGTGTTTGTGGGTTACAACCACCGGGGCATTGAAAAGCTGGCCCAGGAGCGGAACTTCATCCAGACCCTGGTGCTGGTGGAGCGGGTCTGCGGCATCTGCTCCCACTCCCACTCCCTGACCTACGCCATGTGCATCGAGCACATTATGGGTGCGGAGGTGCCCAAGCGGGGCCAGTATATCCGGGTCATCGTGGAGGAGCTGGAGCGCATCCACTCCCATCTGCTGTGGCTGGGCATTGCCTGCCACATTGTGGGACACGACAGCATGTTTATGCAGATCTGGAACGACCGGGAGCAGACCATGGACACGCTGGAGGCCGTCACCGGCAACCGGGTGAACTACGCCATGAATACCATCGGCGGCGCCCGGAGGGACATTGACGACGACAAGCGGAAGCTGATCCTCGCTGCCATGGACGATCTGGAGCAGAAGATGGGCCCCATCACCCACTACCTGACGAGCGACAAGACGCTGGCCATGCGCACCAAGGGGGTGGGCGTGCTCACCACCGAGGACGCCGTTCGGCTGGGCACCGTCGGCCCCCACGCCAGAGCCTCCGGCGTGGATATGGACGTCCGCCGGGACGCGCCCTATTCTTCCTATAACGACTTTGAGTTTGCCGTCCCCGTCCAGCAGTCCTGCGATGTGTACGCAAGAGTGGTCATCCGGGTGCTGGAGATCTACGAGAGCATTAAGATCATCCGTCAGGCGGTGGATCTGCTCCCTGAAGGCCCCATCAACCTGGGCAATAAGATGCCGAAAGTCCCTGCCGGAGAGTTTGTCGCCCGGCACGAGGCGCCCCGGGGCCATCTGGTCTATAAGGTGGTCACCGACGGAGGACAGACCAACCACCGGATCAGCATCCACGTCCCCACCTTTAAGACGGCGCCTACCGTCCCTGTCATGCTGAAAGGAAACACTGTGGCGGACGCCGGCCTGATCGTGGCCTCCATCGACCCCTGCTTCTCCTGTCTGGACCGGTAAGCCATGCACGAGCTGGCTATCACCCAGAGCATTTTGAACATTGCCGAAAATGCCGCAAAGGAACACGGGGTCAAGAAGGTGCGGGAGGTCCGTATCAAAATCGGCGACTACTCCGGCGTTGTGCCCCAGTGCGTCAGGTATTACTTTGACGTCATCAGCAAGGGAACGGTGGCGGAAGGGGCCGAGCTGAAAATGGAGCGGCTTCCCATCCTCATGCGCTGTGAGGACTGTAACTGGCAGGGAGAAGTGGACAAGCACCACATCGAGTGCCCCTCCTGCGGCGGCATCCGGCTCAAGCTGCTTCAGGGAAGAGAGTTTTATGTCGAAAGCTTGGAGGTGGACGACTAGGAATGGAAATCAAAGTCATGCATCAGGTCATGGAGTGGAACGAGGACGTCAGCGACGCTGTGAAGGCTGACCTCGCCGCCCATCATGTATGCCTCATCAACGTGCTGGGAAGTCCGGGAGCGGGCAAGACCAGCACCATTGTCTCCCTCATTGACCGGCTGAGGGACAGATACCGCATCGGCGTCATTGAGGGAGACATTGCCGGCCAGATCGACGCCGACAAAATTCACGCACTGGGTCTGCCGGTGGTTCAGCTGGACACCGACGGCGCGTGCCACATTGAGGCCATGAGCATCCAGCACATCCTGCCGGAATTTGATCTGGACGCTCTGGACGTCCTTTTTGTGGAGAACATCGGCAATCTGGTCTGCCCCGCCGAGTTTAACATCGGCGAGAGTTTCCGATTGGCCCTTCTGAGCATCCCGGAGGGAGACGACAAGGTGGAGAAATATCCCCTGATGTTCGCAACTTCGGACGCTCTGGCCATGAACAAATACGATTTGAAAGAATACTTTGGATTCGACGATCAGCGGGTGGAGCGAAACGCCAAAGCCGCCAATCCGGATATCTCCGTCTTTCGCATTTCCAGCCGGGACGGGATGGGACTGGATGGGCTTGCAGCGTGGGTCGCAGACCGCATTGACGCATCCTTGAAAGAGAGAACGTAAGGAGGGAAAAACGTGCAGAAACCGTCGTCAAAATTCCTTGCCTGGCTGTCCGCCTTTATCTTCTGCTTTCTGTTCTGGCTGCTGCTGACCTGGTCCGTAGCGCCGAGAGAGCTGATTTTAGGCGGAGTGGTCAGCGCCATTGTCGCCGCTTTCTCCGGGAGATTCCTGATCCATCATCAGGCATTCTACCTATATAACCCGGTGCGGCTCATTGTCCTGATTTTCTACTGCGCCATCATCTTCCTGTGGGAGGTCATCAAGGCCAACTTCGCCATGGCAAAGCTGGTGCTCAGCCCCCGGCTGAAGTATGAGGCCGGCATCCTCCGCATTCCCGCATCCGACAAGGTGCAAAGCGAATACGGCCTTGCCATGGTGTCCAACTGCATCACCCTGACTCCCGGCACCATCACCGTGGATGTGGCGGAGGACGAGGGTGGTAAAAACTACTACTACGTCCACTGGATCGACGTGGCCGAGACCGACCGTGACAAGGCCGGCGAGGCCATCAAGGGCCGGATGGAGCGCTGGATCGGGAGGATTTGGAAATGATCGAATTGTTGATTGCCGCCATCGTCTGCGTGGTGCTGAACCTGTTCCTGCTCTTCCGCATCTTCCGCGGCCCCACCGCCGCCGACCGGATGTGCGCCGCCGACGCGCTGGATCTGGTCTCCGCCCTTGCCCTGGTGCTCTACTCTCTCTATACCGGCCGGGCGATCTATCTGGACATCGCTCTGGTGGTGGCCCTCCTGGGCTTTGTGGGCACCGTCTTTGTGGCCCGCTATCTGGAAGGGAGGCTGTAAGCGATGCGCATTGCCATTGACATTCTGCTGGGGATCGGCGTGTTCTTCATCCTTGTGGGTGTGCTGGGCGTCAACCGGATGCCCGACGTGTTCGGACGGCTTCAGGCCTCCACCTGCATCGCCACTATGGGTACCATCTCTGTGGTGCTGGCGGGTATTCTCTACGCTGTCTCCAACGGCGGAGAGACTGTTACTTACGTAAAGCTGGCCGTTCTCCTGCTGCTGGTCATGGGTACCAACCCCATCAGCAACCACGCTCTTTGCAAGGCCGCCTACAAGATGGGCGTCAAGCCCGCCAGGGAGCTGGTCATTGACGACTATAAGGAGGATGATCCGGAATGAATCTGAACGGAATTCTGGTATTCGTCCTGAATACCCTTGCCATCATCGGGGCGGTGGCCGCCGCTGTTGTGGCGGTGCAGGCCAAAAAGCTGATCGACTCGGTCATCGCTCTGGCCGCCACCGGCTCCTTTATCGCCCTGGAGTTCATTTTGCTCCAGGCTCCGGACGTAGCCATTGCCGAGGCCAGCGTGGGCGCCGTCCTCTCCACGGTATTGTACATCATCGCCCTGCGCAAGGTGAGAGCAGAGGAGGATGAGAAATGAATGTGAAAAAGCTGTTTCTGACCATCTCTCTGGTCATTCTCCTGGCCTGCGGCGTCTATGCCGCCATTGTCATGGCATCCGGCGATCCCACCTACGACGGCTCTGAGACCGATGTGGTGGCGCTGTACGAAAACCCGCAGGACTATGACAACTCCAAGGCCGACGGCGTGGCCGCCGTCATAGTGAACGAGAATCTGGACAAGACCGCCGCTCAGAACGTGGTATTCTCCGTCGTCTTCAACTTCCGCGGCTACGACACCATGGGCGAGAGCTTTATTCTCATCGCCGCCATTGCCGGCTGCCTGGTCGTGCTCCGCAAGACTGGGGGAAAGGGCGAACAGAAGCCCGCTGAACAGAAGGAGGGAGAAGAGGCATGAAGAAAAAGAACATTATCGTCCGCTGCGCCGCCGATCTGTTCCTGCCTCTGGCCTGCGTCTTCGGCTGCTATGTGGTCTTCCACGGCAACACCAGCCCCGGCGGCGGCTTCCAGGGCGGCGTGCTCATTGCCAGCGCCATCCTGCTGGTCTTTTTGGGTCACGGAGGGAGCAAGGTAAAGGGCTCCTTCAGCGAGCGGCTGCTCCACAGCAGCGAGACCATCGCTGAGATCATGTATGTCGTCATCGCCCTCATCGGCATTTTTACCGGTCTGAACTTCGCCGTCAACTTTGTCTTTGCCGGCCATCAGTTTGAGACCAGCACCCTGATGAATGACGCTGTGGGCTATCACGTCATGGCCGGCATTGCGTGCCTGCTCATTCTGATGCTCAGTACGCTGGACCCGGATGAGGACGCAGCCAACGAATCTTCCGAAGGAAAGGAGGCCGATCCCAAATGATGGTTGTCAACTTTATCGGCTCCTTTGCGCTGATCGTGCTGGGACTTTACTGCATGGTGGCCAAGCACAATCTGATCAAAGTGATCATCGGCATGGGCCTGGTGGACTACGGCACCAACCTGCTCATCGTCTCCGTCGGCTTCCACGCCGGCGGCACCGCCCCCATCTTTACCATCGCCGAGCTGACCCGGGCCAGCTTCTTCGTTGACCCGGTTCCTCAGGCGCTGACCCTTACCTCCATCGTCATCGGCGCCTGCACCACCGCCATGAGCCTCAGCCTTGTGATGATGCTGAGGAGACAGTACGGCACCCTTGACACCAGAGAGATCAGGAGGTTGAACGGATAATGAACGGTTTTCTGGTAAACTTCCCCATTCTGGCGATCATGACGCTTTTTGTCGGCGCCTTTGTCACCTCCCTGGTGGGCCGCCGCAATGCTGTGGCACGGAATATTGTGGTGGCGGTCTCCGTCACTGCTGCCCTCGGCATGATACTGGCCCTCGTGAAGCCCGTGATGCTGGACGGTCAGATCATCGCCTACTGGCTGGGCGGCTGGCAGCCCGTGGAGGGCTGGGCCATCGGCATCAGCCTTGAGGTGGACGCATTGAGCCTCTTCTTCGGACTCATCGTCACCGTGGCCGTCTTTGTCTCCGGCCTCTACTCCTTCACCTATATGAATCACGACGATTCGCTGGTGAACTACTATACCCTGTTTTTGATGCTCTCCGGCTCTGTGCTGGGTCTGGTGCTCTCCGGAGACCTGTTTAACATCTTCGTCATGATCGAGATCATGACCTTTACTGCCGTGGCCCTCACCGCCTTCCGCACCGGCTACGACGGCGCGCTGGAGGGTGCTTTCAAGTATCTGGTGGTCGGTTCCCTCGGCTCCACCTCTGTCCTTCTGGGCATTGCCATGATCTACTCCCAGGTCCACACCCTGAATTTGGCTCAGATCGCAGCACTGATCCCCGGTCAGGGCGCAAATCCTGTCATGATTGCCGCCTTTGCCTTCCTCTTCATGGGCTTTGGCACCAAGGCGTTCCTCTTCCCCTTCCATCCTCTGGCGGCGGACGCACACGCTGTGGCTCCCGCTTCCATCTCCCTGATGATCTCCGGCGTCCTCACCAAGTGCGGCGTCTATGGCATTATCCGGCTGGTCTATGTGCTGTATCAGAACTACAGTACGCCCTTTGTCTCCTATCTGGTCACCGGCTTTGGCGCTGTCAGCATGTTCGTCTGCGTCACCATGGCCTTTAACCAGCACAACTTCAAGCGGCTTCTGGCCTTCCACTCCATCTCTCAGGTGGGCTACGTCATCACCGTGGTGGGTCTGGGTTCCGCTCTGGGTCTCAACGCAGGCCTTTACCACGCCATGAACCACACCATCTTTAAGGGCCTCCTGTTCCTGACTGCCGGCGCAGTTCAGCATCAGACCGGAAGCCTTGACCTGGACGGTCTGGGCGGCCTGAGTAAGAAGATGCCCAAAACCACATTGCTGTTCCTGATCGGTGCGGCCTCCATCAGCGGCCTGCCCCCCTTCAACGGCTTTGCCTCCAAGTGGATGATCTATCAGGCGGCCTTCCTCAAGGGCGTGTATGACGGCAATTTCTTCTATGTCATTGTCGCCGTGGTGGCCCTCATCACCAGCGTTTTGACCCTGGCCTCCTTTGTCAAGGTGTCCCAGAGCGTTTTCTTCGGCCAGCTGCCTGAGCAGTACAAAGAGGTCAAAGAGGCGCCCTTTGCCATGCGCCTTCCCATGTGGATTCTGGCAGTCCTGTGCGTGGTCACCGGACTGTTCCCCAACTTTGTCCAGACCTATCTGCTCACCCCCGCTGTCCGTGCCGTCACCGATCTGACCGGCTACATCGACGCCGCCATGGGCGCCGGCTATGCGGCAAATCACGGCATCGCCAGCTGGCCGGTCACGGTCATCCCCGTCACCGGCGTGTGGAATCCCGTGTCCTGGCTGCTGCTTCTGTTCTGCGTCACCTGCGGCGTGGCCATCGTGGCCCTGCTGGCAAGTCCCAGCGACAACAGCAAGCTGCATATTTCTTCCAAGGATGAAAGCGACGAAGAGCGGAATGATAAGTATGAGTCCTTCTTCTCCGGTGAAGAGGCCCTTTACTCCCAGGTGGGCGGCAGCGATCTGTTCTGGGGCTTCAAGCACAACTGGCGCAAGTATTTCAGCTTTATGCACGACTGGCACAGCGGCATTGTGAATGACTACGCCCTCTACGGTGTGGTGGCCATTGCCCTTGTCCTGCTGGCCTGCATCGTGATTCTGTAAAGGAGGGGAGAAGAAATGACTGCACTGCTTATCAATCTGTTCTATGTCCTGATTTTCCCCGGCCTGCTCTTTTGTATTCTGATGGGCATTCTGCTCTCCGGACTGGACCGCATCTGGGTGGCCCGGATGCAGCGCCGCGTGGGTCCCCCTATCCTCCAGAGCTGGTATGACTTTCTCAAGTGCTGCGGCAAGGAGACCATCGTCCCCCGCCACGCGAAAAAGACGGTCTATTTTGCCGCCCCGGTAGTGGGCTTCGCCGCCCTCATCTCCATTGCCCTGTTCCTTCCCGTAGTGAACGGCCGTCCCGCCTTCTCCGGCACTGCCGATCTGGTGGTCATCCTCTATCTGCTCACCCTGGTCAGCGTCTGCATGATCGTGGGCGCGGCCTCCTCCGGCTCTCCCTTTGCCGGGGTAGGTCTCAGCCGTGAGATGGTGGCCATGATCTCCTACGAGCTGCCCTTCGTCCTGGTCATTTTGGCCTTGGGCAAGGTGACGCTGACGGCGGAGTCCGGCCTGCCGCTGACCTTCTCCCTTCAGGCCATCTGGGACTATCAGGCGGCAAACGGCCCGCTGCTGTTCCATTGGAGCCTGATTCCCGCCGCCATTGCCATGCTCTTCGTCATCCCCTGCGAGGTGGGCATGCATCCCTTCGATGTGGCAGAGGCGGAGACGGAGATCTGCGAGGGTACGCTCTCTGAGTACAGCGGACCTCCTCTGGCGGTGTTCCGGCTGACCCACATGGTAAAGATGTACATCATGACCGCCCTGTTCTATGTCCTCTTCCTGGGGGGCATCTCCACCGGCATTGTGGCGGCGGATGTGGCGATTTTTATCCTGATCTGCGTCCTGCTCACCTTTATCACCATGAGCCTGCCCCACGCCGCCTGCGCCCGATTCAAGGTAGAACAGGTGTTTCAGTTCTACTGGACGATCGTGGCCGGACTGGCCCTCATCAGCCTGATCCTGGTCTGGCTGGGCCTCTGAAGGAGGGTGAATCCAAATGTTTGAAAAACTGATCGACAACAGCATGGCGAAAAGCCCCTGGATCTTCCACGTCAACGCCGGCTCCTGCAACGGCTGCGACATTGAGCTGGTCAGCGTGCTGACCCCCCGGTACGACGCCGAGCGTCTGGGCTTCCGCCTCACCGGCACCCCCCGTCAGGCGGACATCGTGGTGGTCAGCGGTCCTATTACCCTCCAGACCCGTGACCGGCTCAAGCGGGTCCTGGAGCAGGTGCCGGAGCCTTACGTGGTGGTGAGCCTGGGCTCCTGCCCCAAATCCGGCAACGTCTTTAAGGGCAGCTATGCCATTGACGGCCCTCTGGACAAGTACACCCATGTGGACGTGTCCGTGGCGGGCTGCACGCCCAAGCCGGAGGCCATTGTGGCCGCCCTTGCCAAGGCGACGGAGATTTTGAAAGAAAAGAGAAAGGAGATGCGTCAGTAATGCTTCCCTATCTCGGAAAAGCCTTTACGAATTTGTTCCGCAAGCCCAGCACGGAGAAATTTCCTGCCGGAGACGCACCTCAGGCGGCGGAGCACTACCGGGGCCGCATCTCTTATAACCCGGATGTCTGCGTCAACTGCGGCATGTGCATGCGGGTGTGCGCACCTCAGTGCATGCACCGGGATATTGAGACCCTGGAAAACGGGGATCAGAAGATCACCTTTACCTTTGACATGACCAGCTGCACCTTCTGCGGCATGTGCGCTGATTTCTGCTCCCGCCACTCCATCACCCTGACGGACGACTATATGATGGTGGGCAGCAAGCCGGAGGACTTTATCGTCACCGGCTCCTTCATCAAAAAAGCGCCCCCACCCAAGCCCAAGCTGACTCCCGAGCAGATCGCCGAGATGAAGGCCAAGGCGGAGGCCGCCAAGAAAGCCAAGGCGGAGGCCGCCGCCAAAGCCGAGGAAGCCAAGGCAGATGCCTGACCTTTGCCGCCTCCATCTGGAGATAGAGGGCATCGTGCAGGGAGTGGGCTTTCGTCCCTTCCTCCACCGGCTGGCGAGACAGCATGAGCTTGCCGGCTGGTGCAGAAATACCGTGTTCGGCGTGGAACTGGAGGTGGAGGGGACTGCCCCTGCATTGGCCCGGTTTCGTGCCGCCCTGAGAGAAGACCTGCCCCCGTTGGCCCGTATCAGCGCTCTCCGGGAGACAGCATGTACTGCCCCCGTGGGAGAGCAGGGCTTTCACATCCTGCCGAGCCGCAGGGCGGGCAGCCCCGATACTCTCATCAGCCCCGACATTGCCACCTGTCCCGACTGTCTCCGGGAGCTGCGGGACAGGGGAGACCGGCGCTACCGCTACCCCTTTATCAACTGCACCAACTGCGGCCCCCGATTTACCATCGTGAAGGGCCTGCCCTATGACCGGGCGCTGACCTCTATGGGGCGGTTTCAAATGTGCCCGGCCTGCCGGGCGGAATACGACAGCATTGAGACCCGCCGTTATCATGCCCAGCCCGACTGCTGCCCCAACTGCGGGCCGACACTAAAGCTCCTCACCCCTTCGGGAGAGGAGCAGGCCGACCCCATCGGCGGGGCGCAGGAAATTCTGCAAAGAGGGGGTATTGCGGCGGTCAAGGGCCTGGGCGGCTATCATCTGGCCTGTCGGGCTGACCTCCCTGAGACGGTAGCCGAACTGCGCCGCAGGAAACGGAGAGACGAGCGGCCCTTTGCCCTCATGTGCCGGGATCTGTCCGTGGTGAGACGGTATTGCGACCTCTCTCCGGATGAGGAGGCTCGGCTGGGCAGCCCCAGAGCCCCCATTGTGCTGCTGAAAAAGCGGCCTGACGCTCCGGAAAACCTGAGCGAGACAAGGGAGCTCGGGGTCATGCTGCCCTATACCCCTGTCCACCATCTGCTGATGGAGCGGTTTGACCTGCTGGTGATGACCAGCATGAACGTCTCTGACCAACCGGTGCTGTGCGACATTGCCGAATTCCCCTGGCAAAGGCTGGCGGATGCCTGCCTGACCCACGATAGAGCCATTGTCAACCGCTGTGACGACTCCCTGCTCCGGGTCTTTCGGGGAAAGGATTCCTTCTTCCGCCGCAGCCGTGGCTACGCCCCGGAGCCTGTGGCGGTGCCCGCCGACTGCACCGGCATTTTGGCCTGCGGAGCGGAGCAGAAGGGGAGCTTTGCCCTCAGCAGAGGGGGCAATGTGTTTCTCAGCCAGCACATCGGAGATTTGAAGGACTGGGAGACATTTCAGTTCTATGAACAGCAGATCCGCCGCTTTGAGCAGCGCTTCGGCGTGGCAGTCCGTCGTCTGGTCTGCGACCTCCACCCGGACTATCTCTCTACGGAATACGCCCGGAAGCGGAGCCGGGAGGAGGGCCTGCCCCTGCTGCAAGTGCAGCACCACCATGCCCATATGGCCGCCTGCATGGCGGAAAACGGGTTGGAGGGAGACTGCATCGGTCTCATTTGGGACGGCACGGGCTACGGCACTGACGGCAGTATCTGGGGAGCGGAATGTCTCGTGGGCGGCTATGCCGGGTTTGAGCGGCTCGGCACCATCCGACCGGTCAAGCTCCCCGGGGGAGACCGCTGCGCCAGGGAGATCGGCCGCATTGCCCACAGCCTGCTGTGGGACGCAGGCCTGCCCCGGCGGAGCGCCCATCCTCAGGCAGACCAGCTGACGCAAATGCTTTCCGCCGATCTGAATTCCCCAAAATCCTCCGGCATGGGCCGGCTTTTTGACGGGGTCTATGCCATCCTGACCGGGCGGCATACCGTCACCTACGAGGGACAGGGGGCCGTCCTGCTGGAGGCCATGGCAGCGGAGGGACAGGCTGCGCCCTATGACCTCACCTTTTACGAGGAGGAGGGCCGCCTGACCTTGGACACCCGGCCCTTGACTGCCGCCATTTTGTCGGAACAGGCCGGAGGAATCCAACCTGCGTCCATCGCCGCCCGCTTTCTGGAGAGTTTGGTCTCGCTGGCGGTGGCTCACGCAAGCTACGCCAGAGAGAAAACCGGCCTTCACCGGGTGGTCCTCTCCGGGGGCGTGTTTCAGAACGCCCGGCTCCTGCCCCGTGTGCTGGATACACTGACAGGGGCGGGATTTACACCCTATTACCATACCCATGTGTCTGCCAACGACCAGGGCATTCCCCTGGGGCAGACGCTGATCGCCGCCAAAGGAGGCGGGATACCATGTGTTTAGCAGTACCCTTGAAGCTGACAGAGATCGACGGGAAGGACGCCGTCGGAGAGCTGGAGGGCGTCCGCCGCAAAATCCGGGTGGACTTTCTCCGGGACCCTCAGATCGGAGACTACGTCATTGCCCACGCCGGCTTTGCCATTGAAAAACTGAACGAAAAGCAGGCCCTGGAAAACCTGAAAGCCATTCAGGAGGTGGCCGATGCTCTCTGAGTCCGCCTTCCGCCGTCCCCAGGGGGCGGAAAAGCTGCTCACGGCCATTCGGGAGATGGACCTGCCGGAGGCCCGGCTCATGGAGGTCTGCGGCACCCACACCATGGCCATTGCCAAGTCCGGCCTGCGGCAGGTGCTGCCCGGCAATATCCGCCTGCTCTCCGGACCCGGCTGTCCCGTCTGCGTCACGCCCGCCGGGGTGATGGACGAGATTTTGAGACTGAGCGAGCTGCCCGGCGTTATCCTCACCACCTACGGAGATCTGATGCGGGTGCCGGGGTCTGACCCGGAGGACAGCCTGCAGCGCCGCAAGGCGCTGGGGGCGGACATCCGCTGGGTCTATTCCCCCATGGACAGTCTGGAAATTGCGGCGGAACACCCGGAACGTCAGGTCGTCTTCCTCGGCGTGGGCTTTGAGACCACCGCCCCCGGCACAGCCCTGGCGGTGCTGGAGGCGAAACGGCGGGGATTACGGAATTTCTCCATGCTGTGCCTGCTGAAACGGACAGAGCCCGCCCTCCGGGCGCTGATCCGGCGGCCGGATTTTCGGGTGAACGGCTTTCTCTGCCCCGGCCATGTGGCCACGATTTTGGGAGCGGATGCCTTTCGATTTCTGCCGGAGGAATACGGCCTTCCCGCCGTGGTGTCCGGGTTTGAGACGGGAGACCTGCTGACGGCGGTCTACCGCCTGCTGTGCCAGATCCGGGACGGCAAGCCCGCCCTGGAAAACGAGTACATTCGGGCGGTCTCCCCTGAGGGGAATACCGCCGCCCGGGCGCTCATGTCCCAGGTGCTGGAGGAAAGGCCGGACATCTGGCGGGGATTGGGGGCGATCGAAGGGAGCGGCTTTGGCCTGAAAGCTGAATTCCAGGACTACGACGCCGCCCGGCGATTTGACTTCTGCCCCCAGAACCGGGAGAACACCACCGGCTGCCGCTGCGGGGCGATCATCTGCGGGCAGATGTCCCCTCAGGACTGTCCGCTGTTTGGCAAGCGCTGCCAGCCTGACCACCCGGTGGGGCCCTGCATGGTCTCCGGGGAGGGGGCCTGCGCCGCGGCATTTCATTACAGACGAATCGAGTAACAAGCATGAACCAGGATATTATCACACTGGACTACGGCAGTGGGGGACGAAAGACCGCCCAGCTGATCGACGAGCTGCTGCTTCCCGCCTTTCAGAGCGACACGCTGAACGCACTGGGGGACGGGGCGGTGCTGGATCTCAGCGGCCCCTTGGTCTTTTCCACCGACAGCTTTGTGGTCAGCCCCCTGTTTTTTCCCGGGGGAGACATTGGAAAACTCTCCGTCTGCGGCACGGTGAACGATCTTGCCATGTGCGGCGGCATTCCCCGGTATCTCAGCCTGTCCTTTATTATTGAGGAGGGACTGGCTGTGGAGGAGTTAAAGTGCATCATTTCCTCCATTGCCCGGACGGCCAGAGCAGCGGGGGTGGAGATCGTCACCGGCGACACGAAAGTAGTGGAGCGGGGCAGGGGAGACGGCATCTATATCAATACCTCCGGCATCGGCACGCTGACCTATCCCGGCCTTTCTTCCGACAATATCCGGGAGGGGGACGCAGTTCTCATCTCCGGCTCCATCGGCGACCACGGAGCCACGGTGATGATGGCACGAAACGGGCTTCTGGAAGGGAGTCCCCTCTCTTCCGACTGTCAGCCTCTTCATAAGCTGGCCAAGGCGGCATGGAGCTGCGGCGGTGTGCGGGTGCTGCGGGACCCTACAAGGGGCGGCGTTGCCACCACGCTGAACGAGTTTACAGAGGGTCGGAATTTCTCCATTGAGCTGGAGGCGGACGACCTTCCCATCCATCCCCCGGTACAGGCGGCCTGCGACCTTCTGGGACTGGACCCCCTCTACTGCGCCAACGAGGGCAAGCTGCTGGCGGTCGTTGCTCCCGACAGGGCGGAGGAGGTACTGCATGCCCTCCAAAATACCCCCGGCGGAGAGGAGGCAGCAGTCATCGGACGTGTCACCGGGAGAGCCCCGGGCAAAGTGATCTTAAATACCTTCCTCGGCGCAGGCCGTGTGCTAAGTAAATTGACGGGAGCCCAACTCCCCAGAATATGCTAATAAGGCGGTGTTTCCTATGCAAACCAACACAAAAATTTCCATCACCAAGGACGAGATCGTCCCGACAGCCCGGAAAATGCGGGACGAGGGCAGGCTCCTCATTATGATCCACGGCCATCTGGACAAGGACAGCCGGCCCGTCATTACCTACGACTACTCCCTGGGCGCGGAGGTCGCCTCTTACGAGGTGGTGGGAGAGTCCGTGGTCCCTTCCATTGAGCCGATCTACTCCGCTGCCGCCGAGTGGGCGGAGCGGGAGATCACCGAGCTGCTGGGCTTCACCTTTGAGGGACTGGACACCTCGGAGCGTCTGTTCCTGGCGGACGCCATGATGGACGGTCAGGGGCAGATTCTGGTCACGCCGATTAACGTCCTGCGGGAGAAGAACAACCTCAACTGAGAGGAAAGACGACAAAAACCCTCCGATCGACCCGAAAACGGGGATCGGAGGGTTTTGCTTTCTGCAAAAGTGCCGCCCGGCGGCTGCTTAACGCTGGGGTTATTCGTCCTCTTCCTTTGCCACGTCATAGGCTGTCTGAGCGGGACGGCGGGAGGCGGGGGCAGCGCCTGCGCCCATGCCGGCCACAGAACGGAACTTGGCCCGGGACTGACGGATCTCGTTGAGGGCGACATTGACGGCGTCCTCGGTGCGGCGCATGGCATCCTCGCAGTAGGTGTTGGCGGCGGCCTTCAGCTCGTTGGCCCGATTTTCCGCCTCGGCAGTGACCCGGGCGGCCTCGGCACGGGCCTGACGGGTGATCTCATGCTCGTCGATCAGCTGCTTGGCGCGGTCCAGCGCCTGCTGGCGGATGCGCTCGGCGTCGGTCTTGGCCCCGTCCAGATACTCATTGCGCTGGGTGAGCAGCTTCTTGGCCTCGCTCAGCTCGGCGGGGAACTTGTTGCGGATCTCGTCCAGCAGATCCAGAGCGTCGTCACGGTTGATACGGCAGGTGCCTCCCAAGCCGCCCCGTGCGTCGTCGATCATACGATAGAGGCTGTCCAGCAGATCGGTTACTCCATTTGCCATCGGTATTCATCCTTTCTGTATTTGGGAGCACTAGTAGTCCGTTAACCCTAAAACTTTGATCATCCGCGGCGTCTGTTTCCGCCATACTTCGTTGTCGTCTTTGGCGGGCGTCAGCCCGCCTGCATCCTCCGCCTCGTCTGACGAAACCATACTTGCGGCTTAAACAACATTTAGGATTAACAGACTACTAGCGTCCCAGTTGGTCTTCCATACGGGCCTGTACCTCTTCTGCGATCTCGTCCGGGACGAAGTCGGTGAGGGGTACATGATACATTGCCAGCTCCTTGGTGATGCTGGAGCTGAGATAGGTGTAGTTCTGACGGGCGGAGAGAAACATTGTCTCCAGTCCGGGATTCAGCTTGCGGTTAATCATCGCCATCTGAAATTCCTTCTCAAAGTCGGAAAGAGCCCGCAGACCCTTGACCACACAGCTGGCGTTTTTCAGCTTGGCGTATTCCGCCAAAAGCATGGGCGATGCGTCCACCTCCACATTGGGGATGTCGGCCGTCACCTTTTGCAGCAGGGCCACCCGCTCCTCGTGGGAGAAAAGCCCTTTTTTCTCGGAGTTGACCATGACGCACACGATCAGACGGTCAAACTGGGCGGCGGCCCGCTTGATAATATCCAGATGTCCCCGGGTCACCGGGTCAAAGCTGCCGGGATAAATGGCGATACTCATTCTGCTCCATCCTTCCGGTATAAGGTCACTTTGATCTTTCCATACCGATAGGCTCTGTCTTTGCGATATGGAGCGGAGAGCGGGGGCAATTCCTTATCCACCCGACTTTCACAGACAATTATACCATTTTCGGACAGTATGTCAATCTCAGCGATGGTTTTTAATGCACTTTCCAGCAGTTCCGTGTCGTAAGGAGGGTCTAAAAAGATCAGGTGAAACTTCTGCCGCTGGCTTTTCAGGCAGGAGAGGGAGTCTCCCTGCACCACCTTTGCCCGGTCTGACAGCCCGGTGGACTGGAGATTTTTCCGAATGACGGCTGCGGCGTCCCTCCGCTGATCCACAAAAAGGCACTGCTCCGCCCCCCGGCTGAGGCATTCGATGCCCAGCTGGCCGGTGCCGGCAAAGAGATCCAGCACCCGCCGGCCCTCAATGTCAAACTGGATGGCGTTAAACACGCCCTCCTTCACCCGGTCGGTGGTGGGGCGGGTCTCCATGCCTTCCAGCTCTGCCAGACGCTTTCCTCTGGCGGTACCTGTGATAACTCTCATGTCTCCTCGTCTCCTTCTGTGTCGGGGTGGAAGTGCAGATATACCGCACGGGCGGCGTTTTTGGGGATGACCTCGGCCAGCTGGGCCTCGGTTGCGTTGCGGATGGCCTTGACCGTCTTAAAATGCTTCATCAGCTTCTGACGGCGCACCTCGCCCACTCCGTCGATGGTCTCAAGAGCGGAGGCAATGGTCTGCTTTGCATGGCTCTCCCGGTGGAAGGTGATGGCAAAGCGGTGGGTCTCCTCTTGAATCCGGCCCACCAGAGAGAAGATGGCCTGGGTCTGCTGGATGCCGATCTCCCGTCCGCTGGGGGCCACCAGAGCGCGGGTCCTGTGCCGGTCGTCCTTCACCATGCCGAAGACGGGGACGCTCAGCCCCATGCCCTCAATGACATCCACAGCAATATGCACCTGGCCCAGGCCGCCGTCCATCAAAATCAGGTCGGGGAGGTCCCCGAACTTCTCGTCGCCGTCCAGATAGCGTTTAAACCGGCGTTGGAGCACCTGCTCCATAGAGGCGTAGTCGTCGGGATGCTCCATGTCCCGGAGCTTGAACCGGCGGTAGTCCCGCTTGAGGGGCTTGCCGTCCACGAATACCGTCATAGAGGCCACGATGTTGCTGGCACCCGTGTTGGAGATGTCGTATGCCTCAATGCGCTTCGGGGCTTGGGGCAGGCCCAGCATCCGGCCCAGCAGCTCCATCAGCTTGCTCTGCCGCTCCTGGGCGGAGGTGGCCCGCTCCGCCTCGTCCAGCGCCGTCCGCTCCGCCAGCTGCACCAGGTTGACCCGGTCCCCCCGCTTGGGGACGGTAAAGGCCACCTTGTGCTCCGCCCGTTCGGTGAGCAGCTGCCCCAGCTCCTCTGCGTCCTCAAATTCCCTGGGCAGTAAGATCTCCCGGGGCAGGACGCTCTTGTTCAGATAATACTGTTTGACCAGAGAGGCGACGATCTCTTCTGTCTCCTCCTCTGCGGGAGTGGGCATGACCTCAGTGTCCCGGTCGGTGAGGGAGCCCTTGAGAAAGTGGAGCACCACAAAGCAGCTTTTGGCGGTGCCGCGGTAAAAGCCCACCACATCGGTGTCCGCCCGGGAGGAGGCCACCACCCGCTGCCGGGTGCCCAGTAACTGAATGGCCTGCAGGCGGTCCCGCAGCTCGGCAGCCGCCTCAAACCGCAGCGCGTCAGAGGCTTTCAGCATCTCGGCCTTCAGCTCCTGCTCCACCTGAGTAAATTTGCCCTCTAAGAGCCGGACAGCCTGTCCGATCCGCTCCCGGTAGTCGGCTTCGGAGAGTTTTCCCATACACCAGCCGTCGCAGATGCCCAGATGGTGGTTGAGACAGGGCCGCTCCTTCCCGATGTCCCGGGGAAATTTCCGGCTGCAGGTGGGCAGCCGCAGGGCGTTGCAGATGGCCTTGATGCTCTCTGCTGTGGCGGACCGTCCGCCGTAGGGGCCGAAGTACCGGGCGCCGTCCTTCATGGGCTTGGAGACCATGGAGAAGCGGGGGTAAGGTCCCCCCGACAGCCGAATATAGGGATAGCCCTTGTCGTCCTTGAGGAGGATGTTGTAGCGGGGCTTGTGCCGCTTGATGAGGGAGTTTTCCAGCACCAGAGCCTCAAATTCGCTGGAGGCCAGCAGATAGTCAAAGCGGTCGATCTGGGCCACCATGGCTCTGGTTTTTGCGTTGTGGCTGGCAAGGTCGGCGAAATACTGGCTGACCCGGTTTTTCAGCGCCCGGGACTTGCCTACATAGATGACCTGGCCCGTCGCATCCATCATAATATAGACCCCCGGCCCCAGAGGGAGGGAGTGGGCCTTTTGTTTCAGTTCCTCTCGTGTCATGGCAATTTACCCAAATGGCGAAAAAGGCACCGCGGAATGCGGTGCCTTTTGTGTTGATAAAGGTCAGAAATCAGCGGTCAAGACCACTGGCCAGCAGCTCGACCAGACTGTCCACAGCCTCGGCCTCATCGATACCGTCAGCGATCAGATTGATCTTGGTGCCCTGAATCACGCCCAGAGACAGGACGCCCAGCAGGCTCTTGGCGTTGACACGGCGCTCATCCTTTTCCATCCAGATGGAGCTTTTAAACTCATTGGCCTTCTGAATAAAGAAAGTGGCGGGACGGGCATAGAGGCCAACCTGATTATTGACAACGGCTTCTTTTACGGTCATATGAAACACCCTAGCCTTCCATCATAATGATGCCTTATTGTAGCAGATTCCCGTTCCCGCCGTCAACGTCAATTTCACCAAATTCTCTTGACTTTCGGCCGTGTAGGGGAGTTTTTGTGTATAAAACGGGGGCCAGTTTGTCATTTCAGTTCCACAATGGTCACGCCGTTTTCTCCCTCGCCGTAGCGGCCGGGGCGGAAGGATCTGACATATTTGCTGGTGCGCAGGTGCTGCTGCACCGCTTTTCGGAGGGCTCCGGTGCCCTTGCCGTGGATGATGGTGACGCTTTTCAGCCGGGCCATCACCGCATCGTCCAAAAAGCTGTCGATCAGCCCCTCGCATTCGTCGGTCATCATGCCCCGGATGTCCAGCTCTGCTCTGGCTCCTTCGGAGCGGACCTGCCGCTGGATGCGGCTGACCATCACCTGGGCCTGCACCTTGGCATTGGTCTTGGGCTGCTCAACGACCCGGACCTCATCCTGCTTGGCGCTGACGGTCAAAATACCCGCCTGGAGCCGCAGGGTACCGTCCTTGTTCACCGAGATCACCTGAGCCTTGGTACCCACCTTCAAAAGCTCCACCGTATCTCCCGCCTCCGCCGGCCGGGTGGGGGGCAGGGACTCCTTTTGGGTACGCTGCAGCTTCTCCTCCGCCTTGTTGATGCTCCGGCGCAGGTCGGCCCGGCGCTGATTCTCCGCCTCTGCGGAGTCCTCCTTCCGCTGGCGCTTCTTCATCTCGTCCAGTTGGTGGAACACCTGATTGGAGACGGTGCGGGCCTCCTGCAGGATCTCCTCCGCCTCTTTTCGAGCGGACTCTGTGATCTTGAGCCGCTGATCCTCCATCTCCCGGCGGTATTGCTCCGCCTTGGCTGCGTCTGTCTCCATGGTGCGCTTGAGCCGCTGGGCCTCGGCCTGCATCTGCTCCATCTCACGCCGCTGCTGCTCCAACCGGGAGAGAACGTCCTCAAACTGGACGTTCTGCCGGTCGATGCGTCCGGCGGCGTTCTGGATGATATGCTCCGGAAGCCCCAGGCGGCGGGAAATGGCAAAGGCGTTGGACTTACCGGGGATGCCGATCAGCAGGCGATAAGTGGGCTTTAAGGTCTCCACGTCAAACTCGCAGGAGGCGTTTTCCACCCCCGGCTCGGTCATGGCGTAGGTTTTCAGCTCGGCATAGTGGGTGGTGGCGGCCACCTTCGCCCCAAGACTCCGGGCCTCCTCAATGACGGCCACGGCCAGGGCGGCGCCCTCCACCGGGTCGGTGCCGGCTCCCAGCTCGTCAAAGAGGATGAGGGTGCGCTCCTCCGTCTCCTCCAAAAAGCCCACGATGTTGGTGATGTGGGAGGAAAAGGTGGAGAGGGACTGCTCGATGGACTGCTCGTCGCCGATGTCCGCCAGCACGTTGCCGAAGACGGGGCAGAGACTTCCGTCCGCCACCGGGAGCTGCAAGCCGCACTGGGCCATGAGCACCAGAAGGCCGATGGTTTTCAGCGTCACCGTCTTGCCGCCGGTGTTGGGGCCGGTGATGACTAAGGTGTCGAAGGTAAGGCCCAGATTCACGTCGATGGGCACTGCCTTTTTTGCGTGGAGCAGGGGGTGCCGGGCCTTAGTAAATTTCAGGGAGCCGTCTGCGGTCAGCTGAGGGGCAATCGCCTCCATCTGATATGAAAGCTTCGCCTTGGCAAAGATGAGATCGAGGGAGACCAGCAGGCCGTAATCATCCAAAATGTCCTCCCGGATGGCGGCCGCCTGGTTGGTGAGGTCGGCCAGGATGCGGGCAATCTCCTTCTCCTCCTTGGCGTAAAGCTCCCGCAGCTCATTGTTGGCCTTCACTGCCCCCATAGGCTCCACAAACAGGGTGGAGCCGGAGGAGGAGATGTCGTGGACCAGACCGGGCACGCTGCCCTTGCACTCTGCCTTCACCGGCACCACGAAGCGGTTGGAGCGGATGGTGATGATGGGCTCCTGCAAATATTTGGCGGAGGAGGAGGCAATGAGATGCTGCAAGACCTCCCTGGCCTTGCCGGAGGAGAGCCGGATCTTCCGGCGGATGTCGGCAAGCTCCGGACTTGCGTTGTCGGCGATCTCCTCTTCAGAGAGGATGGCGCCGAAGATCCTGTCCTCCAGAAATTTGTTTGCCCGGAGGGAGCGGAACATGGGGGCCAGACAGCTGGCCTCCTCCTGCTCGGTCTGGCAGGACTGAGCCTCTCGGGCGCAGCGGAGCACACGGGCGATGTCCAGCAGCTCCTTGGGATTCAGCGCCCCGCCCAGGCTGGCCCGCTGGAGGGAGGCGGCCACCGGCTTTAAATCGCCGAACCCGGGGGCGTTGCCCAGGTTGGACATGGCAACGGCGGCGGCGGTCTCCGCCTGAAGGCGCTGTACATCCTCCAGTTCCGTGGCGGGACGGAGGGCCAGGGCACGTTCTTTGGCTTCCTGACTCACCGCGTGGTGGGCCAAAAGCTCCAGCACACGGGGCAGCTCCAATGTGCGGATGGATTTTTCAAATCGTTCGGTCATGTTTTTTACCTGTTTGTTCATAATTGTTTGTAGGGGCGCGGCTTGCCACGCCCGACGATGGATTTGCAGGCATCAGGGGGTGTGCCAAGGCGCACCCCTACGCAATATCTGCAATTGGTCACATTCCCTTCCCAAACACCGCCGCCGGTGCCTGCAGTTCCTTATAATAATCCAGTGACCGGAATCCCCGCTCCAGCTGGGTCAGCAGATAGGCCTCGCATACGTCTCCCAGCTGGGTCAGAGACGGCTCATCCAGTCGGAAGGAGAGCAGCTTTTTGCCGGGGCAGGAGAGAATATGCCCCATGGCGGAGAGCACCGGGGGCGACACCGGCATGGAGATGCCGTCTCCCGCTTCTTTGCTGCACTCGGCACAGTGGAGCACACCCTGAGTCAGATTGAGCCGGGGCTGTTCAGGCGCTCTCCCGCAGACGGCGCAGCCATCCAGCAGCGGCTCAAAGCCGGCAAGGGACATGCTCCGCAGCTCAAATGCGGCCTTGACCTGGGGCAGGGGCTTATCCAGCTGATCCAGGGCGTACAGGCAGTTGAGCAGCAGGGGCAGCAGGCCGTCGGCAGGGCTCTCCTCCTGAACGATGCTCTCCAAAATCTCGGCAAAATAAGTACCCAGCGCCAGCTTGTCCAGGTCGCTGCGCAGCTTGCGGAATTCCAGCTCCACTGCCGCCTCCGTCACCGTCCAGCGGCCCCGAAACTCGGAGAGGGTCATCTCCGACCAGACCAGCATCTGACAGGCGGCGGAGAGACCGTTGCCCTTTTTTCGGCAGCCTCTGGCCTGCACCGTGATGCGGCCCAGATCGGGGGTGAGGACGGTGAGGATCTTGTCCGATTCCTTGTAGTCGGCCTCTCGGAGGACAATGGCCTTTGTGGTCACGTGCATAAGTACCTCGCTCAGCCCCGGCGTTTCTGATCGCCGGAGCTTTCCTCTTTGCGGGGAGTCTGCCGCTCCTTCGCCTTTAAATAGGTATAGGCCTGGGGCAGGCCGGTGGAGAAAAACAGCTTCCAGTTTTCGGGTCGGTTTTCGTTCATATCTCTGCCCTCCGTAACCTTAATTTGCTACGAAGTGCGTCGATTTATGACTGGGAAATTAAGGCTTCGCCGCACAATTTGGCAAGCGCCGCAGGCACAATTGTGCGGTGATGCCTTAAAACAGCACCCGCACCAAAACGCCCAAAATGAGCAGATGCACGGGGTAGAAGATGTAGAAGAACCACTTGCCGCTCCGGCCCCGCTTGCCGTTGTAGAGCAGGGTCAGCAACAGACCGATGATGGCAAAGATCTCGATCCAGTTGTCTCTAAAATAACAATGACCCAAAATGGCCAGACAGCCCATGAGACACTGGAACAGACGGCGCACCCGGCTCGGCTCCTGCCAGACGGCGGTGGGGCCGTCCGCTCCCGTTTCCGTGCGATAGGGGAGGCCTCTGCCAATGCCCAGTGCGACAATCAGGGCTACGCCGGAGACGTCGTAGTCTGTGCAGAGGAGGTTTGCGGCAAAGCAGGCGGGGAGGGCGGCGACCACAGCGGCGGGATACTCCGCCCACCGGGGGAGACGCTTTGCCATTACATCCCACAGCCACAGGGCGCAGAGACCGAAAAACAGCGTGAAAAACACGTTCTGACTGGTGAACTCCAAAATGCCGAATACGTTAAGATCACTGTACTCCGGCCAGTTGAAGGCCAGATCGAAGGGAATCTCCGCAAGGAGGGCGAAGAGACCCAGCCGCAGCAGGTATTTCCCACGACTGCGGGTGTGGCAGAAGCCCTCTACCAGCAAAAAACAGAAGATGGGGAAGGCCGCCCGTCCCACAGAGCGGACCAGGTAGTAAATGGCCAGCATGTCGTTGGTGGGATTGGCGTAAAACATCTGCAATACCAGCGTTGCTCCCACATGGTCGATGAGCATGGTCACAATGGCAATCCACTTCAGGGCGTTGCCGGTCAAAAGCCCCTTTTTTTCTGCCATCACTCAGTCCTCCGTAAAGCCAAAGGAGCGGATAAGGCCGGGATTGTCTCTCCAGTTCTCCTTTACCTTGACCCAGGTCTGCAAATAGACCTTAGCGTCCAGAAACGCCTCCATATCCGCTCTGGCTTCTGATGAGATCTTTTTCAGCTGTGCGCCCTTTTTTCCGATAATGATGCCCTTGTGGCTCTCCTTTTCGCAGTAGATGATGGCCTCAATGTCGATGACGCCGCTGGGGCGCTCGTGGAACTTTTCGATGGACACCGCCGTACCGTGGGGGATCTCCTTGTCAAGGGAGCGGAGCATCTTCTCCCGCAGCATCTCGCCCACGATCTGCCGCTCCGGCTGGTCGGTGAAGGCGTCCTCCGGGAAGTACCAGGGGGACTCCGCCTGATAGGGGGCGAGGAGGTCAAAGAGCTGGTCAATGCCGTCCTTCCGCTTGGCGGAGATGAGAATGACGTGGTCAAACTGGTGGCACTTCTGATAGGCGTCAATGACGGCCAGCAGCTTTTCCTTCTGCTCGATCTTGTCCACCTTGTTAATGACGGATGGGCTCCACGACCAAAACGGCCACATCCACATCCGCCACGCTGGAGCGGGAGACGCTGTCCATATACTCTCCCAGTCGGGTGCGGGCCCGGTGAAGCCCGGGAGTGTCGAGGAAAATATACTGAGCCTTGCCCTTTGTGACCACACCGGTAATGCGGTTGCGGGTGGTCTGGGGCTTATCGGAGACAATGGCCACGTTTTCGCCCACCAGGGCGTTTAAAAGGGTGCTCTTGCCCACGTTGGGCCGGCCTACAATGGCGATCATGCTGCAGGTTGTTTCGTTCATGGTGATACCTCATTTGCAACGTGTTTCTGTAAAATGTAGACTCGTACGGGACGGCGTCCCGTACGTACCGTTTACGCCATGCGGCGCTCACCTGCCGTATTTGGTGCCCTCCACATACCCAAAGGGGATGAGCGACACATCCTCCGGCATGACAAAGGGATCGGGCAGCGGCCCCTTTGCAGCGACGCAGCGGTTGATGGGCACGCCCTCGGCGGAGAATTTTGCCTCGTAGTCCGTCATGACGCCCTGAACGCCGTTGGCGTGAAGGTCGTTTGTCACCTGGCTGACGGTGTAGCCGGCGGCGGGGAACTGGGTGAGAGAGAAATCGAAGAGGGGGCGGTTGTCTGTCTTAAAGTGGATCTCCCCGCCGTCCCGAAGGGCCTGCCGATAGGACAGGAGAAAGCCCGCATGGGTCAGCCGCCGGCGGCAGTGCCGCTTGGAGGGCCAGGGGTCGGAGAAGTTGAGAAAGATCCGGTCTGTCTCGCCGGGGGCGAAGATGTCCCCCAGCCGGGCGGCGTCGGCGCAGATGAAAAAGACATTCTTCAGCTCCAGGGCCTGAGCCTTTTCCATGGCCATGACCATGGCGTCTGCCACCCGCTCCACGGCAATGAGCAGGGCCTGAGGATTTTGGCGGGCGGTCTCTGCGGTAAAGGAGCCCTTGCCGCAGCCGATCTCCACCCAGATCTCCTCCGCCTGGGGGTATAAGTCCTTCCAGCGGCCGCGCATGGCCTCCGGCTCTTTCACCTGATAAGCGGCGCAGCGCTCCATCCGGGGGACCAGATTCTTTTTCCTTCTCATTCTCATAGCGGTTATCCTCATTTTTCCTTTCGTTTCTGATGTATTTTCAATCATAACACAAGATATGCCCTGCCGCAAGCGGAGAAAGGGCGGAAGGGAGGGGAAGGATTTGAAAAGGAGGGGGAGCAAACGGGCAATTCCCACAAAAACGGAGATAAATCGGGACGGATTTACTCTTTTTTTGTTGATTGTCTCCGGATGGGGTTTGCGATAAAATACAGTTGCAGTGTTCTTTGGTTTACAGAGAAGACCAAAAGCACCATCTACCAACGCAAAGAAACACAAGGAGGAAGGAAAACCATGAAAAAGTTACTCGCTCTGATCCTGGCTCTGGTTATGTCCCTGTCCCTGGTGGCTTGCGGCGGCAGCAATAACAATGCTGCTGAGCCCGCTGCAGACAACAATGCTGCTGACGAGACCGAGACCCCTGCCGCAAATGACGAGACCGAGGCTCCCGCCGCCAACTCTGACGTCAAGATCGGCCTGATCTGCGTGGAGGACGAGAACTCCGGCTACGACTACGCTCACATTGCCGGCCTGACCGAGGCCTGCGAGAACCTGGGCATTGACGTCGCCACTCAGGTCGTCTTTAAGTATGACATCCCTGAGGACGAGAGCTGCTACGACACTGCCGTCGATCTGGCGGAGCAGGGCTGCACCCTCATCTTCTCCGATTCCTACGGCCATCAGTCCTACATGCTGCAGGCTGCCACCGAGTTCCCTGACGTGACCTTCGTCTCCGCTACCGGCGACATGGCTGCAAACTCCGGTCTCTCCAACTACAAGAACTTCTTCACCTATGTTTTTCAGTCCCGCTATGTCTCCGGCGTTGTGGCAGGCCTGAAGCTGAAGGAACTGCTGGATAACGGCGAGATCACCGATCCCTATGTCGGCTATGTGGGCGCTTATCCCTATGCTGAGGTCGTCTCCGGCTTTACCGGCTTCTTCCTGGGCATCCGCTCCATCGTGCCCGATGCTCACATGGATGTTCAGTTCACCAACTCCTGGTATGATCCCGTGGCTGAGGGCGAGGCTGCCAACGCTCTGATGGCTCGCGGCGCCGTCATCATCGGTCAGCACGCTGACTCCACCGGCGCTCCCTCCGCTGTTCAGGCTGCCAAGGACGCCGGCGCTACCGTCTACTCCGTGGGCTACAACATCGATATGCTGGCTGTCGCTCCCACCGCTGCTCTGACCTCCGCTCAGAACAACTGGGTCGTCATCTATCAGCACATTGTCGAGAAGTTCCTGGCCGGTGAGGAGATCCCCGTTGACTATGCTGCCGGCTACGCTGACGGCGCTGTTATGATCTCTGAGCTTGGCCCCGAGGTCGCTGAGGGCACTGCTGAGAAGGTCGCTGAGGTCGAGGCCGCTCTGACCGATGGCAGCCTCCAGGTCTTCGACGTTTCCACCTTTACCATCGACGGCGAGACGCCCACCTCCATCCTCATCGACCTGGATGGCGACTTTGTGGGCGAGACCGAGGGTGTTGTTGACGGCGTGTTCCAGGAGTCCGTCCTGCGTTCCGCTCCCGGCTTCACTCCCATCATCGACGGTATCACCACTCTGAACTGATTTTGTTCGAACCTTCCAAGGGGGGCTGTCTTTCGGCAGCTCCTCTTGCTTCTTTTCAGAAGGATGAGGTTTGACATTTTTCTCCATATCCCCCCGGTTTTTGATTGCACGGGAATCTCAATTGTTGTAAAATAAAATTGATGTGCGCAAAAGCGGGCCATACCCGCAGACACCGGAGATATTTCCCTTTCCGCTCCGGCGGCAGATTGACAGAAAGGAAGATTGGCTTGGAGCAAGTAAACGCCATTGAACTGATCGGCATTACCAAGCGCTTTGGCCCGGTGGTGGCCAACGACAATGTCAGCATGGTGCTCAAGCGGGGCGAAATTCTCTCCCTGCTGGGCGAAAACGGCAGCGGCAAGACCACGCTGATGAACATGCTCTCCGGCATCTATTTCCCTGACGAGGGTGAGATCCACGTCAAGGGTCAGCCGGTGACCATTGCCTCTCCCAAAGATGCCTTTGCCTGCGGCATCGGCATGATCCATCAGCATTTTAAGCTGGTGGATGTGTTCACTGCCACGGAAAACGTGGTGCTGGGTCTGGAGGAAGAGGGCAGACTGGACCTGAAGGCCGCCGCCGGGAAGATCCGGGAGATCTGTGACAAGTACGGCTTTGTCATCGACCCGGAGAAAAAGGTCTATGATATGTCTGTCTCGGAAAAGCAGACGGTGGAGATCATCAAGGTACTCTACCGGGGTGCCGACATCCTCATTCTGGACGAGCCCACGGCCGTCCTCACCCCTCAGGAGACGGACCGGCTTTTTGACGTCATGCGGAACATGAAGGCAGACGGCAAGGCGCTCATTATCATCACCCACAAGCTCCACGAGGTCATGGACGTCTCTGACCGTGTTGCGGTCCTGCGCAAGGGCAGGTACATCGGAGATGTGGCCACGAAGGACACCACGCCTCAGAAGCTGACGGACATGATGGTGGGCCGCACCACCACATTGAATATCAACCGTCCCGAGCCGAAAGATCCCACCCCCCGTCTGGAGGTCAAAAACCTGACCATTCACGACGCCATGGGCGTTAAGCGGGTGGATAACGTCACCTTTACCGCCATGGGCGGCGAGATTTTGGGCATTGCCGGCGTGGCCGGCTCCGGGCAGAAGGAGCTGCTGGAGGCGGTGGCCGGACTTCAAATCATCGACGCCGGGGCCTCTATCGAATACCGGGCCATCGGCGACGAGGAGAAGGAAGCCGTCCAGCTGGTGGGCAAGACGCCCCGCCAGATCAAGGAGGCGGGGGTGGCCCTGGCCTTTGTGCCGGAGGACCGGCTGGGTATGGGACTGGTCGGCTCTCTGGGTATGACGGGCAATATGCTGCTGCGCAGCTACCGCCGGGGCCACGGACTGTTTACCGACCGGAAGCAGCCGGAGGAGCTGGCCGAGCACATCAAGGAGGAGCTGGAGGTGGTCACTCCCAACACCAGCTATCCCGTCCGCCGTCTCTCCGGCGGCAACGTGCAGAAGGTGCTGGTGGGCCGTGAGATCGCCCAGGATCCCTCTGTCCTCATGACCGCCTATGCCGTCCGCGGCCTGGACATCAATACCTCCTATACCATCTACAACCTGCTCACCGAGGAGAAGATGAAGGGCGTGGCCGTCATCTACGTGGGCGAGGATCTGGACGTGCTGCTGGAGCTGAGCGACCGGATCATGGTCCTCTGCGGCGGCCAGGTCAGCGGCATTGTGGATGCCCGGACCACCACCAAGGAGGAGATCGGCCTGCTGATGACCAAGTTCAACAAGGAGGTGGCGCAGGATGAGTAATTTGAAACAGGGACACGAGCCCCTGCTGCGCATCGTCAAGCGGAGCAGCATCCACCGGCCTACGGCCTACGCCATTCGGGTGGCTGCCGTCCTTTTGTCCCTGCTGGTCAGCGGACTGTTTATCTTCGCCGTGACCAAGCTGAATCCGGTTGAGGTCTATAAGGCCATGTTCGCCGGCGCCTTCGGCACCGCCCGCCGCAGCTGGGTCACCATTCGGGACGCCATGATGCTGCTGTGTATCGGTGTGGGCCTGGCTCCCGCCTTTAAGATGCGATTTTGGAACGTGGGCGCCGAGGGCCAGGTGCTCATCGGCGGCATCGTGACCGCAGGACTGATGCGGGCGTTGGGCAATACCCTGCCCACGCCGGTGCTGCTGGCGCTTATGGCGGCAGTCAGTCTGGCTGCCGGCTGCGTCTGGGGCATTATCCCCGCCGCATTTAAGGCATACTGGCACACCAACGAGACGCTGTTCACCCTGATGATGAACTATGTGGCCATTCAGCTGACCAGCTACTGCGTGGCCCTGTGGGAAAATCCCAAGGGCTCCAACTCGGTGGGCGTCATCAACCAGGCCACCAAGGGAGGCTGGTTCCCGGAGCTGTTCGGGCAGGCGTACAGTCTCAACGTCATTCTGGTGCTGGCGCTGGCCATCGGCATGTACCTCTACCTGAGCTTTTCCAAGCACGGCTATGAGATCACCGTGGTGGGGGACTCGGAGAATACCGCCCGGTATGCGGGCATCAGCGTGAAAAAGGTGACGATCCGCACCATGGCCCTCTCCGGCGCTATTTGCGGTCTGGCAGGCTTTATTGCCGTCTCCGGCGCCAGCCATACCATCTCCACCTCCACCGCCGGCGGCCGGGGCTTTACCGCTATCATTGTGGCCTGGCTTGCCCAGTTCAACTCCTTTATTATGATCCTCATCTCCTTCCTGCTGGTCTTTTTGCAGAAGGGCGCCATTCAGATCGCCTCCCAGTTTAACCTGAACGACTATGCATCCGATGTCATCACCGGCATCATTCTGTTTTTCATCCTGGGCAGCGAGTTTTTCATCAACTACCGCATCATCCTGCGGAGAAAGGAGCATGAGCACAAATGAGCGTTGCGCAGTTTGTACAGCTGTTTCAGTCTGCCATCGTCTTTGGCACCGTGATCATGTTCGGCGCCGTGGGCGAGATTTTGACGGAGAAGTCCGGAAACCTGAATCTGGGCGTCCCCGGCATCATGTATCTGGGCGGTATTGCCGGCCTTGCCACCGCCTTTTTCTATGAGAGCGGCACGGCGAATCCCAACCCGGTGCTCTGCGTCCTGCTGCCTTTTGCGGCGGCCTTTGCAGCGGCAGCCCTGGGCGGCCTGCTCTACAGCTTTCTCACCATCACCCTCCGAGCCAATCAAAACGTCACCGGCCTGACTCTGACCATCTTCGGCAACGGCCTTGCCAACTTCTTCGGCGGCAGCCTGAACGGCATGGCCGGCGGCGTAGGCCAGATCTCCGTCACCGCCACCAGCGCCGCCTATCGGACCACCATTCCCGGCCTGTCTGCCTTCTCCGTTGGAAAGATCCCGGTGGGCAATCTGATCTTCGGCTATGGCTTTATGGTCTATCTGGCCATCGCCATCTCCGTGGCCCTGAGCTTTTTCCTCAACCGCAGCCGGAAGGGCCTGAATCTCCGGGCTGTGGGCGAGAATCCCGGTACGGCGGACGCTGCCGGCATCAACGTGATCCGGAACAAGTATCTGGCCACCTGCATCGGCGCGGGTATCTCCGGTCTCGGCGGCCTGTACTACACCATGGACTACATCAAGGGCACCTGGACCACCGACAGCACCATTGAGGCGCTGGGCTGGCTGGCTGTGGCGCTGGTCATCTTCGCCACCTGGAAGCCGGTGAACGCCGTCTGGGGCGCCTATCTGTTCGGATTGCTGTATTGGATGTTCCTCTACATCCCCGGACTGACCCGCAGCTCCATGGAGCTGTTCAAGATGCTGCCCTATCTGGTCACCATCGCCGTTTTGATTTTCACCGCCCTGCGGAAAAAGCGGGAAAATCAGCCCCCGGCGGGGTTGGGGCTGCCGTACTTTAGAGAAGAGCGGTAAGCGGAACGGAAGACAACGACAAATCCCTCCTGCAATCACGCAGGAGGGATTTGTGTTTGCGGTGAGGGATCAGGATCTTTACACCAAGTCCCGAAACGACCGGATATACCCGTCGCAGAAGGAACGCATTTCCGCTTCGTATTCGGCAAAACATCCGTCATACACGCCGATCACGGTAAATCCCGCCCCTTTCGCACCCCGGCAGGCCACGGGGGAGTCGTCATAAAAGGTGATCTCCTCCGGTCTTACCCCCAACTTGCGGGCGGCCTCCCGAAAGGCGGCGGGGGAGCGCTTCTCCATACCCAGGTGCTGGGCAAAGACCACATCGGTCAGATACCGGTCAAACCCCCGGTCGGACAGCGCCGCATGGCAAAGAGACGGCTCTGCCGAGGTAAAGAGGGCCATCCGCTCTCCCGTTTGGAGACACTGGTCCAGATAGTCCATGACTCCGTCCTTCACCTTCAGCGTCCGGGCGTAGCCCTCCCGTGCCATCTCCAGCCACTCCGCCATAATTTCTTCGGGAGTTTCCTCCAGATGACAGAAGTCACGGGTAAACTGTGCGGCGATGGGGAAAATGGCGTGGATGACGCCCTCGTTGTATTCCGGCGTCCATGGAATGCCCCGTTTTGCCAGAAATTGTACGTCAATCTCCCGCCAAAGCCCGTTGGAGTCCAGCAGGGTGCCGTCTAAGTCAAAGAGTTTCATTTTGCATGCTCCTCATAGGTAAACCGCCAGAGAAAGTCCTTTGCCTCCTCGGCGTAGTCGATGCCGATGCGCTTTGCCGCCGCAATGGGCCGGGTCTCCTGAGGAAGCGCCAGCCCCAGATCTGCCGGGTCGTCTGTCACCCAGAGGGTGCCGCCGGTGAGGTCGGTCCCGTCCTCTGCTCGGGTCAGGGCCAGGGCCTTACATAGCTTGCCCGGGCCGTCCCCAAAGTGTTTGCGCTGATAGGCGGTCAGCGCTTCCGGAGCCGTCCCGTACCGCAGACGGGCCATGGCCGGGGTGCCCAAAACCGGCTCGCCGCCCCGAATGAGGACGGCGGAGGGCTCCCCCTCCCGCTCTGTCACCAGATTGAGACAGTGGTGCATGCCGTAAATCAGGTAAATGTAGGCATGGCCCGGAGGGCCGAACATGGTGGCGTTTCGAGCGGTCTTGCGGTAGCCATAGGCATGGCAGGCCTTGTCGCAGCGGCCCACGTAGGCCTCCGTCTCGGTGATGCGCAGGGCGAGGTTTTGCCCCTCATACCTCCGGACCAAAATCTTGCCCAGCAGATTGCGGGCAATAGCCACCGTGTCGCCGTTATAAAAATCACGAGGTAAAATTGCCATACTCGTACCTCTTTTCCTGATACCGATGTAGGGGCAGCCCTTGGCCGCCCGCCAGATATAGGTTCAGTATACCAGTGGTGCGGCGGGCAAGTCAACGCTGGTCGAACAGGGCGGAATGTGGTAGAATGGAGAAAACATGGCAGAGAGGACGTTGCAGTATGGCAGATTGGCGCACGGAGCTGGGCAGATGGGGAGACATCGCCGCCCCGTTTTTGACGGAGGACTGGTGCCGGGCATTGACAGACCGGGTAGAGGCTGCCTATGAGGGGGACAAACCCGTTTACCCCCCCAGATCGGACCTCTTCACCGCCCTGCGGCTGACGCCGCCCGAGGGGGTGCGCTGCGTCATCCTGGGACAGGACCCCTATCCCGGTAAGGGACAGGCCCACGGGCTGGCCTTCTCCGTCCGGCCGGGGGTGGCCGTGCCACGGTCGCTGAACAACATGTACAGGGAGCTGGAGTCGGACCTGGGCATCCCTCCCGCCAAGACGGGCAGCCTGATCCCCTGGGCGGAGGAGGGAGTGCTGCTCCTCAACAACGTGCTCACCGTCTACGGCGGCGAGGCCAACAGCCACAAGGGCTGGGGCTGGGAGGAATTTACCGCCCGTCTGCTGCTGGCTCTGCAAGGTCAGCCCCGGCCCATCGCCTTTCTCCTCTGGGGCAAAGGCGCCCAGACCAAGGGCCAGGCGGCGAGGATCATGGACAGCCCCTACCCCCGGCTGATCATCGAGACGGCGCATCCCAGTCCGCTTTCCGCCCGTCGGGGTTTTTTCGGCTCAAAGCCCTTCAGCCGGGTGAATCAATTTCTGGAGGAACACGGGGAGACGCCCATTTGCTGGGCGGTGGAACGGTAAATTCACAATTTCGTGATAGACTTCCCAGTAAAATGTGGGTACAATTAGCGTGATGTAAATTTTTCCTCTGAAAATCAGTGCGAGGAGGCATTGAAGTGAACAAACTGAACGCATGGATCGACCGGTTTTGCTATCAGCATCCCCGGTTTGGCATTCCCAACCTGATCTACTACCTGCTGGGGGGCAAGGTCATCGTCTATTTGCTGGATATGATCACCTATTCCGGTGTGGCGGTATCCAGTCTGCTGGAGTTTGACCGCAGTCTGATCCTACAGGGGCAGATCTGGCGGGTGATCACCTTCCTCTTTACCAGTTGGGGAGAGAATGTCTTCTTTTTCATCCTGGCCATGTATTTTCTCTGGTTTATCGGCACCAGCCTGGAGCGGGAGTGGGGGACGGCCAAGTTCACCTGCTATTACGGGCTGGGTGCGCTGCTGGCTGTCGTTGTGGGCTTTTGCGCAGGATCTGCCAGCACGGGCTATCTGGACATGTCCCTGTTTCTGGCTTTTGCAACCCTCTACCCGGATACCCAATTCCTCCTGTTCTTTATCATCCCGGTGAAAGCCAAGTGGCTGGCCTGGATCGACGGGGGACTGATGGCCATCTACTTCCTGCGCAACCTGATTGCCATGAATTGGTTTGGAGCGGCGCTGATCATGGTGGCAATCCTCAACTACCTGATCTTCTTCTGGCCGGAGCTGATGTACCACGTCAAGCGAATGAGAGGGCAGGCGAAGTATTCCCAGCGCAGCAACGTCATCCAATTTAAAAAGGCGGCCCGTGACCTGAAGAAGCGGGACTACATTCACAAGTGCGACGTCTGCGGACGGACGGATGCGGACTACCCGGACCTAGAGTTTCGCTACTGCTCTAAATGCGCCGGGTATCACTGCTACTGCATTGACCACATCAACAACCACGAGCATATCACAGAATAAAACAAAAACCGCCGCTCCATTCAGGGGCGGCGGAACTCTTTATCCGATAAACATCTGGGTCCAGTAGTTGCCGTTTGCCACATAGCCTACTCCGATCTGGGTGTAGGAGGAGTTGAGGATGTTGGCCCGATGGCCGCTGGAATTCATCCAGGCGTTTACGACCTCCTGAGGCGTCCGCTGGCCGTAGGCGATGTTCTCTCCGGCGGTGCGGTAGCTGAGGCCGAAGGCCTTCATCATCTGGAAGGGAGAGCCGTAGGTGGGACTGGTGTGGGAGAAATAGTGCTTGTCCACCATGTCCTGAGACTTGTACCGGGCCACCCGGGACAGCTCCCAGTTGGTCTTGAGGGGCTGGAGACCGTACTGTACCCGGATCTCATTGACCAGACGGATGACCTCCGCCTCGTAGGCCTCCACGGTGGTGTCCTTTCCGGGGATGGTCAGCACCTGGCCGGGGTAGATCAGGTTGGGGTTGGTGATTTGGGGATTGGCGGCGATGATCTCGCTGACGCCAATCTGGTACTTGACCGCCACCTTCCACATGGTGTCGCCCTTGGCCACGGTATGAGTGGCGTCTGCCGCCGCGGCAGGAAGGAACAGTGCCCCGCAAAGGAGCAGGGATAGGCAGAGGGAGAGGAATTTCTTCATGGTTAACCTCCTAATCAGAAAGGCGGCCACGCAGGGCATGGCCGCCGAATCGTGTCAATCAGGGAGCGCTGATCAAATCAGCGGTTCCTCAGCAGCCGCAGCCGCACAGCCGGCACAGAAGCTGCCAGATATAGTTGCAATCGAAATTACACATATGCTTGACCTCCTGTTAAGTATTCGTCTCGCGAGGACAAGTGTAGAATAGCACATATACTTTTGGAATGCAAATGTAATGATTTCCAGCAAAAAAGTGAAAAAAACGAAACAGATCGATTTAGAATGGAGGGGCGGGAAAAGCTGCGCAAGGGCTTTGGCTTGACAAATAAAAAGCACCTGCTTTCGCAAGTGCTTTTTCTGGCATCTGACGCACCGCCCGCCGGAACTCCGACGGGCGGTCAAATTCGCCAAACAGCTTATCCCTTAACGGAGCCGCCGCAGTATTCGCAGCAGCCGCTGGCGTCCGGGATGGTGGTAGCGCCGCAGCAGGGGCATGTGACGGCGGTTTTGGGGGCAGCGGCGGAGGCCGCCTCACGGCGCACCTGCTGGCGTGCCTGCGTCAGCGCCCGCTGGATGTCGTTGCCCAGCTTCTGGTATTCCTGATAGTCCACGTTGCTTCTGGCCAGGGTACTTGCGCCGGTGACAGGGACGCCGGGACGTGCGGGCGGCGGGGTGATCTTAATGGAGCTGCTGTTCAGCTTGAACTTGATTTCGTTAAAATAGGGGTGGTTCACGCTGATAATGACATAGAAGTCATAGCTGTACTCGTAGCGGGGCGGGACGTAGCTGACGGACTTGCCGTCCTTGTCCTTGCGCATTAGCTCGCTCTTGTGCTCCTGCACGTCCACCTTGCAGTCGGTGACCTGAGCATAGTCCAGCACATCCGGGTTGGCGGAGGCCAGATCACGGGCGGAGGTCACCATAAACTTCCGGTTGTCCTCGTCCAGCAGCACCTTGGTGTTGCTGCCCAGCGAGCGGGTGGTGTTAAAGGCGGCCACTGCCTGTCTATTGTCCTCCCGATAGTCCAGCTGCTCTCTGATCTGCGCCACAGTGCTGCTCCTGCGCTCACCGAACCAGGGGGACAGCTTCGATGCACAGTCCTTGCACAGATTGCCGTCCTCCAGCTTGCGGTTGCCCAGAAGACCGATCTCGCCGTTGCAGATAGAACACATCTTCTTGTCAAAAATCTTTCCGAACAGACCCATTTTGATTCCTCCTATGTTTGTGTTCCCGGCCCTCCGGCTAACCGGAGGGCCGGTTCGTTCCTGTTACTGCAGGCTGTAGTAATCAAATGCCGCCGTATCCGGCACACCGATGCTGTGGAGGAAGTCCTCGCACTGGTTGCGCTGTTCCTCCGTCATGGACGCAGGCAGGTGGACGGTGACATTTTCCGGAATGCCCGCAAAGGTATCGCTCTGATAACGCGCCCCGTCCTGTTCAAACAGGATAAGCGTGTTAAGCCAGATGTCGGTCAGCGCTGTATTCCCCTCCAGAATCCGGGAGCCGGTTCCGTTGCCGCATTGGCCCCGGAAGTAGGCTGCGGTAAAGTCCGAGTTCTTGAATGCCTTGTCCGCAATGCCGTAGACGTTGGTGGTATACCAGAAGGTTCCGTCGGTGAGCAGTACATAATTCGGAATGGTCAGCTTCTTGCTCTCGCCGGTATAGCCTGTAATGTTATTGCCCTGCCTCTCAAAGCCGATGGTATCCTCCGGCATAAAGTCCTTGGCGCTGCCGATCCACGCAAGGTCTCTGTATCCGATGGAGATCAGATATTTGTCCAGAGCCTCGCTCTGCTCCATCGTTGCGTCCGAGGGGAGATGGATCTGGTAGGACATACTGGTGGCGCTGTAGAAATCGCCCTGAATCTCTGCCGGGTCATAGATGCCGTCTAAGTACAGGCAGCTGCCCATCATGGCGCAATGATCGCTGGGGAAGACGTAATCCCCGGCGTTTTGCAGGAAGATGTAGTCCGCCTGAATTGCGTTTGTGCCGATCTCCACATTGGGATTCTGGATCACAATGCAGGCTGCGCCGTAAGTTGCGTAGTCCCCGATACTGGTAACGCTTTCGGGAATCACCAGCACATCAAGGGTGGTGCTGCCGAAGCAGGACTCCGGGATGGCCTCCAGACCCTCAGGCAGGTTTACGTCCAAGTGACCCATGTTGACAAAGCAGCTCTCGCCCAGCTCCCGCAGGGTGGAGGGAAGCGTCAGGGAATCAATATTGCGGCAGTTGGCGAAGGCGCCCTGGCCCAGAGACTCCAGATCCTCAGGCAGATTCACCTGAGCGACATCACTGTCAGAGAAGGTGTAGTCGCCGGAGAAAGCTCCGCCTGTCGGGATAGAGATGGTGTCGAAGGTGCTGCATTCAAAGCAGCCGGCGCCGTACTCAGCGCCTGCGCCGGTGAAGGTGCCTGCGCCGGAGCTGTCAAACGCATGAGCGCCCACAAAAGCCACAGCACGAGGCAGGGTCACATCCTTCAGCTTGGGGCAGTTGCGGAAGGCGTTGGCGTCGATCTCCATCAGTGTATCGGGGAAGGTGACGCTCTCCAGATTGGAGCAGCCCTCAAAGGCGTTGGGCTGAATGACGGTTACGCCCTCGGGAATGACCACAGAGGTGATTGCGGTGTTTCCTGCAAAGACACGGAACCCGATGGACTCGGTATCGAACTGGCCGATCCGGGCGGGGATCTCCAGCGCCGTGTCAGAGCCGGTATAACTGGCAATCTGGCCACGGTCGGTAGTGAATCCGTTCTCGCTGGCGGTGCCCGGCTCGTGGTAGCCGTTGGGGTCAATGACCAGAGAATTCATCACATTGGCAAACTGTTCGTTGTCCAAAAACGCCTTGTAGTCCTCCGGCTGGAAGCCGCGCAGGTTGGCAAACACGCTCAGCGTCCGCTCGCCGCTGTAGGGGCCGTAGAGGCGCATGGTGTAGGTGGGCGGGCTCTCCTGGTCATCGCTTTCGTTCTTCATAATGACACCGTTGAAGTTGAGGCCGCCATACACACCAATGTACTTTTCATTGCGGAAGATTTTGCTGAAAGAACTCTTTCCAAACCTTGTACCCTTTGAAGTCTTGTACCCTCTGGCATTAAAGGTGCGGCAGATTTCCGCAACACTGTGACCTTCTGCATACATTTCAAAGGCTTGCCGCACGATGGGTGCGGTTTCTTCATCTATGACCAGCTTCTTCCCTTCCGTTTTGTAACCCAGAGGGATTTGACCACCAATGGAGTTGTGCTTATAGGCAGACTCCCGCAGACCACGGTTTATCTTCTGGGAGAGTTCTGCGCTGTAAAACTCAGCCATACCTTCAAGGACTGACTCAAGGATGATACCTTCCGGGTCATCTGAAATGTTCTCTGCGGCAGATGTAGAGCGGATGTGCCGGGAGAACGGTTTGCATTAGGTTGATCTGAATCGTAAAGCCAAGCAGAACGTCACGGATAAAGAGTATTGGGCAGCCCACCGAGGGCAGGAACGTCTTGACCAAAGAAATGAAGCCATCCGCAGCGTTGGCGGCAAACCAACCGAATCCAAATTCACAACGGAACTTGCAAGAATCCGTCAGGCAATCGACGAGACAAAGCAGAAATGCAACTCCGTTGAAGATTTCAAAGCAATTCTGAAACGGGAACACAACATCGTAGTCACCGAAAGCCGTGGACGTTGGAGCTATCTACCGGAGTATCGCAAGCGCCCCATCACTTCCCGCAGACTTGGAGAGGATTATAGCAAGGAATCCGTCGAGGCGTTCATCAATCAGCGTCTCTTGGAGTTGCAGAAGCAAACACAGGTGGAATCACAGTCACAGGCTGCGCCTGAGAAAAAGGCAGAGAAGAAAACCGCACCTGAGCCGAAGCCCTCTCGCCCTGTCATTGAGTCGATAGTAACCGGACGCATCATCGACCTGAATGACCCGAAGATTCAGGCAAGTTACAGCCTTACCCAATGGGCGAAGATACAAAACCTGAAAGCAATGAGCATGAGCTTCAACTATCTCACTGAAAACCACCTGCTCAATCTGGACGACCTGCAAGCAACCATCGGGGATCACAAGCAGGACTTCAACCACGACACTCAGCGGTTGCTCCGAATTGAGAAAAACCTGCGGGAATGCAATGGGTTGTTGAAGCACTTAGGGCTCTACCACAAATACCGCCCGCTATACGAACAGTATTTGAAAACCCGGAAATCACCCAAGTTCCGGGAGAAAAACATCCGTGAAATTCTGCTCTACGAGGGTGCTGTAAAGTATCTGCGGGAGTACCAGCAGGCGCACCATGTCAACTGTGTTCCCAACTATCAGTCACTGAAGGAAGCGAAAGTCAGATTGACCGCACAGCAGCAAGACCTCTATGACCGGCGGCGTTTGAAAGATACCATCAAAACGATGGAGGACGGGTATAAGCTGCTGACACAGCAAGAGCATACTGTCCACCGCACTCTGAACCGGAATCAACATTATGAGCTGGAATAAGGCAGCTCCAGCACACAAATCCTACGTTCTATTGCGTCTACTGTTTCTATTTTTCTGCAAATCGAGTAAATTCGACACCATTTTCCTTGTCAACCTGTCTTTTCTAAACTATACTATCCATGCAATCACAAATTGCATATCGAATTAACGGATGCACTCTTCATTTTCCTCTGCAAATCACGATCACACAGGGATGGTCTAAGCAGGAGAAACTGGGGAGATTTTTCTTGCCCTGGGGGCAGAAGAGAAGGTGAAAAAAGTATCGCAGAATCTCGCTTTAAAGCGTTGGAGTTTTCAAAAAGCTGTGTTATCATTACGGCACAGAGAAACTGCCTCTGATGTTCGCAGCACCAGAGGCAGTGAAAACGAAACTGTTCGCAGCAGTTTCGTACAATCACAGGCACCGAAACCACAATCATCAGCATCCTGTGTCCTTTCATTGTACCAGAAGTGACGCAGAGGTGCAACGGAAAGGAGCAAATCATGTCGAAAAAAGCAGCCTCCGGCAGCGGCACCATCCGCAAAAGACGGTCACCCGCAACGGCAGAGAGTACACCTTCTGGGAGGCACGGATCACCGTCGGCACCGATCCCGGCACAGGAAAGCAGATCCAGAAGTCCTTTACCGGCAAAACCCAGAAGTAAGTCCGGGAGAAGATGCAGGCCGCCGCTGTGGACGTCAACAACGGCGACTACTTCGAGCCCTCCCGGATCACGCTGAAAAGCTGGGTAGAACTCTGGCTGAAAGAGTACACCGGGGACAAGAAGTACCTCACCGTCAAGCACTACAAAGCACAGTGCAACAGCCACATCATCCCGTCACTGGGCGCTGTGAAGCTGTCCGCCCTGACCGTCCCACAGATTCAGGCGTTCTACAACCGTCTACTCCGGGATGGGCTGGCACCCAAGAGCGTCTGCAATATCCACGGTATTCTGACCAAGTGCCTGAGCACAGCGGCCAATGTGGGTTATCTTCGGACCAACCCCGCTTCCCAGGTGACGCTGCCCAAGGTGGAGAAGAAGGAAATCCACCCGCTGACAGATGAGCAGGTAAAGCAGTTTCTCCAGATCGCCGGGGAGGATGAATATGAGATTCTGCTGAAGGTGATCCTGTTCACCGGTCTTCGGGAGTCTGAGGCCATCGGTCTGACCTGGGACTGTGTAGATTTTCGCAAGGGGACGCTGAAGATTTGCAAGCAGCTCCAGAAGCGCCCCAAACAAGACGGCGGCTTTACCTTCGCCCCGCTGAAAAACGACAAGACCCACATTCTGAAGCCTGCCCCTTCCGTCATGGCACTGCTGGAACGCCGCTGGAAGGAACAGGCCGCTCAGCGGCTGCGAATTGGCGATCTGTGGGAAGGCTGGCAGAACGAGGAGGAGCGCAAGACGGCGCTGGTCTTCACCACCATGACTGGCAGCAACCTCAGCCCCCAGACGGTCTACAACCACTATAAGAAGCTGGCCAAGCGAATCGGCGCACCGGACAGCCGGGTACATGATCTCCGCCACACCTTTGCCATGCTGTCCCTCCAGAATGGAGACGATGTGAAGACCGTCCAAAGCGCATTGGGCCATGCGACGGCGTCGTTCACCTTGGACGTCTACGGTCATGTATCCCAGCGGATGCAGGAGGACAGCGCTGCACGGATGGAGGCTTACATTCAGAGCGCTTCCTGCCAGTAAGGGAAAACATAAGGGAAACAAATCTGCCGTTGTTCCTGATAGAGAACAAAATCACCGCCCAAAACGCCAAAAAGAAACCGCTCAGAAGCAATTTCTCACTTCTGAGCGGTTTCTATCTGGCAGCGGGAGAAGGATTCGAAGAGCCGGATCGAACTTCTCATGCGTAAAAAGTAGTCAAATTCACGTAAAACATTATATTATCGCAACTTTTCCGTGACGTCTTGTCTCATCGGTTCAGGTGCAAAAAATCGGGCAAGGGCCGGGTAAGGGCTGCCAAAACAGGAGGATACATATGATACAAAACAGCTTTGAAATGAACGGCGGAACCTACACTTTGGTGGAGGACCATCTCATTCCTGATCTGATCATAGCAGACCGGGAGCCGCTTGGCAAGTGGGGACTGCTGCGGAAGCACTTTCTCCGTGAATACCACCGGGCATTGTATTCCAGCTGGCTTCTCACCGGTAAGCTGGACGAGCATCTGAGGCAGATCGAGAAAGACTGCGAGGAACGTTTTGAGCTTATTACCATGCAGATGGCAGAGCGAGAGAACGTCACCGAGGGGCTGAAGGCCGACGATCAGATG
>OMVL01000001.1 GCA_900314485.1 uncultured Eubacteriales bacterium
TGGTGGAGATAAGCGGGATCGAACCGCTGACCTCTTGAATGCCATTCAAGCGCTCTCCCAGCTGAGCTATACCCCCGTATTCAGTTCGCTGTTCCGTTCGAACAAAGAGTATTATACTCATATAAGAGGGAGTTGTCAACACTTTTTTTAAAAATGGCGAAAAATTTTTTCTGATTTCGAAAAACTTTTTAGCACCATCGGGTTGGGGTGTAAATATAGCGGCGAAAGGGGAGGGGCGGCAGTGGAGATGACCGCCCCTGCCGGCAGAAGCCGCTCTCCCCGGCGGCTGTCATAGACAGCAACCGGGGAGAAACCTTCGTATTTGAACAATACGCTTTTTCCTAACCTTACGCCTGTCCTCGCTTTTTTCGACGCTCCAGCCAGACAAATACTGCCATACATATGAGCACAGATACCCCGGACCCGGTGGTCGTGGCGAGACCCATGGGAAACAGAGTGTCCGGAAAGCGAACAGAGGCCAGATAGGCTAGTGGGATGCGGGCACACAAAATGGCGGTCAGATTATGGGCGAAGGAGACCCACGACAGCCCATAGGCGCAGAAGTAACCGCTAAAGCAGAAGTGGATGCCTGCCAGAATACAGTCCCAGACGTAGCCCCGCATGTACTGTCCGCCCAGCCGAATGACCTCAGCCTCCTCGGTGAACAGCCCTACGAAGAGCTCTGCCCTCAGCTGCATCGCCAGCACGCACACAGCGCCCACACCGATGGCCAGCAGTGCTGCATAGCCCAGCGTCTGCTTTGCCCGGTCCTCTCGGCCTGCGCCAATATTTTGTGCGGAGAGGGCGGAGACGGATGAGAGCATAGAGGAGGGCACCAGAAAGAGGATCCCGATGATTTTTTCCACAATACCCACCGCGGCGGCGTCGTTTAGCCCCCTGCGGTTGGCGATAACGGTGATGACGATGAAGGCAATTTGAATGAGCCCGTCTTGGACGGCCACCGGCAGGCCAATCTTCAGCAGTCCGGACATGACCCTGCGCTGTGGCTGAAAGTGGGAGCGCTTCAATTTCAACCCCGATTTACGTCTTAAAATGATCCAAACGGAGAGCAGCACGCTGACAGTCTGGGACAGGGTGGTGCCCAGCGCCGCTCCTGCAGGCCCCATCCCCAGAGCGCCGATAAAGAGCAGGTCCAACAGGATATTGGCGGCGCAGGCAATGGCCACGAAGTACATGGGGCTTTTAGAATCTCCCAAACCACGGAAAATGGAACTGATGATGTTATAGGCAGTGATGAACGGGATGCCCAGAAAACAGATGGTCAGATAGGCGGCAGTCCCGGCCGCAGCCTCTGCCGGGGTGGACATGGCGGATACGATGGGGCTCACCAGCGCCAGCAGCAGCGCCGTTGCCGCTACTGACAGCCCCATAAACAGAGTGACGGTATTGCCGATGGCGGCGCCGGCCTCCTCTGGCCGCTGAGCGCCGATGGCTCTGCCGATCTTAACCGTAGAGCCCATGGCCAGGCCCACAATCATCACTGTCAGCATGTGCATCACCTGACTGCCGACGGAGACGGCGGTGGTGCTGTCCACACTGTTAAACCGGCCGATCATAAACAGATCCGCCATGCCGTACAGCGTCTGCAAAAAATAGGACAGCAAAAAGGGAAGGGAGAAGGAGAGCAGCGTCTTGAACACGCTACCGGTGGTCAAACGATTTTCCATGTACATTCCTCGCAATACTGTGGGGACAAATGAACGGTTTCAAAGCAGAACCCATTCTACCAGATTTTTAGGGATCCGACAACTCTTTTGCAAATCCTATCCCCCCGTGGGGCTTGTGGCCTTTTGCCCCTCCGTTTATAATTTTACCATAATAAAGGAAATAAGAGGGGATCTCCAAAATGCATATGGCAGATGCGCTGCTGGCTCCGGCTGTAGCGGCGACCATGTACGCCTGTTCCGGCACCGCCGCAGGCGTTTCTATCCGCAAATTGAGAAAAGACGAGCGGGACAATGCCCAAAAACTGCCCACCATGGCGGTCAGCGCCGCACTGGTCTTTGCCGGGCAGATGATCAACTATACCATCCCCGGTACCGGCTCCTCCGGACATCTCTGCGGCGGCATGCTGCTCTCGGCACTGCTGGGACCTCAGGCGGGATTTTTGTCCATGATCGTCATTCTGACCATTCAATGTCTGTTTTTTGCCGATGGGGGATTGATGGCGCTTGGGGCCAATGTCTGGAATATGGCCTTCTACGGCTGCTTTGTAGGTTATTATCTGTTTTGGCGGCCTATTATGAGAGGGCGGCTCTTTTCCGGCCTGGGGGAGAAGGGGAGCCGGCGAGCAAGAATCATTCTGGCGTCCCTTCTCGGCTGTGTGCTCACACTCCAGCTGGGCGCCTTCTCTGTGGTTTTGGAGACCACCCTCTCCGGTGTCACCGAACTGCCCTTGGGTGCCTTTGCTGCGCTTATGCAGCCCATCCATCTGGCCATTGGCCTGATTGAGGGCGTCATCACGGCAGCTGTCCTTGGATTTGTCTTTGAAGCCCGCCCGGAACTGCTTCAGGATGTGAATGCCGACCGCAGCGCCGTCACGGCAAAGCACTCTCTGAAAACCACGCTCCTGATGCTTGCCATCGTGGCCGCTGTAGTGGGCGGGGGACTGTCTCTGGCCGCAAGCTCCAACCCGGACGGCCTTGAGTGGGCCCTCTTTGGCAATGCGGACGCCGGCTACAGTGAAAATATGGGGCTGGACGAAGAGGAGTTCGGACTGACCGGCTCTGTGTCCCAAACCGCAGGCGCTATTCAGCAGGCCACATCCTTCCTCCCGGACTACGCGTTCCCGGAGAGCGACAGCCCCGCGGGGACCACCGTCTCCGGCCTGGTAGGCTCTGCCATGGTGGCGGGCGCCGCCATCCTGATCTGCCTGGCAGGCGGATTCTTCCGTAGGCGAAAGAAGACGCAGCAAGGCTAACCGGGACAAGGTGCATCCGAGGATGCGCCCTTGTATGGTAGGGGATCTCTATGAACAAGATGGAAAAGGCGCTCGGTGAGCTGGGGGAGATGGACGCACTGGCGGCCGAAAACTCTCCCATCCACCGTCTGAGCCCGCTGGCAAAGCTGCTGACTACAATTACATATCTTGTCATCGTACTTTCCTTTCATAAGTACGACCTGACCGGCCTTGTGCCCATGCTGCTCTATCCCATCCTCCTGTTTCAGCTCAGCGGGATCCCGCTGCGTACCTGCTTCTACAAGCTGCGCATCGTTCTGCCCCTGGTGTTGGCAGTCGGTTTGTTCGAGCCCTTTTTGGACCGGACTCCCATGCTGGTGTTGGATGGCGTGACTGTCTCCTGTGGCATGGTCTCCATGGTGACGCTGATGCTCAAGGGCGTCCTTTGCCTGATGGCGTCCTTTCTGCTCATGGCCACTACGTCTATTGACGCCCTCTGCGCCGCCCTGCGGCAGCTCCATGTCCCCAGCATGCCGGTGACTCTGCTGCTTCTGACCTACCGCTATGTGGGGGTGCTGACCGAGGAGCTGGCCGTTATGACCGATGCCTATCATCTCCGCGCGCCGGGTCAGCGGGGCATTCACCGTTCCGCCTGGGGCTCCTTTCTGGGCCAGCTCCTCCTGCGGAGCATGGACCGGGCGGAGGAGCTGTATGCCAGTATGCGGCTTCGGGGCTATCACGGAGCATTTTATTATGCCGGGGCGAAGCCCTTTGGCATTCGGGACGGGGCATATCTGGCCCTTTGCGCCGCCTGCTTCCTGTTATTCCGACTGGTGAATGTGGCTCAGCTGCTGGGCAGCTTGTTTGTGAGGTGAGGAAAATGATCCAACTGGAGCACGTCTCCTTTTCCTATGAGAGTGAGACGCCTGTGCTGAAAGACCTGTCTTTCCGTATTGCAAAGGGGGAGACGGTGGGACTCATCGGGGCCAACGGCGCAGGCAAGTCCACGGTTATGAAGGCGCTGCTGGGCCTTTTGACCACCGAGGGCCGCATTACCGTGGGCGGCACTCCGGTACAGCAGAGCACCCTTCCGGAGATCCGCCGCAGGCTGGGCTTTGTCCTGCAAAACTCCGACCACCAGATGTTCATGCCCACCGTATACGAGGATATGATCTTTGCTCCCCTGAATTACGGCCTTTCCCCCGCGGAAGCCGAGGGGCGGGCAGACGATGCGCTGAAGCTTTTGGGCTTGGAATCCCTGAAACACCGCCATAACCACAAAATCTCCGGCGGAGAAAAGCGGATGGCCGCCATTGCCACCGTTCTTGCAATGAACCCGGAGGCCATCCTTATGGACGAGCCCACCTCTGCCTTGGACCCCTATAACCGCCGTATCGTCATCCATACCATCCGCACCCTGCGCCAGACCAAGCTCATTGCCTCCCACGATCTGGACATGATTCTGGATACCTGTGACCGGGTCATCCTCCTCTCCGGCGGAGAAATTGCCGCCGACGGACCGGCAGACACCATCCTCCGGGATCGAACCCTGTTGGAAGCACACCGCATGGAACTGCCCTTCTGTCTGGCGGGGGCCGGGGATAGAAAAACGCCATCTCCATTCAAAACTGACAGGAAAGAGATGTAGGACTGGCCAAACGGCACGAAAACCGCACCGGAGCAGGTAAAAATGCTCCGGTGCGGTTTTGTGTCTCATTCTATATCCGGGTCTGCAGCCAGTTCAGAATGTCGTCAAAGACTTTTTCCTTGTCCAGTTCGTTGAGGATCTCATGTCGGTCGTGCTCATAAAGATTGACGGCCAGATCCTTGATGCCTGCCTCCTGGAACATGGTATGTACCGTTTTCACGCCATCTCCCAGATCGCCCACCGGGTCGTCTTTGCCGGAGGCAATCAAGATGGGAAGGTCTTTGGGGATCTTATCCACATTCTCCTGCTTGCAGTCGTAGCCCACCATGTCAAACAGGGCGAAAAAGCCGTTGAGGGTGAAGAGGAAGGTGCATCTGGGATCGCCGTAATACTTCCTGACAATATCCACATCTTTGGTCAGCCAACTAAGCTCCGGCTTAGCGCCCGTCCTATCAAATTTTTGATAGGACTTCCCGAAGGTGAGGGAGGAGACGAACTTACTCCGGTACTTCCAGCCTTTGAACTTCGCCATAATGGAGCAGATCATCTTTGCCATAGCGCAGGTGGAGGGCGGGACAAATCCCGTACCGGAGAGGATGCTCCCTGCCAGCCCCTGGCCGTAGACGGTGAGGTATTTCCGCAGCAGGTAAGAACCCATGCTGTGGCCCAAAATGAAGTAGGGGAGATCGGGATATTCCTCTTCCGTCCGCCTGCGCAGCTGCTGCATATCCTCCACCAGTATATCGCTTGGGTGATCGGGGGCGAAATAGCCCCACTGCTCCTGACTGGAGACAGAGGCCCCGTGCCCCAGATGGTCATGACCGACCACGACAAAGCCCTGCTCTGCCATAAAAGAGGCAAACGGGTCGTACCGATCAATGTACTCCACCATACCGTGTACCAGCTGCAAAACAGCCCTCGGCGCGCCGCCTTCCGGCGTCAGCTTTACTGCGTGGATGGAAGTTTTGCCGTCGGCGGACAAAAATGTAAACTCGCTTTTCATGTTCGGATGCCCCCCTTGCCTTATCCCGGGTTTGTGGTTCTATTCCTATTTTATGCCCGATAAGACAATATGGCAATGGCCAAAGCAGGCAGTTTGCGCGAAAATTCATCAAAAGTTTACGCTCGGCCGTAAAGCCCGCTTCATGGCATCTTTCTGAGTTTGAACTGTGCCCTGAAAAAACAGTTGACAAACGGGGGAGAAGGGGATATAATAATCCCCGTTGAAAATCAAATCTGCGGATGTGCTGGAATTGGTAGACTGGCAAGCTTGAGGTGCTTGTGCTCGAATGGGCGTACGGGTTCGAGTCCCGTCATCCGCAGGCGGAAAACAATATAATATGGTATAATCCACGTAATACATTACAGCCCGAGAAAGGTGGCCTCCCTTATGGACCCCAGACTGGAGCGCATTCTGCTGCGCGTACAAAAACCCGCCCGCTACACCGGCGGGGAATATAATGCAGTCATCAAGGACAAAAGCCGGGTCGATACCCGCTTTGCCTTTTGCTTTCCGGACACCTATGAGATCGGCATGTCCAACCTGGGCATGCGCATTCTCTACGGCATTATGAATGGGATGGATGGCGTCTGGTGCGAGCGGTGCTTCGCTCCCTGGGGCGACATGGAGGAAGAGATGCGTAGGGCAGAGCTCCCCCTCTGGGCGCTGGAGAGCGGCGATCCCATCCGAGACTTTGACTTCATCGGTTTCTCTCTGGGCTACGAGATGGCCTATACCAACGTCCTCAATATGCTGGACCTGGCAGGCGTCCCTCTTCACACCTGGGAGCGGGGGGAGGACGATCCCGTCGTGGTCGCCGGCGGCACCTGCGCCTATAACGGCGAGCCGTTGGCCGATTTTGTGGACATTTTCTCCCTGGGTGAGGGAGAGGACGTGACGGTGGAGATGCTGGAACTCTACCAAAAATGCCGCCGGGAGGGCTGGAGCCGGAGGGATTACCTGTTCAAAGCCGCTCAGATCCCCGGTCTTTACGTCCCGTCCCTCTATCAGGTGACTTACCGTGAGGACGGCACAGTCGCAGCCATCACGCCGGAGAAGGGCGTGCCGCCTGTCGTTACCAAGCGCATTGTCCAGGACCTGGACAAGTCCTATTTTCCGGTTAAGACCATCATCCCCTCCACCGAAATCGTCCACGACCGTGTCATGCTGGAGGTGTTCCGGGGCTGTATTCGGGGCTGCCGCTTCTGTCAGGCGGGCTATTGCTACCGCCCGGTGCGGCCCAAAAGTCCGGAGATGCTCATTGAACAGGGCATCGAGGCCTGCAAGGACTCCGGCTATCAGGAGATGACGCTCTCCAGCCTCTCCACCAGCGATTACCGTCCTCTGGAACAGCTCTGCGACGGACTTCTGGGCTACTGTGAGCCGAGAAATATCAACCTCTCCGTCCCGTCTCTCCGGGCGGACAACTTCTCCATGGCACTGGAACAGCGGCTGCAGAAGGCGAGAAAAAGCTCCTTTACCTTTGCTCCGGAAGCCGGCACCCAGCGTCTCCGGGACACCATCAACAAAAACGTCACAGAAGAAGACCTGATGAACGCCTGCAAGACGGTGTTCGAGGGCGGCGGCAACGCCGTCAAGCTCTACTTCATGCTGGGCCTTCCCACCGAGACGGACGAGGACGTGCTGGGCATTGCAGATCTTGCCCAGAAGGTCTACCTGAACTGGAAACAGAATGCCAGCTTCCGGGCCAGAGGGGTCCGCATTACTGTCTCCACCTCCTTCTTTGTCCCCAAGCCCTTTACTCCCTTCCAGTGGGAGCCCCAAATCTCCATGGAGGAGTACCAGAGAAGGGTGGATCTGCTGCGAAACGCCATCAAGAGCAACAAATCCATCATATACGACTGGCACGACCCGGACACCAGCTATGTAGAGGCCATCCTGGCCCGGGGCGACCGCCGGCTGGGCAGGGCCATTGAGGAGGTCTGGCGTCGCGGCGGCAGACTGGATGCCTGGTCGGAGTACTTTGACTTTGACCGCTGGATCGACAGCGTCCGCGCTGTGGGCCTGGACCCGGATTTTTACGCCCGCCGGGACCGTCTCTATGAAGAGGTGCTCCCCTGGTCCATGATCTCTGTGGGCGTGCGGCAGAGTTATCTCTGGCGGGAGCGGAATCAGGCTTATAAATCCGTCATCACCCCCGACTGCCGCCGCCAGTGCATGGGCTGCGGAGCGGATCGGCTGCTCTGCGACAGAAAATGCGACGAAGTGCTGCCCATCTCCGCCAGAGCAAAGCTGGCCGCGGCGGCAGGAGAGGAGGGCTAAGCGATGGCACAGATGCACAAGCACCGCCTCCGCTATGAAAAGACAGGCCGGGCCATCTATATCTCCCATCTGGACAATATGGCTATGTTCCAGCGGGCCTTTCTCCGGGCGGACCTCTCCATCTGGCAGACGGAGGGCTATAACCGCCACGCCTATGTCTCCATTGCTCTGCCCCTCTCCGTGGGCTTTTCCAGCGTCTGCGAGGTGCTGGAGTTTGATCTGGAGTCGGACGTGCCGCTGGAGGAAGTGCCGAAACGGCTGAATGCCGTCCTGCCTGAGGGGGTCCGTGTCCTGGAGTGCTATGAGGCGAGAGATCCCTTCAAGCTGCTGCGGACATTGGATTGGGAAATCACCCTGGAGTATGACGGCGGTGTGCCCGCCGGTGTGGAGGATGCCTTCCGCACCATGCTGGACGTTCCCAGTCTGGTGGTCCGCAAGGCATCGAAAAAATCCAAAAAGGGCTATACCGAGCAGGACCTGATCCCCATGATCCTTGACTGGCATATGGAGCAGACGGGAGAGAGGGAGAGTAAGCTGTACTGCCGTCTGGCTGCGCAGAATCCCAGTTTGAATCCCCAATTGCTCATGGAGACCTTTGCTGCACAGGCTCCACAGATGGCGCCGGACTTTATTCGGTATCAGAGAACAGAAATTTATCTGGAAAGTGGAGAAAAATTCCGCTAAAGCTCTTGCTTTTTCCTGATTCATGTGGTATTCTTGACAAGTTAAATAAAGGGTGTTCCTCTGAACTGCTTTGGACAGGAAAGAGCCGAAGCGCAAATAAGTATCATGAATGCCTATAAAACAGGAGGAAAAATCCATGGATCTGATCAAAGTTCTTGACCAGCAGAATGTCAAGGCCGAGCTGCCCGTCATTGAGGTCGGCAGCACCGTCCGCGTTCACATCAAGGTGAAGGAGGGCTCCAAGGAGCGTATCCAGATCTTTGAGGGCACCGTCATTGCCAAGAAGCACGGCGGCGTCAACGAGACCTTCACTGTCCGCCGCATCTCCTATGGCGTCGGTGTGGAGAAGGTGTTCCCTGTGAACTCCCCCAACGTGGTCAAGGTCGAGACTGTCCGCAGAGGTAAGGTGCGCCGCGCCAAGCTGTATTATCTGCGTGACCGTGCCGGTAAGGCTGCCAAGGTCAAGGAGAAGCTGTAATTCAGCATTTTTCCAAGATGAAGAAGGAGCGGGTGACCGCTCCTTTTTTCATAAAAGCATGTCTGATGAAAGGAGCTGCGGCATATGGACATCCAATGGTATCCCGGACATATGACAAAGACCCGCCGCATGATTGTCGATCAGGTCAAAAATGTGGACATCGTAGTGGAGATTCTGGATGCCCGCATCCCTATCTCCAGCCGTAACCCGGATGTGGACAGCATGGTGGGGGATAAGCCACGTCTCATCGTCCTCAACCGGGCGGATCAGGCCGACGAAAAGATGACCCGCCGCTGGGCGGACTATTTCCGCTCCAAGGGATGGAGTGTCATGGTGACTGACTGCAAGTCCGGCTCCGGCGTCAATCAATTCTCAGCCACGGTGCGCTCCGCCCTCAAGGAGAAGATCGCCCGCTGGGAGGAGAAGGGGCTGGTCGGCCGCCCGGTCCGGGCCATGGTGATCGGCGTTCCCAACGTGGGCAAGTCCACCTTTATCAATCAGGTGGCAAAGCGAAAATCCGCCAAAGCGGCCAACAAGCCCGGCGTCACCCGGGGCAAGCAGTGGATCACGGTGGACAGCGGTCTGGAGCTGCTGGACACCCCCGGCATCCTCTGGCCCAAATTTGAAGACCAGTCCGTTGGCCTGAATCTGGCCTATACCGGCGCCGTCAAGGATGCCATTATGGACTTGGAGACGCTCAGCTCCCACCTGATGGGCCTTCTGGCGAGGCGCTACCCTGACGCCATCACCGCCCGGTACAAAATCTCCATTTCCCCGGAAATGGAGGACTGGGAGATTCTGGAAGCTGCCGGACGAAAGCGGGGCTTTCTCATCTCCGGCGGCGAGGTGGACTTAGAGCGCATGGCCCGGGTGCTGCTGGAGGAATACCGCTCCGGCAAGCTGGGCCGGTTTACGCTGGAGGTGCCGGAACAGTTATGAAACAGAACGAAACAGACCTCTGGGCAGAGGAGCACCGCATCTTTGCCCAGCGGGGTGACATTCTGATCTGCGGGGTAGACGAGGCGGGCGCAGGACCTCTGGCGGGACCTGTCTACGCTGCCGCCGTTATTCTGCCGAGAGACCTGACGCTGCCCTATCTGGATGACTCCAAAAAGCTGACGGAGCACCGGCGGGAGCTGCTCTTTCCCCAGATCAAAGAGCTGGCCGTTGCGTGGTCTGTTGCCACCGCCGGCGCAGAGGAGATCGACGAGATCAACATTTTAAATGCCCGTATGCTGGCCATGGAGCGGGCCGTTTCGCAGCTTGATCCAAAGGCTGACTTTGCCCTCATTGACGGCAACTGCAACCGGGGCATTACCTGTCCCAACGAGACGCTGGTGAAGGGGGACGGCCGCTCGGCCTCCATTGCGGCGGCCTCCATTCTGGCAAAGGTCAGCCGGGACCGCTATATGCTGAAACTGGCAGAGCAGTACCCCGAATACCAGTTTGAAAAGCACAAGGGCTATGGCACCAAACTCCATTATGAAATGCTGGAGCAGTACGGCCCCAGCCCGGTGCACCGAAAGACCTTTTTGAAGAAGTTTTATGAGAAGCGACGTTGATAAACGCCTGGGCGCATGGGGCGAAGCGCTGACGGCGAATTGGCTCTATATCCATGGATATGCCGTTCTCGATCACCATGTATGCTATCGGGAGGGTGAGATTGACCTGATTGCCCAAGAAGGGGAGACCCTTGCCGTGGTGGAGGTCAAGCTCCGCACCGGCGATTTTGCCGCCGGAAGTGAGGCGGTGACGAAGCGCAAGCAGGAGCGTGTCCGTAAGGCGCTGGGGCGGTATCTCTCGGAGCACCCGGAATTTGACCAGTTTTATATCCGCTACGACGTCTGCCAGATCACGGCGCCGCAGGGGATGGAGACGGAGCGTCCGGCGGTGGATTATTTTGAAAACGCATTTTATTGATGTAATGCCGGAAGCAGAAATATTTGTCTATTTACACGGAGAGCAACCAATGTACACAAACAGCCGTGAAGAAGAAGTCAAACTCTTGAAAAGACTGTGGAACAGACAGCCGACGACCTGCCCCAAATGCGGTCGGGCACAACTTGTATATCTGCACCGTAAGGCAAAGAAAAGCGACTGTGACTGGAAGTGTCCTGACTGTGGAGAGATCTATCGAACCATCAACATGCTGAAAGACCTTCCAAACAGTTAACGCTACGGGAAAATTGCTTATGATAGACGGAAAGGAGCAACCCCCATGGCATCGAAACAAATTCCGTTGTTTGACGCACACTGCGACACCCTGAGCCGGCTGACCCTCCACCCGGACGAAAAACTGTTCGAGGCCCACGGTCAGTGGAATCTGGCCCTTTCCGCCCGCTGTAAGCCCCAGGCCCAGTTCTTTGCCGTCTATTGGGACAGCAAGATGCCGCTGGCCAAATACTTTGCCAAACGGCAGCGCAAGACCTTCCTGCGTAACTGCAGTATGGCCGGGGACAAGGTCGCCCTCTGCCGCACGGCGGACGAGGCGAGGGAGGCGGCATCTCAGCGCAGACTGGCGGCCTTCCTCTCACTGGAGGGGGCAGAGCTGATCGGCTGCTCAGAGCGGGAGCTGGAAAAGTGGCACAAGAAGGGGCTGCGCATGGTCAATCTGACCTGGAACCACGCAAACGGACTCTCCGGCAGCTGCGCAGAGCAGCCGGAACAGGGGCTGACCGAAAAGGGAAGGGCCTTTGTCCGGAAATGTCAGGAACTGGGCGTCATTGTGGATGTCTCCCACCTGTCCGACGCCGGTTTTTGGGATGTGGCGGAGCTCTATACTCAGGCAAAAAAGCCCTTTATTGCCAGCCATTCCAACAGCCGCGCCGTATTTCATCATCCCAGAAACTTGACCGATGAGCAGTTTCATGCCATAATGAAGTGTCATGGTGCGGTGGGACTGAATGCCTATGCCCGTTTTCTGGGAGAGGGGCAGGTCACCACCCAGACACTGATCGCCCATTTGGAGCACTTTCTCTCTCTGGGGGGCGAGCGCACCGTGGCATTGGGCGGCGACTGGGACGGCTGCGGGGAACTCCCTGTGGGCTATACCGGCGTGTGGAGCTGGGCGAATCTCTATGAGACGCTGCTCCGGCTCAATTATAAAGAAAGTCTGGTCAAAGACCTGTTTTACAACAATCTCATGAGGACGGTGAGCCGCATATGTACTATGTAAGCACGCGAAATAAGATGTTGGAGTTCACTCCCGCTCAGGCCATCTCTCAGGGCCTCAGCCGGGAGGGCGGACTGTTTTTGCCCGCATCTCTGCCCAAGCTGCCCGGCCATGCGCTGGAAAATCTGAAGGACATGTCCTATCAGCAGCGGGCGGTCTACATTATGGGGATGTACCTCACCCATTTCACCACCGCCGAACTGACCGCCTATGCCGCCAAGGCATACGGCCCGGAAAAGTTCGATGCCAAGGAGGTCGTCCCCGTCCGCAAGGTGGATGAAAACACCTACTGTCTTGAACTGTGGCACGGCCCCACCTGCGCATTCAAGGACCTGGCGCTCCAGATGCTGCCCCATCTGCTCACCGCCTCCATGCGCAAGACCTACGACAATCGGACCGTCTGCATCCTTGTGGCCACATCCGGCGACACCGGCAAGGCCGCCATGGAGGGTTTCCGGGACGTGGATCAGACCAAGATCCTGGTGTTCTATCCCAAAGACGGCGTCTCTGAGGTCCAGGCCCTTCAGATGAAGACTCAGGAGGGTGATAACGTAGGTGTCTGCTCCGTGGTGGGCAACTTTGACGATGCCCAGACCGGCGTCAAGACCCTGTTCTCCGACGAGGAGCTGCGGGAGGATCTGAACGAGGAGAATACCTTCCTGTCCTCCGCCAACTCCATCAACTGGGGCCGTGTCCTGCCCCAGATCGTCTATTACGTCTCCGCCTACTGCGACCTGCTGAAAGCGGGCAGCATCCAGCAGGGAGATCCCATCAACATCTGCGTTCCCACCGGCAACTTCGGCAACATTCTGGCCGCCTACTATGCCCGGGAGATGGGTGTGCCCATCGGCAAGCTGATCTGCGCCTCCAACAGCAACAACGTGCTGACCGACTTCCTCAAAACCGGCACCTACGACCGGAACCGTCCCTTCTATAATACTGTCTCTCCCTCCATGGACATCCTCATCTCCAGCAATCTGGAGCGCCTGCTCTACTCCCTGTCCGAGGGCGACGACGCTAAGGTGGCAGGCTACATGGCCGAGCTGAACGAGAAGGGCACCTACACCATTGACGATAAGATGATGGAAAAGCTTCAAAAGGTCTTTGCCGCCGGCTGTACTTCTGAGGAGGAGACCAAGGCCACCATCGGCAAGCTCTGGAAGGAGCATCAATACCTCATTGACACCCATACTGCCGTTGCCTTCCACGTGCTGGAGCAGTACCGTGCCGAGACCGGGGACCAGACCCCCGCTGTAGTGGCTTCCACTGCCAGCCCCTTTAAGTTCTGCGATGCTGTTTTGCAGGCCATCGGCGTGGAGGACCGGGCGGAAGGCCCCGCTCTGCTGGATCAGCTCGCCGAGGTCACCGGCGTCCCCACCCCCCGTCCACTGGCTGGTCTCCGGGATAAGGAGGTCCGCTTTGACGGCTGGGTGAACAAGGAGCAGATGAAAGCCGTCGTTAAGGGCTTTGCCAAGTAATGGCCCTCTATGCCATCGGTGATCCCCATCTGTCCTTCCAGGCCAATAAGCCCATGGACGTCTTCGGTGAGGTGTGGAAGGATCACCCCATCAAGCTGAAACAGGGCTTTGAGCGGCAGGTGTCCCCCGACGATACCGTTTTACTCTGCGGCGATTTGAGCTGGGGCATGCGTTTGGAAGACTGCCGGGAGGACTTTCGCTTTCTCAACGAGCTTCCCGGAAAGGACAAGCTCATCGTCAAGGGTAACCACGACTACTGGTGGACCACAAACAATAAGATGGAGACCTTTTTTCGGGAGGAGGGCCTGAACACCTTCCGCCTGCTTCACAACAACTGCTGGCTTTACGGAGATGTGGCCCTCTGCGGCACCCGAGGCTGGTTTTACGAGCTGGAACAGGCCGGACACAATGAGAAGATGCTGAATCGGGAGTGTATGCGCCTTGAGGCATCGCTCAAGGCGGCAGGGGAGCGGGAGAAGATCGTCTTTCTCCACTATCCTCCGGTCTATCGGGGCTATCGCTGTGAGCCCATCCTGAAACTCTTCAACCGCTACGGCATCAAACGGTGCTGTTATGCCCATCTCCACGGGGCCAGCCGCGCTTTGGCCATCGAGGGAATGTGCTCCGGCGTGGAGTACAGTCTGATCTCAGCGGATCACTTGGGCTTTGCACCGAAAAAGATTTTGGATTGACACAGTTTTTTTACAAAAAAACAGTAGAAATCCACTGACAAGTCTGGTACAATAACAGACTGATGATTTATCATAAGACAGGGCGTACAGCCCTTCGAGGAGGAGTATCCCCATGAACGTCAAGAACGTAGAGAAAAAAGAAAACAACACTGCCGACCTGACCGTAGAGATCACCGGCGCTGAGTTTGACGGCGCTATCAACAAGGTCTACAGCAAGGTCAAGAACCAGATCGCGCTGCCCGGCTTCCGCAAGGGCAAGGCTCCCCGTAAGCTGGTGGAGAAGATGTACGGCGAAGGCGTGTTCTACGAAGATGCCCTGGAGGAGCTGTACCCCTCCATTATGGAAGAGATCACCAAGGACGAGAGCCTGGAGATCGTGGGCTATCCCAAGACCAACGTGACCAGCATGAGTGCCGACGGCGTGGAACTGGTCATCACCGTGGGCCTGATGCCTGTTGCCAAGCTGGGCCAGTATAAGGAGATCCCTGCTCCCAAGGCCGAGGTCTCTGTCGCCGACGAGGAAGTGGAGACTGCCCTCAAGCCCTACATCACCCGTGCCACCACCCAGGTGTCCGTGGACCGTCCCGTCCAGAGCGGCGATACCGCTGTCATTGACTTTGAGGGCTTTGTGGACGGCGTCGCCTTCGAGGGCGGCAAGGGTGAGAATTACGACCTGAAGATCGGCTCCGGCTCCTTCATCCCCGGCTTCGAGGATCAGCTGGTGGGCGTTTCTGCCGGCGAGAGCAAGGACGTTGTGGTTACCTTCCCCGAGGATTATCACGCTGACAACCTGGCCGGCAAGGAGGCTGTCTTTCAGTGCACTGTCCACGAGGTCAAGGAGGAGCAGATTCCCGAGCTGGACGACGAGTTTGCCAAGGACGTCTCCGAGTTCGAGACACTGGACGAGCTGAAGGCTGACCTCCGCGCCAAGGCGCTGGAGCGCAAGGAGAAGGACGCTCAGGCCGCTTTCGAGCAGTCCGTCATGGCCGCTGTCATCGACAATGCCGAGATGGAGATCCCCGAGACCATGGTGGAGTATGAAACCGACAAGATGATGGAGAACTACGAGGCCCGTCTCCAGGGCTCCGGCATCAGCTTCGATCAGTACCTGAACATGATGGGCACCAACCGTGCCGAGTTCCGGGTCAGCACCAAGGCCGCCGCTCTGCAGCAGATCCAGTCCGAGCTGGTGCTGAAGGCTGTCGTTGAGGCTGAGGGCATCGAGGCCGCCGAGGACGAGATTGCCGCCCATGTCAAGGAGCTGGCTGAGCAGTACGGCATCGAGGAGGATAAGGTCAAGGAAGCCATCTCTGAGGACGCTCTTGCACGGGATGTCAAGCTGCAGAAGGCATCCAAGTTCCTCTTTGACAACGCTGTCGCCACCGCCGTCGAGGAGAAGGCTGACGAGGAGTAAGACGCTTCCATCCCTTGCTGTAACATGAAAATTCAGGTATAACCCCGGCTCCGGCCGGGGTATCCTGTAATAGCACATTTTCCCACAACGTATAGTAAGGAGTAGCATTATGAGTTTAGTTCCCTATGTAGTAGAGCAGACCAGCCGCGGCGAGCGGAGCTATGACATCTTTTCCCGCCTGCTGAACGACCGCATCATTTTCCTCTCCGAGGAAGTGAATGATACGACCGCCTCTCTGGTGGTGGCCCAGCTGCTGTATCTGGAGGCCCAGGACCCGGACAAGGACATTCAGTTCTACATTAACAGCCCCGGCGGCAGCGTCACTGCCGGCATGGCTATCTACGACACTATGCAGTATATCAAGTGCGACGTGTCTACCATCTGCATCGGCATGGCCGCCAGCATGGGCGCCTTCCTGCTCTCCAGCGGCACCAAGGGCAAGCGCATCGCCCTTCCCAACGCGGAGATTATGATCCATCAGCCCTCCGCCGGCACCAAGGGCAAGGTCACCGATATGGAGATCGACGTAGAGCACTTCCTGCGCATCAAGCAGCACTTGAATGAGATCCTGTCCGAGAACACCGGGAAGAGCGTAGAGCAGGTGAAGGCGGACTCTGAACGGGATCACTGGCTGACGGCTGAAGAGGCCAAGGAGTACGGCCTGATCGACCACATCTACCGCAACCGCTGAGGGCACAGATCTGTGCAGTTAACAGCATCCATTCAGAAACAGTGAGGAACGTATTATGGCAAAAAATGAGGATAGAAGAACGGTTCACTGTTCCTTCTGCGGCAAGAGCCAGGACAAGGTGGACCGCATCATTGCCGGCCCCAACGTCTATATCTGCAATGAGTGCATCCAGCTCTGTAACGACATCCTGGACGACTCCGATGAGCTGTACGAGGAGGGCCTTGGCGGCGATCTGACGGCTGAGATCCCCGATGTCATTCCCACTCCCGTGGAGATCCGGGAGATCCTGGACCGGTATATCATCGGTCAGGAGCAGGCGAAGGTTGCTCTCTCCGTGGCAGTTTACAACCACTATAAGCGCATCTATTTCGGCGGCGGCGACGATGTGGAGCTGCAAAAATCCAACATCCTGCTCCTCGGCCCCACCGGCTGCGGAAAGACCCTCTTTGCCCAGACGCTGGCCCGCATCCTGAAGGTCCCCTTTGCCATTGCCGACGCCACCACTCTGACCGAGGCCGGCTATGTGGGCGACGATGTGGAGAACATTTTGCTCCGTCTTGTACAGGCGGCAGACTACGACATTGAGCTTGCCCAGCGGGGCATCATCTATATCGACGAGATGGATAAGATCGCCCGCAAGAGCGAGAATACCTCTATCACCCGCGATGTCTCCGGCGAGGGCGTGCAGCAGGCACTGCTGAAAATTCTGGAGGGCACAGTGGCCAATGTGCCTCCCCAGGGCGGCCGGAAGCATCCCCATCAGGAGTTTATCAAGGTGGATACCACCAACATTCTCTTCATCTGCGGCGGAGCCTTTGACGGTATCGAGAAGATTATCGAAAACCGGAAAGACAAGCGGGGCATAGGCTTCGGCGGCAGTGTCCAGACCAAGCAGGAGCGGGAGGAGCGGAACGTCATCGCTGAGGTCCAGCCTCACGACCTGCTGAAGTTCGGCATCATCCCCGAGCTGATCGGCCGTCTGCCTGTCATCACTACTCTGAATCCTCTGAATCGGGATCAGCTGGTGCAGATCCTGACCGAGCCCAAAAACGCTCTGGTCAAGCAGTATCAGAAGCTGCTGGAGTACGACCAGGTGGAGCTGGAATTCCGGCCGGAGGCACTGAAAGCCGCCGCCGATCTGGCTCTGGAGCGGGGCATCGGCGCCCGTGGCCTCCGTGCCGTTCTGGAAGAGTCCATGACTGAGCTGATGTACGAGATCCCCTCTGACCCTGCTATCACCAAGGTGACCATCACCGAGGAGAGCGTCAAGGGCGAGGGCAAGCCCGTTCTGGAGCGGGATGAGGAGCGCCTAAAGCGTCCCCACGCCCGGCTGGGTGCCAAGACGGTTCAGGAGATGCAGCGCCGCAAGTACAGGGGAGATGCCTCCTGATCCAATCGCATACGAAACTGATCTGGCCGCAAGACCGTCCCTTTGACGGCCTTACGGTCAGTTTTCCTCTATGGAGGTGAAATCATATGAGCGAAACCAAAATTGCTGTGGAGGAAGGCCGCCTGCTGCCTGCGCTGGCCCTGCGGGGGCTGACGGTGTTTCCCAGCATGATGATCCACTTTGACGTGGGCAGGGAACTTTCCATGAAGGCTCTGGAGCGGGCAATGGAGCGGGGAGAGGAGATCTTTCTCGTCGCCCAGCGGTCCATTATGACCGAGCAGCCGGAGCAGGAGGACCTTTACCAGGTGGGGACGATCTGCTCCATCCGCCAACTGCTGCGCCTGCAGGACAACAATGTGCGAGTCATGGTAGAGGGCCATTACCGGGCCCGGCTGATTGAACTGGTCAAGACCAAGCCCTACCTGCTGGCCACCGTCCAGCCCATTGACACTCCTGCAGAAACCGGCCGCACTGCGCCCAGAGTGGAGGCGGTCATCCGTCAGACATACGATCTCCTGCAGCGCTACGGCGAGCTATCTGAGCGGTCTTCTCCCGAGGTGATACTCAACGTGTTCACCAGCGAAAATCCCGGCTATATCGCCGACTACATCGCCCAGAACATCCCCATTCGTCCGGAGGACAAGCAGTTGATTCTGGAAGAACTGCGTCCGGTCCGCCGCTTGGAGAAGATGAATCAAATCCTGGCCCGGGAGCTGCAGGTGCTGACGGTAGAGAAGGAGCTGGAGCAAAAGACCCGGGACCACATGAATCAGGCCCAGCGGGACTACTATCTCCGGGAACAGATGAAAGTCATCCAGTCTGAGCTTGGGGAGGGGGCTGCTGATGACGAGCTGGCCGAGTACCGTGCGAAAATCGAAAAGGCGCATCTTCCCAAAGAGGTGGAGGAGAAGCTGAGCAAGGAGCTTCGCCGCCTGGAAAAGCAGCCCTTCGGCTCTGCCGAGGCGGCAGTGTCACGGAACTATCTGGACGTTTGCCTGGAGCTTCCGTGGACAAAGAAGAGCAAGGAACGACTGAATGTGGACGCGGCCCGCAAAATACTGGATGCCGACCACTACGGCCTTGACAAGGTCAAGGAGCGCATCCTGGAATTTCTGGCGGTCAAGCAGCTGGCTCCGGAGCTGAGAGGGCAGATCATCTGTCTCTACGGACCTCCCGGTGTGGGCAAGACCTCTGTGGCCGCCTCCATTGCCAGAGCCATGAATCGAAAAATGGCCCGTGTCTCTCTGGGCGGCGTCCATGACGAGGCGGAGATCCGAGGCCATAGAAAGACTTACATCGGCGCCATGCCCGGCCGCATCATTGCGGCCATCTCCAAGGCCGGCACCTGCAATCCCCTCATCCTGCTCGACGAGATCGACAAGCTGGGAGCCGACCAGCGCAGCGACCCAGCCTCTGCCCTCCTGGAGGTGCTGGACGCCGAGCAGAACAGCACCTTCCGGGACCATTTCCTGGAGCTGCCCTTCGACCTGTCTGATGTGGTCTTTATCACCACGGCAAACGACCTCTCTACCGTGCCCCGCCCCCTGATGGACCGAATGGAGATCATCGAACTGGGCAGCTATACCGACGAGGAGAAGCTGCAAATCGCCCGGCGGCATCTGCTCCCCAAGGAGCTGAAGCGTCACGGCCTCAAGGCAAGCCAGCTCCGTATCACCGACGATGCCCTCCGAGCCATCATCGCCGGCTACACCAAAGAGTCCGGCGTCCGTCTCTTAGAGCGGAAACTGGGACAGCTCTGCCGCAAGGCGGCTATGGAACTGGTCGGTGATGAGGAGAGGAAAAAGGTCAGCATCAACGCCGCAAATGTGGAGCATTACCTGGGGATCCGCCGCTACCACCCGGAAAAGCTGGCCGGCACGCCCCAGGTGGGCATTGTAAACGGCCTTGCCTGGACCTCGGTAGGCGGTGAGCTGCTGGAAGTGGAGGTCAACGTGGTCCCCGGCTCCGGCAAGGTGGAGTCCACCGGCAACCTGGGCAAGGTAATGGAGGAGTCCTGCCATTCCGCCATCTCCTACATCCGCAGCCGCACCGCCCGGCTGGGCATTGATCCGGAATTCTATAAAAAGCAGGATATTCACATCCACTTCCCTGAGGCGGCAACCCCCAAGGACGGCCCTTCCGCCGGCATCGCCATTACCACCGCCATCGTATCCGCCCTTACCGGGGCAAAGGTGAAGTGCGGCATCGCCATGACCGGAGAGGTCACCCTGCGGGGCAGAGTGCTCCCCATCGGGGGATTGAAGGAAAAAACCATGGCCGCTTACCGCAACGGGATCCACACCGTCGTCATTCCGGCAGACAATGAGAAGGATTTGGAGGAGATAGACCCCACCGTCCGTTCCGGACTCCGCTTTGTGACGGCGGAGCAGGTGGATCAGGTGCTGGCCGAGGCGCTGGACTTTTCCGAGACGCAAAAACAGCCCGACTTCCCTGTGGAATTTGCCGGCAGCGTTGCGCCCATGCCACAGCCAAGCGCCATTCGACAGTGAGCAGTGAGAGGTGTGCCATGAGTCTAAACTTAAATAAAGCGGAATTTCGCATCGGTGCCGTAAAACCCAAGGACTTTGTGCGGGACGGCCGTCCCCAGCTGGCCTTTGCCGGCCGTTCCAATGTGGGAAAAAGCTCAGTCATCAACTGCCTGCTGGGCCGAAAAAACTTTGCCCGGGTGGGGAACTCTCCCGGTAAGACCAGCCAGGTCAACTATTTTCTCATTGACGAGCAGGTCTATCTGGTGGACCTGCCGGGCTACGGATATGCCAAGGTCTCCAAGGCGGAGCGGGACCGGTGGGGGAGACTGATGGAGGCGTACTTCGCCTCCGGTCTCATCACCCGGGGCGTTCAGATCGTGGACGCAAGGCATAAGCCCACGGCCGACGATGTGACTATGATGAACTGGTTTAAATCCACCGGCTGCCCGGTCATCGTAGTGGCCAACAAGCTGGACAAGCTGAAAAAGAGCGAGATCGAGCCAAATCTGCAGCGCATCCGGGAGACCCTGGAACTGGGAGAGGAATATTCCCTGCTGCCTTTCTCGGCAGAGAAGCGTTATGGCCTGGAGGAGCTTCAGAAAATACTGTTTTAACACAGGATTGGCCCGCCAAACGGCGGGCCGATTCCCCGTTAAGTGTGCAGTGTCCGGGCCAGTGCCTTCATCTCTGCCTTGGTGCGGACGCCTTTCGTTTGGTGGATCAGACTCTTCTGCTCCTCCTGCCCCAGCTCAAGAAATGCCTTCAGCGCTTCCGGGTCCGCCGCAAGGGCGTTTGCAAAGCCGCTGGGCAGGCTGTAAAGATCAAGATTGTTATCCATTTTGTTTGCCTCCTGAAAAACGGAACAATGCCTGTTGTGTTGACCTAGTCTTCCACAAGAAAGCAGGTCTATACTGCTATATTTTTCCGTCAATTTGACGAGAAAATGGGGGCTGAAAATTAGTTCAAAAACCGTTTTTGGAACAAAATTAAGTAAAAACATGCATATTTGATGTGACATGCGACAAAATGCGACATTTCAATTCGTCGTATTTGTCTATTTGCAGGAACACATTTTTGATGTATAATATAGCAAGGTCTTTGGAACTTTATACGTCTGTCTGTCAAATATTTCCAGGGACAGGCAGCTGCAAAGGAGGAAACAACGTGTATCGGATCCTGCAACTCAACCCTCAGCTGATGCCTTTTGAGGGTGACATTGACCTGCGTATGGCCTGTTATCACGGCACAAAGGGCCGTCTGCTCTCCGACGGCGGAACGCTGAATGATTTTGCAAACGGTGCAGATTTCTTCGGCATCCACCATGTGGACGGCGGATGGATCTACCGTGAGTGGGCCCCCAGCGCCTACCAGCTCTACCTGACCGGCGATTTCAACGGCTGGAACCAGACTCAGTATCCCCTTAAGCGCGTCGGAAACGGTAATTGGGAGCTGTATCTGGAGGGAGATGACGCTCTGTGGGACGGATGCAAGGTCAAGACTATCGTTGACGCCAACCTGCAGCGTACCGAGCATATCCCTCTTTACGCCCGCCGTGTGGTCCAGGACAGCCAGACTTATCAGTGGTGCGCCGAAGTCGTGGACGACAAAAAGGTGTTCCAGTGGACGGATCAGGACTTCAAGCCCGGAAAAGGTCTCTACATCTACGAGGCCCATGTAGGCATGGCCCAGGAGGAGGGCAAGGTCGGCACCTATCGTGACTTTGCCAAGTACACCCTGCCCCGCATCAAGAAGGCCGGCTATAATACCGTCCAGCTCATGGCCATTATGGAGCATCCCTATTACGGCAGCTTTGGCTATCAGGTCTCCAACTTCTTCGCCGCCTCCAGTTGGTTCGGTAAGCCCGAGGACCTGAAGTATTTGGTCAATACCGCCCATAAGATGGGCATCCGCGTGCTGCTGGACGTGGTCCATTCCCACGCCGTCAAAAACACTGCCGAGGGCATTAACATGTTCGACGGCACCACATGGCAGTTCTTCCACGACGGAGCCAAGGGCGACCATCCCGCCTGGGACACCAAGTGCTTCAATTACGGCAAGGATGAGGTCATCCACTTCCTCCTGTCCAACCTGAAGTTCTGGATGACTGAGTATCACTTTGACGGCTTCCGCTTCGACGGCGTCACCTCCATGCTGTACCACGATCACGGCCTGGGTTCCGACTTCGATGACAACCACAAGTATTTCTCCATGAACACCCATGTGGAAGCCATCACCTACCTCCAGTTGGCTACCGAGCTGATCCATCAGGTGAATCCCGATTCCATCTGCATTGCCGAGGATATGTCCGGCATGCCCGGTATGTGCCTGCCCATCCAGGACGGCGGCATCGGCTTTGACTACCGTCTGGGCATGGGTCTGCCTGATATGTGGATCCGCACCGTCAAGGAGCGGAAGGACGAGTTCTGGGACATCCAGCAGATGTGGGGCAATATGTGCCTGCGCCGTCCCGGCGAGGATACTGTGGCCTATGTGGAGAGCCACGACCAGGCGCTGGTAGGCGACAAGACCATGATTTTCCGCCTGGCCGATGCCGCCATGTACACCGACATGCGCAAGGATTGCCATAATATGGTCATCGACCGTGCCATCGCACTGCACAAGATGATTCGTCTCTTCACTCTGGCAGGCGGCGGCGAGGCATACCTGAACTTCATGGGCAACGAGTTCGGCCACCCCGAGTGGATCGACTTCCCCCGTGAGGGCAACGGCTGGAGCTTCCACTACTGCCGCCGCCAGTGGCACCTGCTGGACGACCCCGAGCTGAAATATCAGTGGCTGGGTGACTTTGACCGTGATATGATCGCATTGGCAAAGCGGAAGGATCTGTTTGCACAGCGCATGGCCGATCTGGAGTACATCAGCGGCGAATTCCAGACCATCGCCTTCTACCGCAAGGGTCTGATTTTTGCCTTCAACTTCAGCCCCTCCCGCTCTCAGACCAGTGTCCTCATTCCTGTGCCCAACAACGCCGACTACACCGTTGAGTTCAGCACTGACGACTGGAAATACGGCGGCAACGGCCTGGTGTATCACATGACCTATCCCGTCAAGGAGTTTGACGGTCGGTACTTCATTGAGCTGTACCTGCCTGCCCGTACTGCCATTGTCCTCAAGGAAGGCCGTATCCGCAAGGGCAAAAAGTAAATGATAGATTTTATCTGCCGCCGGGGTCAGTCCCCGGCGGCGTCTTTTCTTTGTGGGATATGACACAGCTTTTTTCCATGAAAGCAGGGGAATTCACACTTCTGACATTGACGCAGACGCAGACAAAATGATAAAATAAAACGATTTGGTAACATTGATATATGGAGTATAACTATCATGTGGATTGCAGATCAATGGAAAGATTATGAGCTGATCGACTGCGGCGGCGGCGAAAAGGTGGAGCGGTGGGGAGATACCGTTCTGGTCCGCCCCGATCCCCAGGCGATTTGGAATACTCCCCGCAGCCGCAAAGAGTGGAAACGACCCCAAGGCCGCTATTTCCGCTCCAAGACCGGCGGCGGACATTGGGAAAAGCATGGCATGCCCGACAGCTGGCAGATCCGTTACGGGGACCTGACCTTTAAGATCGGCGCCATGAATTTTAAGCACACCGGCCTTTTTCCGGAGCAGGCTGCCAACTGGGACTTTGCCCGGCAGATGATCCGCTCCGCCGGCCGTCCGGTGAGCGTTCTCAATTTGTTTGCCTATACCGGCGGAGCCACTGTAGCCTGCGCCGCCGCCGGTGCCCAGGTCTGTCACGTAGACGCCGCCCGGGGCATGGTCTCCTGGGCGAGAGAGAACGCCGCCCTCTCCGGGCTGGAGAAGGCGCCCATCCGCTGGATCGTGGACGACTGCGCCAAGTTCGTCGAGCGTGAGATCCGCCGCGGCCGCCGCTATGACGCTGTGATCATGGACCCGCCCTCCTACGGCAGAGGTCCCTCCGGCGAGGTCTGGAAACTGGAGGAGAACCTCTATCCCTTCCTGGAGCTGGTAGTGCAGGTGCTCAGCGATCAGCCCCTGTTTTTCCTCATCAATTCCTATACCACCGGCCTTGCCCCCTCTGTCTTGGGCTATCTGCTCGATACGCTGGTGACGCAGCGGCACGGCGGTCATTCCGAATGCGGCGAGCTGGGCCTGCCTGTGACGGCCAGCGGCCTTGTGCTGCCCTGCGGCTCCACCGGCCGGTGGATCTCTGAGCAGGGAAGAGGTAAGTAAATGAGCAAAGAGATTATTGAGATCAAAGATGTGACCTTCCGCTACCCAGATGCGGAAAAAGAGACGCCGCTGGTACTAAACGGGGTCACGCTGTCCATCGAGCAGGGCAGCTTCGTCGCTGTTCTGGGCCACAACGGCTCTGGGAAGTCCACCCTTGCCAAGCACATGAACGCCATCTATCTGCCTGAGGGCGGCGCCGTTTATGTGGACGGCATCCCTACCGCAGAGGAGGAGTGTTTGCTGGACATCCGCCGTACCGTTGGCATGGTGTTCCAAAATCCGGATAACCAGATCGTGGCCAACGTGGTGGAGGAGGACGTGGCCTTTGCCCCGGAGAATCTGGGCGTGCCGCCTGAGGAGATCCGCAGGAGGGTAGACAGCACCCTTGAGCTGGTGGGCATGAGCAAGTACGCCAAACACGCCCCCCATCTGCTCTCCGGCGGCCAGAAGCAGCGCATTGCCATCGCCGGCGTCATCGCTATGGAGCCCCGCTGCATCGTTCTGGACGAGCCGACTGCCATGCTGGACCCCATCGGCCGGGAGGATGTGCTGCGCACCATCACCAAGCTGAATCGGGAGCAGGGCATCACGGTGGTACTCATCACCCACCACATGGACGAGGCCGCCATGGCAGACCGCCTGATCGTCATGGACCACGGCAAGGTCATCCAGGACGGCCCGCCCCGTGAGGTGTTCCGGAATGTGGAAGAGCTGACCCGGCGTGGCCTGACCGTCCCGGAGACGGTGGGTCTTTTGGATCAGCTGAGAAAGAATGGGGTAGAGGTCCCTCTGGACGCCCTCTCCGTAGAGGAGTGCGCCCAGGCCATTTACGCCGCGCTGCACTAAATCGTCAAATTTCCATTCTCGACAGGGCTGTATCTCCCGAAGGAGAGCGGCACCGGAAAAGTGAGGAATCAGATTGGAACCAATACTTGAACTCAGGCAGTTGAACTGCATTTACAGTCAGGGGACACCTTTTGAGCATCAGGCTCTGACGGATATTGATCTTTCCATCTATCCCGGTGAGTATATCGGCATCATGGGCCATACCGGCTCCGGCAAATCCACCCTGATCCAGCATTTGAACGGACTGCTTAAGCCCACCTCCGGCCAGGTCCTGCTCCACGGCCGTGACATCTGGGAGAGCAAGGCCAGCGTCCGGGAGGCAAAATTCCATGTGGGTCTGGTGTTTCAGTACCCGGAGTATCAGCTCTTTGAGGAGACGGTCTATCAGGATATTGCCTTCGGCCCCAAGAACATGAAGCTGGGCCAGGAGGAGATCGACCGCCGGGTCCGTCAGTCCGCAGGCTTTGTGGGCCTGAGCGAGGAGCTGCTGCAAAAATCCCCCTTTGAGCTGTCCGGCGGCCAGAAACGCCGGGTGGCTATCGCAGGCGTCATCGCCATGGAGCCGGAGGTGCTGATTCTGGACGAGCCCACCGCCGGTCTGGACCCCGCCGGACGGGATGCCATTTTGGAGAATATCCGTGCTTATCACAAAGCCAATCACTCCACCATCATTCTGGTCTCCCACTCTATGGAGGAGCTTGCCCGCTCGGTGGAGCGCATCGTGGTGGTCAATGACGGCGTCATTCCCTATGACGGCACCCCAAGAGAGGTGTTCTCTCACAGCAAAGAGCTGCGGCAGATGGGCCTGGGCATCCCCCAGGTGACTCAGGTGTTCCAGCGGCTGAAGGAGCTGGGCCTGCCCATTGAGGACGACTGCGTCTACACTATGGGCGAGGCCAGAGACGTCCTCTTGCGTCTGGCAGGAAAGGGGGCGGTGTAAATGCTGAAGGACATTACCCTGGGCCAGTTTTTTCCCGGCGACACCGTAGTGCATCGCCTGGATCCCAGAACAAAGATCCTCATGGTCATACTCTATATCGTGGCTCTCTTTCAGGCCAAGTGGTTTGTGACCTACGGTATCCTGCTTGCCTTTCTCATTGCTGCCGTCCGACTGTCTAAGGTAGGAGCCAAGGCGCTGCTGCGGGGTATGAAGCCGGTGCTGTTCATTCTCATCTTTACCGGCGTTTTGAATCTGTTTTACAATACCACTGGCCGTGTGCTCGTTCAGTGGAGCATTTTCACCATCTCTACCGGCGGTATTCGCACGGCCTTCTTTATGGTGGTCCGGATCATGATGCTCATCTCCGGCACCTTCCTTTTGACCTATACCACATCGCCCATTCTGCTCACTGACGGCATCGAGAGCCTGCTGGGGCCGTTGAAGAAGCTCCGTGTCCCGGTGCACGAGCTGGCCATGATGATGTCCATCGCTCTGCGCTTTATCCCCACCCTCATTGAGGAGACGGACAAGATCATGTCCGCCCAGAAGGCGAGAGGGGCAGACTTCGACTCCGGCAACCTGATCGACAAGGCCAAGGCGCTGATCCCCCTGCTGGTACCCTTGTTCGTCTCTGCCTTCCGCAGAGCGGACGAACTGGCAACGGCCATGGAGTGCCGCTGCTATCACGGCGGCGAGGGCCGCACCCGTCTGCGCCAGCTGGCCTATACCGGCAAAGACTGGATCACCCTGGCTCTGGGCATCGTCCTGCTGGCAGTGGTCTGCACTCTGGGCTACGGTTTTAATCTCTAAGAGACACCTGAGAACGGAAGGAGCAAAGATGAGAAATATCGCCCTTCAGCTCATGTATGTGGGAACAGCCTATCACGGCTGGCAGAAGCAGAAAAATGCGGAGACGGTTCAGGAGACTCTGGAGCAGGCCATCTCCAAGGTGGTAAAGCACCCAGTGAAATTCACCGGGGCGGGCCGCACGGATGCGGGCGTCCACGCACGGGTCTATATCGCCAATTTCCGCACTACCTGCAATATTCCCTGCGGCCGGATGCCCCTGGCCTTCAACGCCCGTCTGCCGGAGGACATTGTGGTGGTCTCTGCCCGGGAGGTCTCCGAGGGCTTTAACGCCATCGGCTCCTGTATTCGTAAGGAATATACCTATCAGGTCTACAATTCCAGAATACGCAATGCCTTCTATGTGGATCGGGCCTACTTCTATCCAAAACACCTGGACGAACAGATCATGTCCGAAGCGGCTCAGGTTTTCGTCGGTACCCACGATTTTGCCGCCGTCCGGGATGTGGGCACCAATGTCCGTTCCACTGTCCGCACCGTACACTACTTTGATGTGGTACGGGAGGGGGACCTGATCACCTTAAAGGTCTGCGCCAACGGTTTTCTCTACAATATGGTCCGCATCATGGTAGGTACCGTGCTCTATGCGGCGGAGGGCAAGCTGACTCCGGAGGGCATTGCGGACATCCTCCGCAGAGGAAACCGGGTGGAGGCCGGCCCTACTGTCCCGCCGGGCGGCCTTTATATGACAAGACTCTGGTACAACGAACCCGTCGGTCTGGACACAGACCTGGAGGAATAAACTCATGGCAGATAAAAAGTTTGAAGCGGAAGCCGATACCGGCGAAGAGCAGATGCAGGAAAAAAGAGGGATCGGTGCCCTGCGCATCCTGCTGCGGATCCTGACCTCTATCCTGACGGTCATCCTCATTGCGGTGGCCGTCCTGCTGGTGGTCAACCGGGACCGAATCAATCTGGACTCTATCAAGCGCTATATGACATATCGGGCGCTGGAGACCAACGAGGAGGGCCTGGGTACCGCCTTTTCTGTCGGGGAGGAAAAGGTGCTGTCTTACGGCGTGCTGAATAACGCCTTGGTGCTTTGCAGCGAAAACCGGATCCAAATTTTCTCTGACCGGGGCAGCCAGTTTGAGGACATTTCCGTCTCCATGAAGCGGCCTGTCATCAGCACGGCAGGGGACTACGCCGTGGTGTATGACGCCGGCGGCAGCGACCTCTATCTTTTCTCCGACCGGCAGGAGATCTATCACTACGCCACCGAGGGGGACTATGCCCTCATCTCCGCCCGTGTAAACGAACACGGCTGGATGTCGGTGGTGGAGGAGGCCTCCGGCTATAAGGGGGTCGTCACCGTATATGACGCCAGACAGGAGCCCCAGGTGACCGAGCGGATCTCCTCTCAATTCGTCATGGATGCGGCAGTGTCTGCGGACAATAAGCAGCTGGCGGTTCTCACCATCGGTCAGTCCGGAGCCAGCTTTCTCTCTACGCTGACCATGTACAGCACGACGGACGGCGAAGCGCAGGAGACCCAAACCTATACCAACGCCACCATCATTGACATGCGCTGGGATCATTCCGGCGTCTGGCTCCAGCAGGAATACGGTGTCCAGCGCCTGAACAATCAGTACGAGCAGGTGGCCAACTGGCAGAATAATACCCTCTACCTGCAGGGCTATTCCCTCAGCGGGGAGGGCTATGCGGTGGAGTATTTCAGCCGCTATCGCTCCGGCACCACAGGACAGCTGGTGATTATCGGCAGCAGCGGCAATGTGGCGGGTACCCTGAACGTGAACGAGGACATCCTGTCCCTGACCACCGCAGGGAAATATATCGCCGTTTTGACCCAATCCAAGCTGACGATCTACACCAGTGACTTTACGGAGTATGCCTCCGTGCCCAATACCACGGGTATCCTGCAGGCGCTGATGCGTGAGGACGGAACAGCCATTCTGGTCACGGCAGAGACTGCAAACGTCTACCTGCCCTGATGGGAGTTTGCGATGAATCTATTTGACATTATTATTTTGGCCGTCCTGGTCATTTTCACTCTGATGGGCGCCCGAAAGGGACTGATTATGACCATCTGCGGCCTGGTTGCGGCAGTGCTGGCCCTGACCGGCGCCAGACTGGCGGCAGATCAGTTTTCACCCGCTCTGGCCTATGCCATCGAGCCCAGTATTCGTGATGCGGTCTATTCCCAGATGGAGACCTCTGTCTCTCAGCAGACGGAAGGTCAGCAGCCCTTTCAATGGGAAGAGGAGGACGGCGGCCTGTTGGAGCAGATTTTTGATTCTGACTTTTATCAGTACTTCATCGACTCGGTGGAGGTCACAGTCCAGGATCAGGTCCACCAGGTCACAGCAAATGCCGCCGATGCGGTTGCGGCCTCTCTGGCCCGGAGCGTTGCATGGCTTTCGACCTATCTTCTGGCCTTCCTCCTCATCCTCTTTGCCGGCCACCTGCTGGGGCGGGCGCTGGATCTGGCGGCCCGCTTGCCCGGACTGCGGTTTGTCAATCGCTCCCTGGGCGGGCTGTGCGGCTTTTTACAGGGGGCGGTCATTGCGGCGGTGATCTGCTCTCTGGGCGTGGGCTTTGGCCTGATCCCCAAGGAGAGCGTGGAGAGCAGTACCCTTTTGGCGCTGTTTTCCGCATTCAGTACCATTTCCCTGTGATGAATTTGCGAAAAGACGAAATTTGTTCATAATTTTGTGATAAGCTAACAAAAAACTGGCGAGTCAGCTCCGTCTATCAGGAGGAATCGTGTGACAGATCACGCTGTGATCGCATTTGAGGCGTACTGCTCACCCCCTGCGGGGCAACCGCAGCGCATGCCAAAATCTCCATCTGCCGCTTATGGAGATTTTTATTGTGATCGGTGCTGACATGAAGCGGCAGAATGGAGATTTTTATGCAGCCTGTACTGTGTTCGAAATGCCATAAAAATATGGCTGTGATCTTTGTCACGAAAATGGAAAACGGGGAGTCCAAGAATGAGGGCTACTGCCTGAACTGCGCCAAGGGAATGGGCATTAAGCCTGTGGATGACCTGCTGAGCAAAATGGGTATCTCAGAGGACGATGTGGAAAACCTGACCAATGAGATGATGTCCGCCTTTGGCGGCCCCGAGGCGCTGGAGTCCATGATGGAAAACCAGGGGCAGCCGGTGGAGGATGACGACGAGCAGGAAGAGGGCAAGACTGCCACCTTCCCCTTCCTCAGCCGCCTTTTCGGCGGCCAGAACAGCCAGAAGGAGGATGCTCCCTCTGCCAATCCCGGCCGCAAGCAGGAGCAGAACGGCCGCAAGGACGGACCTGACCCTAAAAACCAGAAGCGGAAGTTTTTGGAGAACTACTGCATCTGTCTGACCCGGCGCGCCCGCGAGGGCAAGCTGGACGGCGTCATCGGCCGGGACGAGGAGATCGCCCGTGTCATGCAGATCCTGAACCGCCGCCAGAAGAACAACCCCTGTCTCATCGGCGAGCCCGGCGTGGGTAAGACCGCCATCGCAGAGGGTCTTGCCCTGCGCATCGTCTCCGGCAATGTGCCCTATAAGCTGGTGGACAAAGAGGTCTATCTGCTGGACCTGACCGCCCTTGTGGCCGGCACTCAGTTCCGGGGTCAGTTTGAGAGCCGGATGAAGGGGCTGATCGAAGAGGTCAAGCGCATCGGCAATATCATCCTTGTGATCGACGAGGTCCACAACATCGTGGGCGCCGGCGACGCAGAGGGCTCCATGAACGCCGCCAACATCCTCAAACCCGCCCTCAGCCGTGGAGAGATCCAGGTCATCGGCGCCACCACCTATAACGAGTACCGGAAGTATATCGAAAAGGATGCTGCGCTTGAGCGGCGTTTCCAGCCCGTCAATGTGGCCGAGCCGTCTATTGACGACACTACTAAAATTCTGGAGGGTATCGCCCACTTCTATGAGGACTACCACCAGGTCATTATCCCCAAGCCGATCCTCCGCAATGCGGTGACCCTCTCCGAGCGATACATTACCGATCGGTTCCTGCCGGATAAGGCCATTGACCTCATTGACGAGGCATGCTCGGATGTCAACCTGCACAACAAGACGCTGGCCCGTCTGGCTGCCATCCACAAGGAGCGGGCGGACCTTGCCAAGGAGCGGGAGCTGATTCTGTCCGCGCAGGAGCAGCAGTCCACCGAGCGCTCCGCCAGGCTGAAGGAGAATGAGCAGAAGCAGTCCCGCTGCCGCCAGCAGCTCAGCGCCATCAACCACGAGGCCATGAGCCTGCAAAACGACCTGTCTATTGACTCCCAGCGCCGGGAAGAGCGCCTGCGCCTGATCAGCCAGCACTCAAACCAGCTGCGCAGTGAGCTGCAGGAGCTGCAGGATGAGCGCAGTGCCCTTCAAAACGTCCCTGAGGACGACCGGGGCTACGAGCGCATTGCTCACCTGCGCAGTCTGGAACTGCGTCTGGACGAGGAGGAGGCCGCCCTCAACGAGGTGGGGCGTCCCACCCTGGAGCTGGAGAATCTGGCTCGGGTCATCGAGCTTTGGACCAATATCCCCGCCAGCCGCATCCAGGAGGAGGAGTTTGCCCGCCTGAATGAACTGGACACCCGGCTGAAACAGCATATCATTGGCCAGGACGAGGCGGTGGACGCCGTCACCCGTGCCATCCGCCGCAATCGTGTGGGCATCTCTCCTAAGCATAAGCCCGTCTCCTTCATCTTCGTCGGCTCCACCGGCGTGGGTAAGACGGAGCTGGTCAAGCAGCTGGCCCAGGACCTGTTTAACAGTCCTGAGTCCCTCATCCGTCTGGATATGTCGGAATTTATGGAGAAGCATGCCGTCTCACGGATCGTCGGCTCTCCTCCCGGCTATGTGGGCTATGATGAGGCCGGGCAGCTGACCGAGAAGATCCGCCGCAAGCCCTACTCCGTGGTCCTCTTTGACGAGATCGAAAAGGCTCACCCTGACGTACTGAACATCCTGCTTCAGATTCTGGACGACGGCCAGATCACTGACGCCCACGGCCGTAAGGTCAATTTTGAAAACACTGTCATTGTCATGACCTCCAACGCCGGCAGCGGCAGCCAGACAGGCAGTGTGGGCTTCGGCCGCTCCGCTCAGGAGCAGGACAAGGAGAAGACGATGAAGGCCCTTCAATCCTTCCTGCGGCCGGAGTTTATCAACCGTGTGGACGAGATCGTCCACTTCAACCGGCTCAGTGAGGAGAACTTTAAGGGCATTACGGGCATTATGCTCCGGGAGCTTCAGGCCTCTCTCCGGGAGAAGGAGATTGACTTCACCTGGGACGACGCTCTGGTGGAATACCTGACCCACAAGTCCTATTCCGTGACCTACGGCGCCAGGAATCTGCGCCGTCTGATCCAGAAGGAGCTGGAGGACGAGATCGCTCAGTATCTGATCCAGCACTATGAGCATCCGATCAGCAAGCTGACCGCCACCGTCCGGGAGGACAAGATCGTCCTCGCAGGCGAGTGGTAAGAGAGACGACACAACAGGGAGGAGGTGATCTGGATGCTGGATGTCTGTCTGCTGGGAACTGGCGGCACCATGCCCCTGCCTGGCCGCTGGCTGACGTCGCTGGTGCTGCGCTGTAACGGACGGAGCCTGCTGATCGATGCGGGAGAAGGCACCCAGATTGCAGCACGAGAGGCCGGATGCAGCTTTAAAAATCTGGATACCATCTGCATTACCCACCTCCACGCCGACCATACCGCCGGACTGCCCGGCCTGCTGCTCACCATGGGCAACATGGATCGGACAGAGCCGGTGACGGTGATCGGCCCCAACGGCATCCGGCGTGTTATGGAGGCAGTGAAGGTCATCGCCCCGGAGCTGGCGTTTGATGTCAGGGTGACAGAGCTGGAGGAGGGGAGCGCCCGGACTATTTCTTTGGGAGACTGGGATGTTATAGCTTTTCCTCTCCGTCATACTGTCCCCTGCTTCGGCTATCAGGCCGTGGTGCCCCGGAGAGGGAAGTTCGACCCCATGCGTGCCCTGGAAGCCGGCATCCCCAAGCAGCTGTGGAAACGCCTGCAGCAGGGAGAGACGGTGGAAGGCTTTACGCCGGACATGGTGCTTGGTCCCGCCCGACGGGGGGTGAAGCTGGTCTACGCCACCGATACCCGCCCTGCCAAGGCGCTGTACAAGGCGGCAGTGGACGCCGACCTTCTCATCTGTGAGGGTATGTACGGTGAGCCGGACAAGCTGCCCAAGGCAAAGGAGACCTGCCACATGATGTTTGGGGAGGCTGCCAAGACCGCCCTGTGTTCGGGTGCAAAGGAGCTGTGGCTCACCCATTTCAGCCCGTCGCTCAATCATCCGGAGGACTATCTCCAGTCGGCCCAGGCGATTTTCCCCCATACATCCCTGGGAAAGAGCGGCAGAAAAACAGTGCTCCAGTTCCCGGAGGACTGACCATACCGGAATCAGCATCAGAGAGGAAGTGCCTCTCTGATGTTTTTGTTTACATAGTTTTGAAAAGTAGATATAATAGGGGTATATGATTGGCAGAGGAGAATCGACTATGAAATTTACCTTCGGCAAACAGGATATGCCTTCCCTGGAACGGGCGGAGGAGAGCTGCTGGCTGCTGACCAACGGACTGGGGGGCTATATGTCCGCTACCATGGCCTACTCCGTCAACCGGGGAGATATGGGCATCCTTGTCTCTTCCGTTCAGGCGCCCAACCACCGCATGACCCTGGTCCACCGCCTGTCAGAGGAGCTGACTGTACGAGGAGAGCGGACCCCTCTTTCTTCCCAGTCCTATTCCGACGGCAGAGCGCCGGAGACGGGCTATCGCGCGCTTTCCTCCTTTGAGATGGAGTACGCACCCCGCTGGTGCTATGAGGTCTCTGGGGTGCAGCTCATCCGCCGCTGTGCCATGGAGTACGGGGCAAATACGGCGGCGATCCTCTATACCGTACATAACCGCTCCGGCGCCGACTGTCGGCTGGACATCCGCCCTTGGCTGCAATTCGCCCCCAAGGGAGACGCTCCTCAGGAGAAAAAGCAGTTTGCCCTCACCGGCAATACCGTCTCCGCTGAGGGGCAGACCCTCTATATCAAAACTGACGGCGGCCTCACCCCGGAGGAACTGACTCACGAACGGCTGTACTACGCCTATGACGAGCGGGACGGCAGAACGGCCTCCGGCTATGTCGCCAGCTGCTGCAAGATCACCTGCTCCGTCCCTGCCGGAGCGTCAGCGGAGTTTGAACTGATCCTCTCCGATGCTCCTGTGACCAAGAGCGGGCGGACGATTCTGGAGGAAATGGTGGAGCGCAGGCGACAGCTGGAGCGTCAGTCCGGCCTGACCCACGAGGTGGCCCGCCAGCTTGCCCTCAGCGCCGATGCCTTTCTCGTCCGCCGTGCATCCACCGGTGGAGACAGCATCATCGCCGGCTATCCCTTCTTCGGCGACTGGGGCAGAGATACCATGATCGCCCTTCCCGGCTGCACCCTCTCCACCCGCCGGTATGACACAGCCAAGAGCATCCTCCGAACCTTCCTGGCCTATGAGAAGGACGGCCTTGTGCCCAACCTCTTCCCGGAAGGGACGGCAAAGCCGGAATATAACACGGTGGATGCGGCCCTGCTGCTCATCAACAGCATCTGGCTGTACCACCAAAAGACGGGAGACACCGACTTTGTCCGGGAGGCCTGGCCGGTGCTCAAGCGGATTGTATCGGCCTATCAGACCGGCACCCATTACGGCATCGGTATGGACAAGGACGGACTGATCCGCGCCGGCGAGGGCCTTGCTCAGGTGACCTGGATGGACGTCTGCGTGGAGGGCATTCTGCCCACCCCCAGACACGGCAAGCCGGTGGAGATCAACGCCTACTGGTACAACGCGCTCTGCGTCATGGAGCAGTTTGCCCCGCTGGCAGGGGAGGACGGTACGGAGTACGGCAGGCTGGCACAGAAGGTGAAGGAGTCCTTTGTCCCGGCTTTCTGGATGCCGGAGCGGGGCTGCCTGAAGGATGTCGTCTCCGGCACCAGGGCAGACACCCAGATCCGCTGCAATCAGATCTGGGCGGTGACGATGCCCTTTACCATGCTCTCCCATGAGCAGGAGGTGCAGGTGGTAGATACGGTCCACCGCCATCTTTACACCCCCTGCGGCCTGCGCACCCTCTCTCCGGAGGATCCGGAGTTCCATCCCACCTACGGCGGTCCCCAGCGGGAGCGGGACATGGCCTATCATCAGGGCACTGTCTGGCCCTTCCCTGTGGGAGCCTATTATCTGGCCCGGCTGAAAGTGGGGAAGTACGCGAAAGAGACGGCTGACGAAGTGGGCCGGCAGCTGGACGCACTGTACAGCGCACTGCGGGAGGGCTGCATCGGCCAGATCCCGGAGATTTACGATGGCCTTGTACCCACCTTTAGCAGAGGGTGCTTTGCCCAGGCGTGGAGCGTAGGCGAGCTGCTGCGGGTCTATGAAGCCCTGGAAGAGATCAAGCGTAATTGAAAGGGGAGCATGACGATGCTGGATAAGACAAAACGGGGCTGGTGGAAGTCGGCTGTTTTCTATCAGATCTACCCTAAGAGTTTTCAGGACACCAACGGTGATGGCGTGGGCGACATCCCGGGCATTATCTCCCGCCTGGACTACCTGGAGCAGCTGGGCATTGACGGGATCTGGCTCTCTCCGGTCTATGAATCCCCTCAGGAGGATAACGGCTACGACATCTCAGACTATGAGGCTATCTATCCTCCCTTCGGCACCATGGAAGACATGGAGAAACTGATCCGGGAGGCGGAGAAACGGGGCATCTCCATCATTATGGACCTGGTCCTCAACCACACCTCGGACGAGCACCGCTGGTTTCAGGAGGCGCGCAAAAGCAGAGACAATCCCTACCATGACTTCTACGTCTGGCGGGACGGCCGGCCGGATTGCCCGCCCAACGATATGAGGGGCGTTTTCGGCGGCTCTGCCTGGACCTATGTGCCCCATCTGGGCCAGTACTACTTCCACCAGTTTGCCGCCAAGCAGCCCGATCTGAACTGGGACAATCCTGCTGTCCGGGAGGCGCTTTATCAAATGATCCGCTTCTGGGCCGGCAAGGGCGTAGGCGGCTTTCGTCTGGACGTCATCGACCAGATCGCAAAGGTGCCGGATGAGAAGATTACCGCCAACGGTCCTCGGCTGCACGAGTTTTTGCGGGAGCTGTCCGAAAAGGCCTTTGTCCGGGAGGGACTGGTCAGCGTGGGCGAGGCATGGAGCGCCGATGTGGAGCGGGCAAAGCAGTTCAGCAATCCGGACGGCAGTGAGCTGAGCATGGTTTTCCAGTTTGAACATATCTGTCTGGATCAGAAGGGGGAGAAGTGGGATGTCATTCCCCTGCACCTGCCGGCATTGAAGCGCTGCTTTGACCGCTGGCAGAGAGGACTGCACAACTGCGGCTGGAACAGTCTCTTTATGGACAACCACGATCTTCCCCGCATCGTCTCCCGCTGGGGCAATGACGGAGCGTACCGGGTGGAGTCCGCCAAAATGCTGGCCGCCATGCTCCACGGCATGCAGGGCACGCCTTACATCTATCAGGGTGAGGAGCTGGGCATGACCAATATCCGCCTGCCCATTGACCAATACGTAGACCTGGAGATCAAAAATCTCTATCAGGAGCGCACCGCCCGGGGTGTCCCGGAGGAGGAGGTGCTCCGCTCGATCTACGCCAGAGGCCGTGATAACGCCCGCACTCCCATGCAGTGGACAGACGGTGATCAGGCGGGTTTTTCTGACGTCCGTCCCTGGCTGCCCGTCAATCCCAACTACAAGACCGTCAATGCTGCCGCCGCCCTGGAGGATCCCGATTCTACCTTCTACTTCTATCAGAAGCTGATCGCTCTGCGCAAGCAGTATCCTATCTTTCAGGACGGCAGCTTCACCCTGCTCCTCCCGGAGGACGAGCAGATTTTTGCCTATCGCAGAGACACGGAAAAGGAACACCTGCTGGTGGTCTGCAACTTCACCCCGGATACGATCCCCTTTGACCGCCCGGCAGAGTTTGAAAACGCCCGGCTGCTGCTGTCGAACTATGAGCAGGGGACAGGGCCTCTTCGCCCCTATGAGGCACAAATTTACTACCTGAGCGAGGAAACCCAATGAAATGGACCAACTGTGTATTTGACCTCTATGGTACCCTGGTAGACATCCACACCGACGAGTCCGCCCCCTGCCTGTGGGAGAATCTGCTGGAGCACTATCGGACTCAGGGGGCAGTTTACAGCACTCCTCAGGAACTGAAAGAGCGCTATTTCGCCATTGTCCGTGAGCGGGAGCAGGGGAGTGTCCGGCTGCGCAACGATTCCCATGAGTCGCACCCGGAAATCCAGATTGAATATGTCTTTCAGCAGCTCTTCCAAGAGCGGGGCGTTCATGCGGATATGGCCCAGGCTGTGGAGGCGGGACGTCGCTTCCGGGAGTGGTCCATGGACTATATCCGGCTTTACGATGGGGCAAAAAAGCTGCTAACTGATTTGAAAATACAAGGCTGTAAAGTATATTTGCTTTCCAATGCTCAGGCCATCTTTACCACCTATGAACTGGAGGTTTTGGATCTGATCTCTGCCTTTGACGGCATCTACCTCTCCTCCGACTACGGATACAAGAAGCCGGACCGCCGCTTTTTCCGTATTTTACTGGAGGAGCAGGGGATCGACCCGACAACTGCCGTCATGATCGGAAACGACGGCGTGTGTGATATTGCAGGGGCCAGAGCGGTCGGCATGTCCACAGTCTATATTCATTCCAATATCTCCCCCAAGGAAGCGTCTCCTGTGGCAGATTACGTGTTGCCGGAGATGGATCTCAACAGGGTAGGGGAGATCCTCATGGAAAAATGAGCGGATAAGCTTCAAGCTTTGACGGAACACAGAATTTTAACCCTTTGTAACTTTTGTATATTTGTCATTATATTTCTCATATTTGCAGAAAAAGAACAACCTTTTATTCACCGAAAAGTGGCGGCGTTTTGAGATATAAAAAGTAATTTGCAAAAACGAAAACAAAAGAGATTGACAAGGAAGGAAAAAGGAGCTAAACTAAAGTTGCCATTCAGTAATGTGTCTTGTGCAATAAGCTGAATAGGAATCATTACATCATGTAAGGAGAGGAACAACATGAACAAGAAACTGCTGTCTCTGTTGCTTGTTCTCGCCATGGCGCTCGGCATGCTGACTGCCTGCGGCGGAAACAACAACACTGAGACCCCGGCTGCGGACAATACCCCCGCCGCCACTGAGACTGAGGCTCCCGCTGATGTCGACTACGGCAGCGGCACCATCACCATCTGGGTCGCTGACAACATCACCGACTTCACCCAGGCTCAGGCTGCTGCCTTTATCGAGGCCAACCCCGCTTTCGCCGGCTATGACATCGTTGTCGAGGCTGTTGGCGAGGGCGATGCCGCTGGCAACATGATCACCGACGTCGAGGGCGGCGCTGATATCTATGGCTTTGCTCAGGACCAGCTGTCCCGTCTGGTCGTCGCCGGTGCTCTGACTCCCGTTGTGGGCGACAATGCCGCTTGGGTTGCTGAGCAGAACGATGCCGGCGCTGTTGGCGCTGCCACCATGGGCGACACCATCTATGCTTATCCCATCACCTCCGATAACGGCTACTTCCTGTACTATGACAGCAGCGTCATCACCGATCCCACCTCTCTCGAGGCGATCCTGGCCGACGCTGAGGCTGCCGGCAAGGGCGTCTACATGGAGATCAACAACGGCTGGTATCAGACCTCCTTCTTCTTCGGCACCGGCTGCGAGCTGACCTATGACACCGACGAGAACGGCTTCACCGGCGCTAACGTTACTTACGCTTCCGATGCCGGCGTTCAGGCTCTGAAGGCCATCATCGCTCTGAGCAACTCCCCTGCTTTCACCAACGGCTCTTCCGTTGAGAATGCTACCAACGCCGCTGCTATCATCGACGGCACTTGGGACGCTGGCAATGCTCAGGCTCTGTTCGGCGACAACTATGCTGCCGCCAAGCTGCCCACCTTCACCGTGGACGGCAACACCTATCAGATGAGCGGCTTCAGCGGCTTCAAGCTGCTGGGCGTTAAGCCTCAGACTGATGCCGGCAAGCTGGCTGCCTGCCAGGCTCTGGCTCAGTACCTCTCCAGCGCTGATGTTCAGCTCGCTCGTTTCGAGGCTGTTGGCTGGGGCCCCTCCAACCTGACCGCTCAGCAGGATCCTGCTGTCCAGGCTGACCCCGCTCTGGCCGCTCTGGCTGAGCAGATTCCCTATGACATTCCTCAGGGCCAGTATCCTGGCGACTACTGGGGTCTGGCTACTTCCCTCGGCGACTCCGTCATCGCTAATGAGTATGACAACGCCTCCGATGAGGAACTGATGGCCGTTCTGACCCAGTTCCAGGATACCTGCATTTCCTACGCTCAGTAAGATAACGGACTCGTTTCGCTGAACGGGAAGCATTCCGCTTAATCTAACGAAACGTCAGGCAGGGTGTTCTATGGATGCCCTGCCTGATGCATTCAAAGGGTGAGCCTGCGTTTTGAGATTGGAGGTATTATGGAAGAGAAAAAATCGGTGGCCGCTAAAATCGGCGGTTTCTTCAAATGGATCGGCACAGATCTGAAAGAGATCGGCAGAACATTTGTCAAGGGAGACGTTTTAACCAAGATCTCCTTTATTATCATGGGCTTTGGACAGATCGTCCGCAAACAGTTTGCTCGCGGCATTGCGTTTTTGGCAGCAGAGGCTGCGGCTCTGTACTTTATCTTCAGCTTCGGCGCAAATTACCTGAAGGACATTGTGACGCTGGGTACTCACGGCCGCGGCTTCAATCCTGACGGTACGGTCTCTTATGGCGACAACAGCTTCTTTATCCTGCTCTATGGCATTCTGACCATTGTTGTGATTCTGGCGCTGCTCTTCCTGTGGAGAGTCAACCTGCGGCAGAATATGGATGCCCAGGAGCGCCTTGCCGAAGGCAAGAGACTGCCCACCAACCGGCAGGATCTTTTCTCCCTGCTGGATGAAAACTTTGACAAGACCCTGATGGCACTGCCGGTGCTGGGCATCTTTGTCTTTACGGTGCTGCCGATCATCTTTATGATCTGTGTCGCCTTCACCAATTATGACAAAAACCATCAGCCGCCCTCCGCTCTGTTTACCTGGGTCGGCGTCGACAACTTCAAGAATCTTGTTTCCTTCGGCACCGAAGGCTTTGGCCCCACCTTCTTCACCGTCCTGCTCTGGACGCTGATCTGGGCTTTTTTTGCCACCTTCCTGACCTACTTCCTCGGTATGGCGATTGCAATGCTGATCAACAAGAAGGGAATTCGCTTCAAGAAGCTGTGGCGTACCATCCTTGTTATGACGATCGCTGTTCCTCAGTTCGTCTCCCTGCTGTATGTGGGCAAAATGTTTGCCGCTGACGGTCTGGTTAACGCTTATCTGATGAAGTGGGGCTGGATCAGTTCGGCGATTCCGTTCTGGACGAACCCCATGTTGGCTCGGATCATGATTATCCTCATCAACCTGTGGATTGGCATTCCCTATACCATGCTGATCGTCACCGGTCTTTTGATGAATATCCCTGCCGAACTATATGAGAGCGCACGCATCGACGGTGCCAACGCGTTCCAGACCTTCCGTTCTATCACGCTGCCTTACATGCTCTTCGTCACTGGCCCGTTCCTCCTGACACAGTTTACCGGAAACCTGAACAACTTCAACGTCATCTTCTTGCTGAATCAGGGCAAGCCGCAAGCTATGAACCTGACCGGCAACGCAGGCTACACCGACCTGCTTGTCACATGGCTGTATAAGATGACGGTCAACGACACGAACTACCGCATGGCAGCCGTCATTGGTATCATGGTCTTTATTGTTACCGCGGTTGTTTCTCTGGTAGTCTACAACCTGTTGCCGTCTGTCAAGGATGAGGAGGGATTCCAGTAATGTTAAGAAGACGTAGAATCGGTAATGCGCTCGCTTACCTCCTTTTGATCATTATCAGTGTGATCTGGTTGTTCCCCTTTTTCTGCCTTCTCATGCAGAGCTTCCGCTCCTATGCCACAGAAAGCGGCGGCATGGTGAACTATTTGATGCCCAGAGAGTTTTCTCTGGATAACTATAAGTTCCTCTTCGGTGATGGCACCAAGTTCACCAAGTGGTACCTGAACACTTTCATTATCGCAGTCTTTGTGACACTCTTCCAGACGATCGTCATTATCTGTGTCAGCTACGCCCTCTCCCGTATGCGCTTTAAGGGCCGCCGTGGATTGATGAACATCTGGCTGGTTCTGGGCATGTTCCCCGGCTTTTTGACCATGATCTGCCTGTACTTCCTGCTCAAGATGCTCGGTCTGACCCAGGAGGGTGCAATCCCCGGCTTGATCCTGATTTCGGTCGCCAGCTCCGGCATGGGCTACTATGTCTGTAAGGGCTACTTCGATACCATCCCCAAGTCTCTGGACGAGGCAGCTCGTATCGACGGCGCATCCCGGGCGCAGATCCTGTTCCAGATGATTATTCCGCTGTCTAAGCCGATCATCATCTACACCGCTCTGGTCGCCTTCATGGCTCCCTGGTGTGATTACATCTTCGCCTCTTACGTGGCCTTTGGTCACAGCGACAGCTACAACGTAGCAGTCGCCATGCAGCGCTGGGTCTGGACCAACGACTATCAGGGCTACTTCACCCGCTTCTGCGCAGGCGGTATTCTGGTAGCCATCCCGGTCACCATCCTCTTTATGTGCCTGCAGAGGTACTATGTGGAGGGCGTCACCGGAGGTTCCGTCAAGGGCTGATTTCTCTCCCCAAACCATATATCCCAAAAGCGGCGGCAGCTATGGCTGCTGCCGCTTTTCAGTAAGCACACGAAAGCACCATGTCTGAGGAGGAAACACTATGAAAAAACCGATGCGTATTATCTCGCTGCTGCTGGCGTTGCTGCTCCTTTGCAGCTGCGGGGGGGCAGGGGAAGCAGAGCCGTCTGCACCCGAGACGCCTGATGAACAGACTGCGGAACAGCCTGCTGAGGTATCAAATGAAGGGGAGGATGTCCCTTCCGAAGGGGAGCCTGATAGCATCCAGCCCTCTCAGATGGAACTGCTGAACAGTGCCTTGGTGCCGCAGGCAGATGAGGATGCCTACCGCACGACTTACGAAGTCTTTGTCTATTCCTTCTATGACAGCGACGGTGACGGCATCGGGGATCTGGGCGGCCTGACGGAAAAGCTGGACTATATCAATGACGGGGATCCCGCCTCCGGTGATGACCTGGGCTGCACTATGATCTGGCTCATGCCCGTTTTCCCGTCTCCTACCTATCATAAGTATGACACAACGGACTATATGGACATTGACCCTCAGTACGGCACATTGGAGGATTTTGACCATCTGCTGGCAGAGTGCCACGCACGGGGCATTCGATTGATCCTCGATCTGGCAATCAATCATACTTCTTCCGAACACCCGTGGTTTACGACTGCCGCAGATTATCTGCGCAGCCTGCCTCAGGATGCCGAGCCTTCCGTGGAAGAGTGCCCCTATGTCGATTACTACAACTTCACCCGTGAGGCGGCCAACGGCTATGCTCAGGTTCCCGGTACGAGTTGGTACTACGAGGCCCGCTTCTGGTCCGGTATGCCGGATCTGAATCTGGACAGCGAGGCGGTCCGCAATGAGATCGCAGAGATCACCGGTTTTTGGCTGGACAGAGGTGTGGACGGCTTCCGCCTGGACGCTGTCACGTCCTATTACACCGAGAGCCGTCTGGACAGCATTGCCTTTATGGGTTGGCTGACAGATACGGTCAAGAGCCAGAATCCGGAGGCCTATCTCGTGGCCGAAGGGTGGGCGGATCAGGGTACCTACGCCTCCTACTATGAGAGCGGTATCGACTCCATGTTCGACTTTGCTTTCGCTGACGGTGACGGTACGATTGCCAGAGTGGTCAAAGGCACCACCAGCGCAAGCGCTTTTGGTGAGGCAATGGAGTCGGAGGAGGCGCTTTATGCCTCCTACAATCCGGACTATATCAACGCCCCGTTTTACACCAATCACGACATGGCTCGCAGTACGGGCTATTACGCCTGGGACGACGGCAGCCACACCAAGCTGGCCGGCGCTCTCAACCTGCTGATGACCGGAAACGCTTTTGTCTATTACGGTGAAGAACTGGGCATGAAAGGCTCCGGCAAAGACGAGAACAAGCGTGCGCCCATGTACTGGACCGAGGACGCCGATGCGGAAGGTATGTGTGTCGGTCCCCAGGACATGGAGAGCTTCGAGATGAAATTCCCCTCTCTGGAGACCCAAGCTGTCGATTCCTATTCTGTCTATGTCTACTACCGCAACGCTATCCGCATCCGCAACAGCTTCCCGGTCATCGCCCGTGGCGCAACTGCTGTGGTGGAGGAGATGTCCGATAAGGAGATCTGCGCCTTTACCAGGATCAAGGAGGGAACCGACTTGGAGCCTGTCCTGGTGGTCATCAATGCCTCGGAAGAGGCGAAAACGGTGCCCCTGTCCGGTGACGGCGCTGACTACACCACTCTCTCAGCTGTTCTCACAGTATCGGAAGACCAGGTTGCATTGGCCGGCGATCAACTCACGCTCCCTGCCTTCGGCATTGCTGTTTTGACCAGATAAAACTGCCTGATTTTGCCCCGTATGCATGCATACGGGGCTTTTCTGAAAAAAGCCGCCCGCTATACGTCGGGCGGCTCTGAGTCTGGGGCTCTTCCGGAAATCCCTCTTCGAAACAGACGGAGGGCGATTCGTCCCAGCCAAATTGCCAAATAGGGAAGCGGGAAGCAGAGAAGTGCCAGAATTCCCACAGATTTCCATTGAAACGCCTGTTGCAACACCATCTGATGGAGCACCAGGCCAAAGAGAACACACTCCAGCGCCAGCAGCACCAGCTCCCAGGGCTGCCGCCGTTCCCAGAAGCGCTCGTGCTCTGGGGCGATGTATTCCAGCACTTCCACATCGTTGGCCTCCGCCAGCTCTCTCCCGGCCTTGGTCAGGCAGCTGTTTGTGACCACCATAGCACGGTCGCACCCGTAAAAGCCCATTCCGGCCACGGCCTCCTGTACCGCAAAGCCGCCCACCGGGTCGGTGTAGTATTTACACTGGATTGCGTAGCGGACCCCGTGGCATCTGGCCAGCAGGTCCACGCCGTAGTCACCGGATTTTGCGGTCTGTTCAATGCTGCGAAAGCCCCGCCGCTTCAGTGCCTGAGCCACATAGGTCTCATAGTCATATCCGTCCCGGATCCGCCGCTGTCTCGGCATAAAAGATCACCCCGCTCTGCTTGGTTCATCCGTTTCAGTATGGCACAGCCTATACGCTCTGTCAATAACGGTGTGGGTGACACAAACGGACAAAATAGACAAAATGGCGGGAATCCTGCATCCATTCTGTCGCATTTCCACAGTGTCATTTTCTCTTTTCAAATGGCGCATTTTGGTTTATAATATCACAGAAAGATCAGAGAGGGAGTGATTCCTTTGGCAGAAAATGAGAACAATCTGATGACACAGAACTTTATCCATAATTTCATCGACGAGGATATTGCCGAGGGCGGCCGGTACGCCGGCATGACGGTGCACACCCGTTTCCCGCCGGAGCCTAACGGCTATCTTCACATCGGACACGCTAAGGCCATCTATGTGGATTTCGGCACTGCCCAGAAATACGGCGGTCTCTGCAACCTCCGCATGGACGACACCAACCCCACCAAGGAAGATGTGGAGTTTGTGGATGCCATCCAGGAGGACATCAAGTGGCTGGGCTATGACTGGGAGGACCGGTTTTATTATGCCTCTGACTACTTTGAGCAGATGTACCGGTATGCTGTGGAGCTGATCGAGAAAGGCCTTGCCTATGTCTGCCAGCTCTCCGCCGAGGAGATGAGCGCCAACCGGGGCGATGTCAATACTCCGGCCACCAGCCCCTATCGGGACCGGCCCATTGAGGAGAGCCTGGACCTGTTCCGCCGAATGCGGGCAGGGGAGTTCCCTGACGGTGCCATGACCCTCCGGGCCAAAATCGACCTGGCCAGCGGCAACTTCAACATGCGTGATCCTGCCATTTACCGGATCAAGCATCAGAGCCACCACCGCACCGGAGACGCATGGTGCATCTATCCCATGTACGACTTTGCTCACCCCATTGAGGACGCCATTGAGGGCATTACCCACTCTCTCTGTACGCTGGAGTTTGAGGCCCACCGCCCCCTCTATGATTGGGTCATCAACAACATCTCCTGTCCGGCAAAGCCCCGCCAGATCGAGTTTGCCCGCCTGGGCATCGACCACACTGTCATGTCCAAGCGCAAGCTGCGCCAGTTGGTGGAGCAGAACTATGTCTCCGGCTGGGACGATCCCCGTATGCCTACCATCTGCGGCCTGCGCCGCCGGGGCTATACGCCGGAGGCCATCCGCAGCTTCTCCGAGCAGATCGGCGTTGCCAAGGCGGACTCCACTGTGGAATACGCCTTCCTGGAGTCCTGTCTCCGCAGCCATCTGGACAGCACTGCCGCCCGTGTCATGGCCGTCCTTCGCCCCATCCCTCTGACCATTACCAACTATCCGGAGGGTCAGAGCGAGACCTTCACGATTGAGAATCACCCCAAAGATCCTGGGATGGGAACCCGTGAAGTTACCTTCTCCCGCCATCTCTTCATCGAGTCCGACGACTTTATGGAAGAGCCTGTGAAGAAGTATAAGCGTCTGACCCCCAACGGCCCCGAGTGCCGGCTGAAGGGCGCCTATGTCATTCAGTGTACCGGCTGCGTCAAGGACGAGGACGGCAATGTCATTGAAATCCTGGCTGAGTACGATCCCGATTCCAGAGGGGGAGACCCCGCCGACGGACGGAAGATCAAGGGCGCTGCTATCCACTGGGTGGACGCAGCCACGGCCATCGACGCTGAGGTGCGTCTCTACGACAACCTCTTTGACGATGCCGCTCCCGACGCTGCCGGCAAGGACTTTCTGGCATGCCTGAATCCCAATTCACTGGAGACCCTTACGGGCTGTAAGCTGGAAGCGTCTCTGGCAAGCGCCCAGGCGCCCGCCTCCTTCCAGTTCATGCGTCTGGGCTACTTCTGCGTGGATAACAGAGATTCCAAGCCCGGAGCCATGGTGTTTAACCGGTCCGTCAGCCTGAAGGACAGCTTTAAAAAATAACCAAATGAGATCTGAATTGCGCCTGACTCCTGAGAGAGTCAGGCGTTTTCAGCGTCGGGCGGAGAAAGACGGAGAAAAAATGCCGCAAACCGGTGGAAGTTCCCTTACTTCGACTTGTGTTTTTTGCAGCGATTGGGTATAATGGGTACTGTCTTATTATGGACTTATTGTATCTGTATGGAAAGGGGAGAGCCAGGTGTCCTTTCTCAACCGGTTGGGAACGGTGTTCAACTACCAGATAGCGCTGCTGCTGCTCATCCGGGTCGTTGCCGCCCTCCTCAGTCTCAGCGTCCATGAGACCTGCCACGGTCTGGCGGCCTGGAAACTGGGGGATGTGACTGCCCGCAGAATGGGGCGTCTCTCCCTGAATCCCCTGCGTCATATTGATCCTATGGGTTTTCTGCTGCTGGTGCTGGCGGGCTTCGGCTGGGCAAAACCTGTCCCTGTGGATCCCAGATATTTCAAAAGGCCTAAGCAGGGCATGGCTATCACCGCACTGGCAGGTCCTGTGTCCAATTTCGTGCTTGCGGTGCTGTCAGCGGCGCTGCTCAGTTTGCTCTATTTTTGCAATGCGGGCCGAACAGAACCCGGCTTTTGGGTCATGGCGGGACTTGCCGTGCTCCTGTGGCAAAACATCGGACTGGGTATTTTTAATCTGTTCCCCATTCCGCCGCTGGACGGAGCGAAGGTGCTCTTCTCCTTTCTGCCGGACCGGACATACGGCTTCATGCTGCGCTATGAGCGCTATGTCATGCTGCTTCTTTTTGTGTTGGTTTTCTTCGGTGTGCTGAACGGACCGCTGGGCTTTCTGGTCAATGCCGCAGCAAGAGGGCTTTGTCATGTGACGGGACTTCCCCTTACTGTCCTGGTAACGCTGCTGAACTATGTATTTATGTGATAGGATCGCCTATGGAAGTACCTGTTTATCATCTGGAGAGCGTGGTCAAGACCCGCACCGAGCCTGCCGACTTTGACGGCCCGCTGGATCTGATCCTGGCCCTCCTGAGCAAAAATAAAATGGAGATCCAGGACATACAGATCGCCCTAATCCTGGATCAGTATCTGGCCTGGATGGAGCAGCGGAAGGAGATGGACCTGGAGATCGCCAGTGAGTTCGTCACTATGGCGGCCCAGTTGGTCTATATCAAGACCCGCATGCTGCTGAGCATCAACGATGAAGAGGCCCTGTCCGAAATGGAAGAGCTGATCGCCTCCCTGGAAGAGCGGCAGCGGCACGAGAACTTTAAGAAGATTCGTGCCATTGTCCCCGGTATGCTCAGCCGTTACGAGGTGGGCAGAGACTGCATCACCCGTATGCAGGAGCCCATCACTCCCGATCGCACCTATCGCTATGTCCACCAGCCGGCGGACCTTCAAAACGCCATTCTGGGGGTGCTGCGGCGCAGCGGTGAGCAGCCTCAAAATCCGGAAAAAGCATTTCAGGGCATTGTGGGCAGAGAGCCCTACCCGGTGGGCAAAAAGTCCACAGAGATCCTGGCCCGGCTCATCCGCAGCGGTGTGACACGGCTGAAAGAACTGTTTCTGGGCAGCAAGACCCGTTCGGAGGTCGTTGCCACCTTCCTGGCTATTTTGGAACTGTGCAAGGCCAGCCGTATCCGCCTGGCAGGCACGGAGCAGGACTGTACCGTCACCCAAACAGAGGGTGCAGAGGCAACGGAACATTCGGAAGAACCGGAGACGACTGCATAAATAGGAGCACTTATGGAAAAAATGGAAGATAGAGAGTTTCAATCTGCCCTTGAGGCCATTCTGTTTGCCGCCGGAGAGCCCATCCCCACAGAGCGTATCTGTCTTGCCCTTGAGGTGGAGCAGGACGTGGTGGAGGAGGCCTGCAAAAAGCTGGCCGACGCATACAGCTATGAGCGCCGGGGCATCCGGCTGCTCCATCTGGGCGACAGCTATCAGCTCTGTTCCGCTCCGGAGTATGCCGGCTATATCCGCAGAGCTTTTGAGCGGCGCAAGCCGCCTCAGCTGTCACAGCCGGCTCTGGAGGTGCTGTCCATCATCGCATATTTTCAGCCCACCACCCGGGCCTATGTGGAGCAAGTGCGGGGTGTGGACTCCTCCTATACCGTCAACCTGCTCATGGAGCGGGGGCTGATCGAGGAGGCGGGACGGCTGGCAGTACCCGGCCGGCCCACCTTGTTTCGTACCACCACGCAGTTTCTCCGCAGCTTTAACCTGACCAGCCTGGACGATCTGCCGCCCCTCCCGCAGACGGGGGAAGAGGCCAAACTCTCTCAGGAACTGCAGGCGGCGGCACAAAAGCTGCAGGCAGAGCAGGAAGGGGAGGATACGCTCTCCAATGCGACAGGAGCGCCGGAGGTATGACCGGCTGGATCGTATTCGGCGTCATCGTCCTATTGCTGATCCTGCTTATGCTGGTGCGCCTTGGCGCTGAGGTGACCTATGGCGCCGAAGGCCTGCGGGTCCGTGTCCGCTTAGGGCAGATCCGGCTCACGCTAATCCCCAAAAAGGAGAAGAAAAAAGGGGAGAAGCCAAAGCGAAAAAAAGAGAGATCCTCTAAAGAGAAAGCTGACAAGGGGAAAAAGGCGGAGGCAAAGAAGGAGGCGGAATCGGAACAGAAGAAGGGCGGCCTGCCCATCTATCTCACCGACCTCATCAAGCTGGCGGCGGACGCTGCCGGACGGCTGCTGAAAAAACTCCGGATCGACCGTCTTGAAATGGAGTACGTCTTAGGCGGCAAGACTGATCCTGCCGGTGCGGCCATCCGCTACGGCAGCATCTATGCCGGGGGAGGCGGAATTCTTCCGCTGCTGGAAAACACTTTTTACCGCATCAAAAAAAGGGAACTGCGTGTGTGGATCGACTTTGAGTCGGACGAGACGCTGGTCTGGATCAGACTGGCCCTCTCTATTCGCATCGGCCAACTGCTGGCGATTGCGCTGCGCTTAGGCTGGGCATTCCTGCGGGCATACAGAAAAAAACAACAGGAGGGTAACGAACATGGAACAGAAAAATCAGATCAATGAGGTGCTGGGCCTCACAATGCAGAAGCTGAAAGACATGGTGGATGTGAATACCGTTGTCGGAACACCCATCACCACGCCTGACGGCGTGACGGTCATTCCCGTCTCCAAGATCAGCGTGGGTTTTGCCTCCGGCGGCTCTGACTTTGCGCCGAAGTCTCTTCCGGCCAACAAGGCCAACTGTTTTGGCGGCGGTACCGGCGCAGGCATCAGCGTCGTTCCCGTATCCTTCCTGATCATTCACGGGGATAACGTCCGTATTATCAACGCCGACCCCGTCTCCAACGGCCCCATTGACAAGGCCATTGACCTGCTGCCGGAGCTGGTGGATAAGGTCTCCGGCATGATCGAGCAGCGCAAGGCCGCAGGCACCGATCAAAAAGCATCTAACTGAGGTGAATCAAACCGTGAAAAGGAAACATCTGCTTGCCGCCGTTCTGGCCTTGGCACTGCTGGTTGGCGTACTGCCCATGAAGGCCTCTGCCGTGGAGGATGCCCCCGAGACCTCGGCTACTTCCGTCATTGTCATCGACGCCTACAGCGGTCAGGTGATCTATGAGAAAAATGCGGACGAGGAGCGGGCCATTGCCAGCGTCACCAAAGTCATGACCGCCTATCTGGCGACAGAAGGTATGACGTTGGATGATGCCAGACTGGACGAGAAATATACCGTTTCCCAGCATGCCGCAGACTCTGACGAGGGCGGGACCTCTCTCTATCTGGAGGCGGGCCAGACCGTCACCTTTGAGGAACTCCTCTACGGCACTATGCTCCGCTCCGGCAACGACGCTGCAGTGGCTTTGGCTGAAGCTTGCGCCGACGGGGACGAGGCGGCCTTTATCCAGAGGATGAACGACAAGGCGGCAGAACTGGGCCTGACCCACACCCATTACAGCTGCCCCAACGGCCTGATCGACGAGGAGAACTACTCCACTGCCCGGGACCAGGCCACGCTGGCCAGAGCAGCCATGCAGAACGAACTCTTTGCCAAGGTAGTCGGCACCTGGTATATCGAGCTTGGCTCCTTCCAGATCGAGAATCACAATAAGCTGCTGCAGGAGATGAAGGGGGAGTGCATCGGCGTCAAGACCGGCTTCACGACCCTTGCCGGCAAGACACTGGTCTCCTGTGCCGAGCGGGACGGTTCCCGCTTCATTATCGTCACGCTGAACGATGCCGATGATTATGCAGATCATCAGGCCCTATACGACTGGGCATTTAAGAACTATCCCGCAAACGTCCTCTGCGTCGAGGGCAAAACGGTCACCACCCTCCGCATCGGTGAGATGCAGGTCCCGCTGACGGCGGCACAGACACTGGTGGCCTCCGTACCCACCTCCGCTGACAACGTCATCCAGTGCGAGATGACGCTGCCCAGCCAGGTGAGCGGCGCCATCTCCAAGGGCGCTGTGGCCGGACAGGCGACCTATTGGCTCAACGGGGAAGAACTGGGTACAGTGGATCTGCTATACAGCACCATCGTGGTGAACTGATGGAAGAACGGCTCAGCAAGCTGCTCTCCCGTTACGGCGTTGCCTCCCGCCGCCAGGCGGAGGAGTGGATCAAGGCCGGCCGGGTGACGGTGAACGGCGTTCCGGCGCTTCTGGGGCAGAAGGCGGACGATGCGGTAGATGAGGTCGCCGTAGACGGGATACCCCTGACAAAGACGCCGCCCAAACGCTGCCTGATGCTCCATAAGCCGAGAGGCTATGTCACCACCCTCTCCGATGAGCAGGGCCGTCCCACGGTGGCGGAACTGGTCAAGGACTGCGGCTATCGGCTCTATCCGGTGGGCCGGCTGGACCTGAATTCCGAGGGACTCCTGCTTATGACCAATGACGGTGACCTTGCAAATCACCTGACTCACCCCAGTCATGAGGTGGAGAAGGAGTATCAGGTGCGGGTCACCGGCCCGGTGCGGCGTGCCCTGCCCATGCTGCGCAAGCCCATGGAGATCGATGGGGAGCAGATGCAGGGGGCCCGGGTGGACGTCGTTCGTGCCGGTCGGGACAGCACCGTGCTTTCTTTCGTCATAAAACAGGGGAAAAACCGACAGGTCCGGCGTATGTGCAAGGCGGCAGGACTGACGGTTCACCGTCTGCGGCGGGTCAGAGAGGGCAACGTCCTCTTGGCCGATCTGCCTGTGGGAAGTTGGCGGTGGCTGACAGAGGATGAGCTGGAGGAACTGCGCCGGAAGCTTTAAATTTTGCAAGTCAAAGAAAAAAACTTGCAAATTCCTCTTGCATTTTTTCCGTTCCTCCGATATGATAGGGGGGAGCAAGCAAACGGACAAGCTGATCCGGTGATGCCGGGTCAGCTTTCTTTTGTGAATAATGAGGGGATGTTGCAGGATGTCCAACGATATTTTAGCAGTGATACAGGATAATGTGGCAGGCTTCTCCAAGGGGCAGAAGCTGATTGCCAACTATATTCTCAACTACTATGATAAGGCTGCCTTTATGACGGCCAGCAAACTGGGAAAGACGGTGAATGTCAGCGAGTCCACCGTAGTGCGCTTTGCGGCAGAGCTGGGCTTTGACGGTTATCCCAGTATGCAGAAGGCGCTGCAGGAGATGATCCGCAACAAGCTGACCTCCATCCAGCGCATTGAGGTCACCAATGACCGCATCGGCAATCAGGACATTCTCTCCACCGTCATGCAGTCCGATGTGGAGAAGATCCGCATGACTATGGAGGAGACAGACCGTACCAGCTTCTCCAATGCGGTAGATGCCATCTGTAACGCACGAAAAATTTATATCCTGGGTGTGCGTTCCGCCAGTATGCTGGCCAATTTCCTGGCCTTCTATTTCCAGTACATTTTCGAGCATGTGGTCAATATCGACACGGTGTCCATTAGTGAAGTCTTCGAGCAGACCATTCATGTGGGCTCCGAGGATGTCTTTATCGGCATGTCCTTTCCCCGCTATTCCAAGCGGACGATCACGGCTATGGAATACGCAAAGAGCCAGGGGGCTACCGTCATTGCCATTACGGACAGCAAGACTTCTCCCCTGATTCCCCTGGCCCACGAGGCCCTGATCGCAAAGAGCGACATGGCGTCCTTCGTAGACTCTCTGGTTGCGCCTTTGAGTCTGGTGAATGCCCTCATTGTGGCAGTGAGCCGGAAGAAGGGCAATGAGTTGGAGGTCACGCTGAGCAAGCTGGAGGAGATCTGGGCTAAGTACGAGGTGTACGATAAGCCCGGCAACCATTGACGGAGGAACCCTTTGAACGAAAAGCAGATTGTGATCATCGGCGGGGGAGCGGCAGGTATGATGGCCGCTCTGACAGCGGCCCGGCAGGGTGGGAACGTCACCCTTGTGGACAAAAACCGGGTCCTCGGCCGCAAGCTCCGCATCACCGGAAAAGGCCGATGTAATGTGACGAATGACTGTCCTGAGGCAGAGGTGCTGAAAAATGTGCCCTGCAACGGCAGATTCCTATATAGCGCCCTGAGCCAGCTCTCGCCGGCGGATGTAAAGGCATTTTTTCAGGAGGAGCTGGACGTCCCCCTCAAAACAGAACGGGGCAACAGAGTATTTCCCCAGTCAGACCGGGCGGACGACATTGCAGATGCCCTGGTCAAAGCCCTGCGCCGGGAGTATGTGACAATACTGACCGGACGGGCCACTGCCATTCTGACGGAAAACGGCGCAGTCTCCGGGGTCAAGCTGGAAAACGGCACCCGGCTCCCGGCAGACGGTGTGATCCTCTGTACCGGCGGCGTGTCCTATCCGGCCACCGGATCTACCGGCGACGGCTATCAGATGGTAAAGGCCCTGGGACATACCGTGGTGACGCCCCGCGGCTCTCTGGTCCCTCTGGAGGCAGAGGCGTGCTGCGGAGAACTGCAGGGGCTGAGCCTGCGGAATATCGGCATCCGGGTGGAAAATCAGGCCGGGAAGACGCTCTATGAGGATTTTGGCGAGCTGCTCTTTACCCACTTCGGTCTTTCCGGCCCGGTCATCCTGAGTGCCAGCGCCCATATGCGTGACTTTGTCCATGAGCAGTATCAGGTCGTCATTGACCTGAAGCCCGCCTTGGATGACAAGACGTTGGATACCCGTCTGCTGCGGGACTTTCAGGAAAATGCCAACCGGGATTTTCAGAACAGTCTCGGCGGCCTGCTGCCGAAAAAGCTGATCCCGGAGGTCATCCGCCGTTCCGGCATACCGCCGGAGACCAAGATACACGATGTGACCCGGGAGCAGCGGCACAGCCTGCTCCATGTACTCAAGCACTTTACGGTACAGATCACCGGACCCAGGCCGGTGCGGGATGCCATTGTCACCTCAGGCGGCATCCGGGTCTCTGAGGTCAATCCATCAACTATGGCGTCCAAGCGGATTCCCGGGCTCTATTTTGCGGGAGAGGTGCTGGACGTTGACGCCTATACCGGCGGATTTAATCTGCAGATCGCATGGGCCACCGGCTACGTCGCCGGCTGCTGGTCCGTTTGGGATGCATAAATGGGAGGCAAAAAATGTCATTGATCAGCGTAGCCATTGACGGCCCTGCGGGAGCCGGCAAGAGCACCATTGCCCGCAAAGTCGCCCAGGAACTGGGCTGCCTTTATGTGGATACCGGTGCAATCTACCGCACTGTGGGTCTGTATGCCCTCCGCAAGGGCGCAGATCCGAAAAACGAGGGGGAAGTGGTCCCTCTGCTGGAAGAGTTAAAGGTAGAGATGCAGGTAGAGTCTGACGGCATCCAGCACATGTACCTGAACGGGGAGGATGTGACCGCCCAGATCCGTGAGCCGGAGATTTCCCGCTGCGCCTCTGCGGTCTCCGCTCTGCCCCCTGTCCGGGCCTTTCTGCTGGATATGCAGCGGGAACTGGCAAGGACCCGCAGCGTGGTCATGGACGGCCGGGACATCGGCACTGTCGTGCTGCCCGATGCAACGGTGAAGATCTTTCTGACGGCCTCTCCCGAAGTGCGGGCTATGCGCCGCTGGAAGGAGCTCCGGGAAAAGGGAAATACAGACACTTATGAGGAGGTCCTGCGGGATGTGATCCAGCGGGACTATGACGACAGCCACCGGGCCATTGCGCCGCTGCGTCAGGCGGAGGATGCGGTCCTGGCAGATACTTCCGAGCTGGATCTGGAGGAGAGCATCCAGCTGCTTCTCAATATTGTAAAGGAGCGTCAGTGACTATGGCAGAAGCACCGAAAAACAAGGAAAAGCAGTTTCCGTACCGCTCCAAGGAGCAATGCGTCCGGTGGTATCGCTGGATCTATCCCATTGCGTTTTTTGCCTATCGCCTCATCTACGGCCTGAAGGTGATCGGCCGTGAGAATATTCCTGACGGGCCTGCCGTCATCTGTCCCCGGCACTGCACGAATATTGACCCGCCCATGGTTTGCTTCGGCCTGACCCGGAAACGCCACCCCCGGATCATCGCCAAGCAGGAGCTTTTGGAGATCCCGTTCTTGGGCCGTATCCTCTATAATATCGGCGTGTTCGGCGTCCGCCGGGGAGAGAACGACATGTCTCCCATCCGCAACGGCCTGCGCTGCCTGAAAGAGGGAAATCAGCTGGTCATTTTCCCGGAGGGCACCCGGGTCCGTGAGGGCGAGTCCGTTCAGGCCCAGACCGGCGCTATTATGTTTGCTCTGAAGGCAGGCGTGCCGCTTGTGCCTGTCTATCTCACCAGAGCCAAGAAGTTCCACCGCATGACCATGGTCTTTGGCAAGCCCTATATGCCCCAGATCGCCGGCAAGCGTCCCACGCCCGAGGAGTACCGCAAGCTGGCAGACGAGCTGCTGGAGAACATCTATGCATTGGAGCGTCAGGCCGTATGAGCGTCACTTTGGCAAAAACCGCCGGCTTCTGCTATGGTGTCAAGCGGGCCGTGGAGCTGGCGGAGCAGACTGCCCAGTCCGGCAGACCCTGCGTCATGCTGGGCTCTATCATCCACAATGAACATGTAGTGGCCCATCTGAAGGAGCAGGGGATGGGCCAGGTGATGAAAATCGAGGATGTGCCGGAGGGTTCGGCGGTCCTTATCCGTTCCCATGGCGAGGCAAAAGAGGTCTATGACCGTCTGGAGGCTGCCGGAATTCCCATCATCGACGCCACCTGTCCCAGTGTGGCACGCATCCACAAGTTGGTGCAAAAAGCAGAGGAAAATGGCCGACAGCCGGTGATTATCGGGCTCACGACCCACCCGGAAGTGGTGGCCATTGCCGGCTGGTGCAGATCACCGGTGGTGCTGAAAGACGCTGAGGCACTCAAGCAGTGGCTGGAAGAGGACGAAAATCGACAAAATTTGCCCCTCACCTTCGTCTTCCAGACCACATCTACCCGCTCCGTCTGGAAAAATTGTGAAAATATTGCAAAAAAACAGTGTACAAACGCTGAAATATTTGATACAATATGTAATGCTACCGCCCAAAGGCAGTTGGAAGCCCAGGAACTGGCCGCCCGGAGCGACGTCATGATCGTCATCGGTGACCACCAAAGCTCCAACACCCGTCATCTGACTGAACTGTGTCAGCAGCAGTGCAGTCAGGTCTGCTGGATCGAACAGGCAGATGAACTTTCAGCGGACCGCTTTGCGGGAGCGTCTTGTGTCGGAATCACTGCGGGAGCTTCTACGCCCGGGTGGATAATAAAGGAGGTAAAAACCAAAATGTCTAACGAAGTCAAAATGGAGATCGAGGAATCCTTTGCTGAACTGCTGGAGGCATCGATCAAAACTTTAAATACAGGAGATAAGGTCATCGGTACCGTTGTGCAGATCACCCCGACTGATATTCAGGTCGATCTTGGCACCAAGCATGCCGGCTATATTGCGATGAACGAGTTCTCTGACGACCCCGCTGTCAAGGCCGAAGAGATTCTGAAGCCCGGCGATCAGATCGAGGTCCTGGTGCTCCGGGTCAACGATAGCGAGGGCGTTGTCAACCTGTCCAAGAAGCGTCTGGACGCCAACAAGAACTGGGAAGAGATCGAGGAGGCCAAGGAGAACAAGACCGTCATCGAGGCCACCATCCGTGAGGAGAACAAGGGCGGTGTCGTTGCCAACTACAAGGGCATCCGTGTGTTCATTCCTGCCTCTCAGACCGGCCTGCGCCGCAACGAGCCCATGACCGGCCTGGTGGGTACCACTGCCCGTCTGCACATCACCGAGGTCAACCGCAGCCGCCGCCGTGTGGTCGGCTCTATCCGCAGCGTCTCCAGCGAGGAGCGTGCTGCTAAGAGCAAGGCTGTTTGGGACTCCATCGAGGTGGGCAAGCATTACTCCGGTACTGTCAAGAGCCTGACCTCTTACGGTGCATTTGTGGACATTGGCGGCGTGGACGGCATGGTCCACATCTCTGAGCTGTCTTGGAGCCGCATCAAGCATCCCTCCGAGGTCGTCTCTGTCGGCGATCCTGTGGATGTCTATGTCATCAAGTACGATCCCGAGAAGAAGAAGATTTCTCTCGGCATGAAGGACCCCGGCGAGAATCCCTGGGAGACCTTCCTGAACAAGTACTCTGTGGGCGACACCGCCACTGTCAAGGTGGTCAAGCTGATGACCTTCGGCGCTTTCGCTGAGGTCGTGCCCGGCGTCGATGGCCTGATCCACATCTCCCAGATTGCCGATCACCGTGTGGAGAAGCCTGAGGATGAGCTGAAGGAAGGCGACATCGTTGATGTCAAGATCACCGACATCAATCTGGAGACCAAGAAGGTCTCCCTGTCCCGCCGTGCTGTCCTGCAGGGTGCCCCTGTTGCGGAGGACGAGGAGTAATTCTCTCTCAAAACAAAGTATGCAAAGCTCCCATTGCCCTGTGCAGTGGGAGCTTTTTGCACAATTTACAGAATGTTCAGAGTCCTGTCCTGAGGGCAGGACTTCCTTTTACGCTCCGAATGTGATAAACTAATATAAAATTGAAATGCAAGGAGGCAGACATATGGGCATCCAGTTTACATGGTCTCATAAGCGACGGGCCAGGAAAGGGGAGCGACCCTGGTGCTCCGTTGTCGTTCCCGCAGCCGGCAGCGCCACCCGGATGGAGGGGACGGATAAAATTATGGCAGAGCTGGGGGATAAGCCGGTCATTGCGCATACCCTTTTGGCCTTACAGCAGTGCCCCTATGTGGACGAGATCGTGGTCGTCACACGGGAGGACCTGATCCCTGAGATCGGCTGGCTTGCCCAGCAGTGGGAATGCGACAAGGTCACCCGCATCGTCCGGGGCGGTGAGACAAGGATGGAGTCCGTCTGGAACGGCCTGAACAGCGTAGATCCCAGAGCCAATCTCATCGGCATCCACGACGGCGCCCGCCCGCTGGTCAGCCAGACCGTGCTGGCAGATGTCTTTGTCATGGCAGCGGCTACCGGCGCAGCCGCCCCTGCCGTCCCTGTCAAGGACACCATCAAGTCGGTGGATGAACATGAGACGGTGCAGGAGACCGTACCCCGTGACGCATTGCGTGCCGTCCAAACGCCCCAGGTCTTTGACGCCGCCATCATCAAGGCGGCCACCCAGAAGGCCAGAGAGCAGGAGCTGACGCTGACAGACGATTGCGCCGCAGTGGAGGCGCTGGGCATGAAGGTCACGCTGACTAAGGGCGCCTATGAGAATTTGAAAATTACCACGCCCATTGATCTTGCACTGGGGGAGGCGATTGTGCAATGTCAACCGGTTTGAGAGTAGGACACGGCTATGACGTCCATCGCCTGGCCGAGGGCAGAAAGCTCATCCTCGGCGGTGTGGAGATCCCTTGGGAGTACGGCCTTCTGGGCCACTCTGACGCTGACGTGGTGACACATGCCATCATGGACGCCCTGTTGGGTGCCGCCGGACTATGGGACATCGGCCATGCATTTCCGGACACAGACCCCACATTAAAGGACATCTCCAGTATGATCCTGCTGGAGCGTACGGTGGCTCTGATTCGGGAAAAGGGCTTCCGGACCGTCAATGTGGACGCCACTATTATTGCCCAGCGTCCCAAGCTGGCGCCCTACATCCCTCAGATGCGGGAGAATATTGCCGCCCGTCTGGGAATTGACTCCGGACTGGTGAATATCAAGGCGACTACGGAAGAGGGACTGGGCTTCTCCGGCTCCGGGGAGGGCATGGCCGCCCACAGCGTGGCACTGCTGGAAAAATCGACAGAATAAAGGGACATTCGACCGTTCACGCGCTTCTCTGACACGGCATATACTGTGGTGAGAGGAGTGAGTAAGCATGGTTTATTATTTGATCGTCTGCCGTTCGCTGACCTACGCACAGCGGACGGCAGCTGTCTTGGAGCGGGCAGGCATCTCCGCCCATATCCTGCGCTCTCCGGCAGCCATTTCATCCACAGGATGCAGCCACAGCGTCAAAATTGCCCAGCGCCGCCTGGCCCAGGCCCTGATGGTGTTGAAGAAAGTGGAGCTGTCCCCCAGACAGATCTATATCACCGAGGCGGACGGCAGCTACCGTGAGGTACGGCTATGATTTATTTAGACGCGGCAGCAACTACATTGCAAAAGCCTGTAGAGGTCGCCTCTGCCATGGCCCAGGCAGTGAGACAATACGCCAGCCCCGGACGGGGCGGGTATCCCCCATCGGCTGCGGCGGCAGAACTGGCCTTTTGCTGCCGAACGGAGCTGGCGGAATTTTTGGGGGCTGCCGGGCCGGAACAGATCATATTTACCTCCAGTGCCACCCACGGGCTGAATATTGCAATCCGCACGCTGGTGGGGCCCGGAGATCAGGCGGTCATCTCCGGTTACGAGCACAATGCGGTGACCCGCACGCTGGCCAGTATTCCCGGGGTGGAGACCCGGGTGGCGGCAACGCAGCTGTTTTCCCGGGAGGCGGATATAGAGGCCTTCCGCAGCCAAATTGATCACAAAACAAAAGCGGTCATCTGTACCCATGTGTCAAATGTGTTTGGCTATATCCTGCCCATTGGCGAAATTGCGGCACTGTGCCGGGAGCGGGAGGTTCCCTTGATCGTTGACGCCAGCCAGTCTGCAGGCGTACTCCCGATAGAGACAGAGACCTGGCAGGCCGCCTATGTAGCTCTGCCCGGCCATAAGGGCCTGTACGGTCCCCAGGGAACGGGCGTTCTGGTGTGCGGGAAGGAGAGCCGGCCTGTCCCGCTGCTGACCGGCGGTACAGGGAGCGAGTCCCGATTGCAGCAGATGCCGGACTATCTGCCGGACGGGCAGGAGGCGGGAACCCACAATATGCCGGGCATTGCCGGGCTGTATGCGGGGCTGCGCTTTGTGAGACGGGTAGGGACGGAGCGCATTCTGCGCCATGAGCGGCAGCTGATGAAGCAGCTGATCCCGGCGCTGAAGCGGGTCCCGGGGGCAGAGGTCTTTGTACCTGAATGTGGCAGCTGCCATGCCGGCGTGCTGTCCTTCCGACTGGGCGGAAAGGACTGCGAGACGGTGTCCGGCTGCCTGGGCCGGCAGGGCATTGCCCTTCGAGCCGGCCTGCACTGTGCGCCGCTGGCCCATCAGCTGGCGGGAACACTGGAGACAGGCACCATTCGGGCAAGTGTGTCCGCCTTTAACCGGGAGAGCGACATCCGGACACTGACGTGGATGTTGAACAATCTATAAAATTGACTTGGATGCGCTTGCTATCCGACGGCTTTGCGAGTATACTATTTATGAGAAATAGTATTGTGGGAAGTCGCCAGGCAGGCGCTTCTTTTTGGCTATCGGAGTGAAAGGGTATGCTCATTTTTTCTAGTCTGATTGGTAATATATTTGAGTTTGACGGCATTCAGCAGGCGATTCGATACATTCAGACTATCGGCTTTTCCGACCTTCTGGATGTGGCGATTATCGCCTTTATTATCTATCGACTGATCCTGCTTATGCGCAACTCCCAGGCGGGACAGGTCATCAAGGGCGTTCTTCTGGTCATTGTTCTGCTGGGCCTGTCTGACCTGTTCAACCTGCATGTGCTGAACTTTCTGCTCAACAGCGTGGTGCAGATCGGTATTCTGGCACTGATTATCGTCTTTCAACCGGAGATCCGCCGTTTCCTGGGTCAGGTGGGCAGCAGCCGCTTTCGCCGCACTTTCCTTTTGGAGGGGGAGCGGGACGTTCTGGAGACTGCCATCACTGAGACCGTCAGCGCCTATCAGGAGATGTCCTGCAACAAAGTGGGCGCCCTTACGGTGTTTGAGCGCAACAGCATTCTCAATGACTACATCCGTACCGGAACCTCTCTGGACGCTGCCCTTTCAGAGGAGCTGATGAAAAACATCTTCTACCCCAAAGCGCCGCTGCACGACGGAGCTGTCATTGTCCGTGACGGACGTATCGTGGGCGCCGGCTGTGTACTGCCTCTCTCCGGCAACAGCAACATCAGCCGGGATCTGGGCACCCGGCATCGTGCCGGTCTGGGCATTACTGAGCACACAGACGCCGTAGTTGTGATCTGCTCAGAGGAGACTGGCTCTATCTCTGTGGCCATGGAGGGCATGCTCAAGCGGCACCTTGCTCCGGAGACTCTGGAGCGCCTGCTGCGCAACGAGCTTTTGACCGAGCAGGAGGAGAAAAAGAGCGTGTTTTCTGCGCCTACATTGGATAATCTGATGTCTCTCTTTAGAGGCAAGAAGGAGGACGAGGACCATGTGGGAAAAAATTAAAAACAGCCGCAGCTTTTATGTGGTCATCTCTATTCTGCTTGCCATTGCGTCTTGGCTCTATGTGGATGCGCAGAATCCGGATGCCAGCGTGACGATCAATAATATTCCGGTCAGCTACGTCGGCGCTGAGCACCTGGAGGACGAGAATCTGCTCATTCTTGACGAGGCGCCTACCATCAACGTCAAGGTGTCCGGCCCCCGCAGCGTCATTACTCAGCTGAACCGAAACAATATCAAAATTACGGCCTCAGCCAGTGAAATTACGGCTGCCGGTGTTTACAGTCTGGACTGTACGATCAACCTTCCGAGTTCGGTCACCAGCACCAGCTCCAGCCCGGTCCGCATCACCTCCCGCAGCGCATCGGCAATAGACGTCACAGTGGTCAAAATGGTGGGGAAAACGGTGGATATTATTCCGGAGTTTACCGGCACAGTGACGGAGCACCATTTCTACGACGAGGACAGTTTTGTCCTGCAGCAGCACCAAATCGAGATCCGGGGCGAAGAGACAGTGGTGGATTCGGTCCACCACTGCAAGGTGGTACTTTCAGAGAGCAATTTGAGCAGCACCTGGACCGGCTGGCTGGATGTCGTCCCCTGCGATCAGGAGGGGAACCAAATCCAGTCTGACTGGCTGGAATTGGAGACCACTTCCATCTCTGTGGCATTTTACGTGGAGAGCGAAAAAGACCTTCCCCTGACGGTGACACTGGTCTCCGGCGGCGGAGCCACGGATGCGGATGCCACCTACGAGGTGACGCCCAAGACAATTAAGGTGACGGCGCAGGAGGTGGTGCTGGACAACCTGGAGGAACTGAATATCGGCACCGTCGACCTGGGACAGATCCTGACCACAGGAGAGTATGAATTCAGCATTGATCTACCCACCGGCGTCAGCAGCCGAGACCCTGACGTGACTACGGCAAAAGTGACGGTCACCGTCAACGGCCTGGAGACACGGCGGATCGTGACGTCCAATATCCGTCTGGTCAACGCACCGGAGGAGTACGAATATGAATACGGCGATCTGGAAGTCCGTGTCCGTGGCAGAGAAGAGGCGGTAGAGCTGCTGCTCAGCGATGACATTGAGGTGACACTGGACCTCAGTCAGGTGGAGCTGGCCGACCAAACTACTGTGGTTGTGCCTGCATCGGTGGAGATTCCCGGCATTTCCGAGCTGGGCGTATTTGGCAGCTATAATATGGAGGTCTCTGTCCGCACGTCCACTGGGGAAGACCCGGCTGGAGAGGCAGTGGGCGATCCGGATCAGGTGCAGCAGGCGGAGGAACCGGCCAACTGACTTCTTTACGGAAAAGAAAACAATGCCCCTTGCATATCGGGGAAAGCGGCAGAACGGAGCATGAGATGAGCGATTATCCCAATCAATGGAGATCAAACCGGGAAAAACTGTTTACCAGCTTCCTGAGAGGAATTGAGAACTGGTCCCGGACGGGGCAGGAGCCTAAAGAGGGGGACCAGGATGTCAGATACTACCTGGACCTGCAGGAGCATCGCCTGAAGGACCGGAGAATTACCATGGAGTACCGTTTCCCCCAGGGATCCCTGCCGGTGACCCAGGCAGGCAAGGTGCTGGGCGGCGCAGTGAATCCCTATGGACACAGTCTGCACTTTTCCTCCTGCTGCGAAACCGTGTCCTTTTCCAGAGACGGCACCAAGCTCTATAGTAAGGAGCGGGATGTCACCTTCTACCAGACCATTATTGAGCCTCAGGCGGGTATGGAGCATCTGGCAGAGCAGACCTATGTCTGCCCCAACTGCGCCGCTATTGCCCACATCGGGGAACTGTTGGATACTGGCTGCCCCTATTGCGGGACGAGATACATCATGTCCGACCTGTACCCGAAGGTGACCAATTTTTACACCCTTGAATCCATGCCGGATGGGGAAAAAGTGGAGAAAGAGACCCATCGTCGGGTGGTCATCGGTGCAGTTGTCATGGCGGCTGTTGTTGTGCTGTTAAACCTCAAAGACCTGTTCGCAGATGATTTCTATGGTCCAATCGCCTTGATCTTTCCCACTCTGATGGGAGCGGCGCTCGGTGCTTTCTTCGGATATATCTCTTACAGCTTTACACTCCTCGGAAAGCTCTTTCATCAGGCAGGGAAAAGTATGCCAGTTTTGACCGGGACCTTTGGCGCGAGGAAAAAACTGACAGAGTCGATCCAACGGTTTGACCCTTCCTTCAGCTATGAGTACTTTGAGGGCAAGGCGCTGTCCCTGTTTCGCATTGTGGCCTTTTCCTCTGCGCCCGAAAGCTTCGTCCAGTACGAGGGCGGGCCGCTGAACGGTCTGTTCTCCAATCTGGTGGATTCCGCCTATCGGGGCGGTATCGGCATTGATTCCCTCCGAGTGGAAGGGGAGAGCCTGATTGCGCAGGTACGGCTCTATCTGACCAACTACTATGATACGGGGAAGCGAGTGGAGCGCAAGGACGAAGTGATCCATATGCGCTTGCGCCACAAAGCCGCCTGGAAGGTAGAGCCGGGCTTCTCCATTGTAAAGGTGACCTGCCACGGCTGCGGCGGCAGCTTTGACGCCACGAGACAGCGCACCTGTCCCTACTGCGGCGCCGAGTACGACTCTGAGCGGGAGGACTGGATGGTGACCGGCATAGCGAAATAAGCCTGACGAACCATGGAAGTAACCCAAAACACTTTACAGCCAAGGACTTTTTTGGTATAATATCCATTTGAAACAATCAGAGATTTGAAAAGAAGGGAAGGCGGTCTAATGCTCAACAGTATGACCGGCTACGGCCGCGGAGAGGCAAAGCTGCACGCCCATACCATCGTGGTGGAGATGCGCAGCGTCAATAACCGCTATCTTGACTGTAATGTGCGTCTGCCCAGAGTCTACGCCTGTGCGGAAGAGGCCATCCAGTCTGAGATCAAGCAGTGCGTCTCCCGTGGAAAGGTGGACGTCAACGTCACTGTTGACGCCTCTGAGGCAGAATCTGTCTCCGTCAGCCTCAACCATGCGGTTGCGGCAGGGTATTTAAAGGCGCTGGAAGAGATGAGGGAGACCTATCACCTCCGCAACGATATTTCTATCTCCCTGCTCTCCTGTTTCCCGGATGTGTTCCGGGTGGAAAAGGTCTCTGAGGATCTGGAACAGCTCACAGAGGACATTCGGGAAGTTACCCGCATGGCGCTGAAGGACTACAACTCCATGCGCTGTCGCGAGGGAGAAAAACTGGCGGATGACCTGCTGAGCCGTCTGAATACCCTGGAGCAGTACACCTTTCAGGTGGAGGAAAAATCCCCTGAGACCGTGGCTGCCTATCAGGAGCGCCTGACCGCCCGTATCCGTGAGGTGCTGGAGGACAAGCAGATCGATGAGAGCCGTATCCTCACCGAGGCGGCCATCTTTGCAGATAAAGTTGCCGTGGCAGAGGAGACCGTCCGGCTCCACAGCCATATTGCTCAGTTCCGTGAGCTGATCGCCAAGGGCGGCGTCATTGGCAGAAAGCTGGACTTCCTGATTCAGGAGATGAATCGGGAGACCAACACCACCGGCTCCAAGTGCAATGACCTGGCCCTCTCCACCATTGTAGTGGATATGAAAGCAGAGCTGGAGAAGATCCGGGAGCAGGTACAGAACGTAGAGTGACCCCAAGGAGGCCAGAGGATGCAGCTGCTCAATATTGGCTATGGAAATATGGTCTCGGCGGACCGGCTGATTGCGGTAGTCAGCCCGGATTCTGCGCCCATCAAGCGCATCGTCCAGGAAAGCCGGGAACGGGGCGCCCTCATTGACGCAACGTATGGCCGCAGAACCAAAGCTGTGCTCATTACAGATACAGATCATGTCATCCTTTCCGCTCTGCCGCCGGAGACCATTTCCGGGCGTCTGGAGGGAAAAGACTTGAGTAAGGAGAATGACCATGTTGAAGAATATTAGGAAAGGGCAGCTCGTTGTCATCTCCGGCCCTTCCGGCGTTGGAAAGAGTACGGTGATTGCCGAGGTGCGGAGAGAACGGAAAACCCTCACATTCTCCGTCTCCTATACCACCCGCCTGCCCCGTCAGGGGGAGGAGGACCATGTCCACTATCACTTTGTGGACAGGGCAGAGTTTGAGCAAATGATTGCTGAGGATAAGTTCCTGGAATACGCCACCTATGAAAATAACTACTACGGCACGGCAAAGCGTGACGTAGAACAGCTGACTGAAGCCGGCTATGACGTGCTTTTGGATATTGATGTGCAGGGCGGCGCCTCGGTCCGCAGTGTCCGCCCGGATGCCGTCTCGATTTTCGTCATCCCTCCCTCTTTCGGTGAGCTCTCCCGCCGGCTGTACGGCCGCAAGAGCGAGAGCACCGAGGTGATCCAGGGCCGGCTCCGCCGTGCCCGGGAGGAATATAAAGAGATCCCCAACTACGACTACCTGGTGGTCAATGACCAGGTCCCCAAGGCCGCAGGGGAGATTCTCGCCATTTTGAAAGCCCAAGATTGCCGGGTGTCTGCTCGGCTCGATATGATCAAGGAGGACATCAGTCTATGATACTCTATCCCATGAATGAACTGCTTCAGGACAAAATCGGCAGCCGCTACGAGCTGGTAAACCTGGTCGCCCATCGGGCCCGTGAGATCGCCCGTCAGGAGACCAACGATGATCCGCTGGAGGAAAAGCCTGTGACCATGGCACTCAATGAGGCCCAGGCAGGTGTTCTGCCGATCCCGGAGCGGGAAGAAAATCTGTAAAATCTGCCTGCTCCCGGGATCACCCCCTGAAAACAGGAGTGCGGAATGATTTCACGATGCAAAAAGCAAGGGGCAGAGCGGGTGAAAATCACCCATGCCGCTTGCTTTTTTGCTTGCAACCCAGCAGAAGGGAGGGGACAACATGGGTACTGTCGCAAGCTGCAAGGTGGCAGTGGAATCCGCTACATTTTCCATTGACAAGCCCTATACCTATCTGGTCCCCTCCGGCTTTGCGCACACGCTGCTGCCCGGCATGCGGGTCGTCGTTCCCTTTGGCCGGGGCAACCGCCGCTCCGAAGGCATCGTTTTGGAGACTTCGGAGGAGTTGCCCGAGGGCCGGCTGAAATGGCTGAGCGTGGTTCTGGACGATGCTCCGGTGGTGGACCGGCAGGGCATCCGCCTGGCCCTCTGGATGCGGGAGCAGTATTACTGTACCGTTTACGATGCGGTCAAGGCCATGCTGCCGGCAGGACTGTACTACGATCTGCAGGACAGCTATTCCGTTGCCCCCGGACTGGACCGGGCAGAGGCAGAGAAGAAACTGACCTCTGATTTGGAGCGGCGTGTTTTGGACATCGTCTGTGCCAACGGCGGCAGCGTTCAGCGAAAAGCACTTCGGGAGGCCTGCGGCCAAACCGATCCCTCTAAGGCACTTCGCTCCCTTCAGGATACAGGCGTATTGATCCTGGAGACCAGTGCCCAGCGGGGCGTGGGAGACAAGACAGAGGACATCGCCATGCTGGCAATTCCGGCGGACGAGGCGGAGAAGCTGGTGGCCAAGGGCCGTTCTCAGTTCCGCAAATCTGTGGTCTCCTTGCTCTCCGGCGTAGGCTCTGCCTCCGCCAAGGACATTGCCTATTTCACCGGGGCCAAAAAGAAGACCCTGCGTGAGCTGGAGGAGATGGGCATCCTGACCATTTACCAGCGGGAGGTGTTTCGCCGCCCGGAGATGGATGAGACGGAACAAAAGCCCTGTCCCACCCTGAACGAGGAGCAACGGGCAGTTTACGAAGGGCTTCATGCGCTTCAGATCCAGGACAAACCCAGCTGCGCCCTGCTCTACGGCGTTACCGGCTCGGGAAAGACGGCTATCTATATCAACCTCATCCACAGAACACTGGAGCGGGGCCAATCCGCCCTGGTGCTCGTCCCGGAAATCGGACTGACCCCTCAGCTTCTGCGCCAGTTTGTGGCCCAGTTTGGCAGCCGGGTAGCGGTACTGCACAGCTCTCTCTCCGCAGGCGAGCGATACGACGAGTGGAAACGGGCCAGACGGGGAGACGCCAAAGTGGTCATCGGAACCCGCTCTGGGATTTTTGCACCCCTCCGCAATCTGGGACTCATCGTTCTGGACGAGGAGCAGGAGTCCAGCTATAAGTCGGAGAACAATCCTCGCTATCACGCAAGAGAGGTGGCCAAATTCCGCTGCACTCAGCAAAATGCCCTCCTGCTTCTTGGCTCCGCCACCCCCTCGGTGGAGAGCATGTACCATGCCCGCACCGGCCGGTATCACCTGTTCACCCTGCCTCACCGCTACAACGGCATGGACCTGCCCCAGGTGCTCATTGCGGATATGGGCAAGGAGCTGCGAAGCGGCAACTCCACTGCTATCAGCAGTGTACTGCGGCGGGAACTGGAGCAGAATATTCAGGCAGGGGAGCAATCCATACTGCTCCTCAACCGCCGGGGAGCCAGCCGAATGGTCATCTGCGGCGACTGCGGAGCCGTGCCGGAATGTGAACGGTGCTCCGTCAAGCTGACTTTTCACAAAGCAAACAAGCGGCTTATGTGCCACTACTGCGGACACAGCGAGCCGATGCCGGAGCGCTGCCCTCAGTGTGGCGGCATGATGTATTATGTAGGCTTCGGTACTCAAAAGGTGGAGGAGGAGCTGCGGGATATTTTTCCCCACGTCCCCATCATGCGTATGGACGCTGATACCATTTCCGCAACCCACACGCATCGGCAGATGCTGGAGCAGTTTGAGCGGGAGAAGATCCCCATTCTCATCGGTACCCAGATGGTGGCCAAGGGACTGGACTTTGAGCATGTGACGCTGGTAGGCGCCATAGATGCCGATCTCCACCTCTATGTAGACGATTTCCGGTCCGGTGAGCGCACCTTCTCCCTCCTGACCCAGGTGATCGGCCGGGCAGGGCGGGGCAGCAAAAACGGCCGTGCCGTGCTTCAGACCTTCACTCCCAAAAATGAGATCATTCGGGCCTCCGCCCGACAGGACTATGACGGGTTTTATGAGGCGGAGATACAATTGCGGCAGACGAGACAGTTTCCGCCCTTTGCGGATATGATCGTCCTCACTGTCTCAGGGACGGAGGAGGTCCCTGTTCTTCGGGGCAGCGTCCGCCTGCGGGAGGGACTGCTCGCCTGGCAGAAAAGTCCCGTTATGGCAGACCATCCCTTCCGGGTACTGGGTCCCGCCCCTGCACCGGTGGTCAAGGTGAACGGACGCTATCGGTATCATCTGACTATCTGCGGCAAAAACGACCGGGCCATCCGGGGCATGGTAGTCCAACTGATGCGGGCTGCCGCTGAGGATAAGCAAAACCGAGGTCTGGCAGTGAGTGCCGACCTGAATCCCATAGATTAAAGCATACGGAGGATAATCTTATGATTCGAGAGATCGTTGAAAAAGGCGACGCTGTTTTGACCAAGCGCTGCCATCCCGTGACCAGGTTCGACCGCAAGCTGGCGCTGCTGTTGGACGATATGAGGGAGACTCTGGTGGAGTCCGGCGGCGTTGGCCTGGCAGCTCCCCAGGTGGGCATCCTGCGCCGGGTGGCGCTGGTGATGAATGAGGAGGAGCACATCCACGAACTGATCAACCCCGAGATCATCGAAACCTCCGGGGAACAGACGGGCTGGGAAGGCTGTCTCTCCCTGCCCGGCATGTACGGCAAGGTCACCCGGCCTATGAAGGTGAAGGTCCGTGCCCAGGATCGGAACGGCAACTGGTTTGAGGTGGAGGACGAGGGTTTGACTGCCCGCTGCTTCTGCCATGAGCTGGCGCATTTGGACGGGCATATGTTTGACGAGCTCTGCGAACGGGTCTACTCTGTGGAAGAGATGGACGCCGTGGACCAGGCAGAGCGAGAGGGGAGCCAGAACTGATGCGCATCGTCTTTATGGGAACGCCGGAGTTTGCTGTTCCCTCATTGGAGCGGCTGATCGCAGACGGACATGAAATTGCCGCAGTCTACACCCAGCCGGATAAGCCGAAAAACCGGGGCATGAAGCTTCTGGCTCCTCCGGTGAAGAAGGTGGCGCTGGCCCATGACATCCCTGTCCGTCAGCCGGAGAAGATCCGGCAGGAGGGCGTTTTGGAGGAGTTGGCTGCCTTTGCTCCTGACTTGATCGTTGTCGTCGCCTACGGAAAGCTCCTGCCAAAGGCGCTCATTGATCTGCCCAAGCTGGGCTGTATCAATGTCCACTCCTCGCTCCTGCCCAAGTACCGGGGCGCAGCGCCCATCAACTGGGCGGTCATCAACGGTGAGGCGGAGACCGGCGTCACCATTATGGACATTGCCGAGGCGCTGGATGCCGGCGATATAATCGCTCAGGCGAAGACACCCATTGACCCCAATGAAACTGTGGAGACCCTTCACGACCGCCTGGCAATCATGGGTGCAGAGCTGCTCAGCGAGACCGTAGTAAAGCTGCAAAATGGCACTGCTCAGCGTACGCCTCAAGACGACAGCCAGTTTACCTATGCGCCCATGCTGGACCGCTCCCTCTCTCCCATTGACTGGAGTCGGAGCGCCAAGGAAATTCACAATCAGGTGCGGGGACTGACTCCCTGGCCTGCAACCACCATGGAGTTGAAGGGGGAGACCTTTAAGGTCTTTGCCGTCGAGGAGACGGGGGAGAACACTCACGCCCAGGCCGGCGCCTGCCTTGGCTCTGATAAGCGGGGGATACGCATGGCCTGCGGCGACGGCAAGATCCTGCGGGTCATTGAAGTACAGGCCCCCGGCAAGCGGAGAATGGCCGCAGCCGACTATCTCCGGGGACATCCCATCGTATGAGGTGATACCTATGGACCTGACACCGAAAGAATATATTGTAGAACAGATCGCCGGCGATTACGCCCTGCTGCGCCGGACAGATGTCCCTGCGGACAAGCTGAATCAAGTCGCTCTGGCCCTGCTGCCGGAGGACATTGAAAACGGCACCCGTCTGCGCTGGGAGATGTTCACCTACCGGCGTCTGGAGTCCTGATGGCGGCAAAGCGTGTTGCGTCCTCTGCCCGGGAGGCGGCTTTGCAGGTGCTGGTGGACTGCTATCAGCGAGGGGCGTGGTCGGACAGCGCCCTTTCCTCTGCCATCCGCCGGGCAAAACTCTCCGGCAGAGACGCGGCTCTGGCCAGCAGGCTCTGCTACGGTGTGCAGCAGAATCAAGCCCTCATTGACTACTGGCTGTCCCTGCTTTGTACCGTCCCGCTGCGAAAGCTGGAGCAGCCTGTACGGGCAGCCATGGAGTTGGGTGTCTATCAGATCGCCTTCTTAGAGCGCATCCCTGCCAGAGCAGCGGTCAACGAGAGCGTAGAGCTGGCCCGCCGCTGGAGCCGCAACCCCAATTCCCCACGGCTGGTCAACGCCGTCCTTCGGACCTTTGAGCGGAAGAAAGACAGTCTTCCCCAGCCGGAGTCCCTCTCCGTCCGTTATAGCCATCCCCAGTGGCTGGTGGACCTGTTTTCTGCGGAACTGGATGGGGGCGGGGTAGAGGAGCTGCTCCGGGCGGACAACAGCCAGCCTGCCACCGTGATCCAGGTCAATTCCCTCAAAACAGACACTGCGGCGCTTACAGCCCGCTTGAAGACGGAGGGAATCACCGTTACAGAACACCCGACGCTTCCGGGCTGCCTGACTATCTCCGGTACCGGTGATCTGGAGCAGTTGGAGAGCTTTCGTCAGGGCCTGTTCCAGGTTCAGGATGGGGCTGCCCGCATGGCGGTCTTGGCCGCCGATCTCCGGCCCGGCATGCAGGTGCTGGATGCCTGCGCTGCACCGGGAGGCAAGAGCTTTGGGGCCGCTATGGCGATGGAGAACGAGGGCAGTATCCTCTCCTGCGACTTACAGGAGAAAAAGCTCAGCCGCATCCAATCAGGAGCGGAGCGCCTGGGTATCTCCTGCATTTGCACAAAAGCGGCGGACGGCAGAATGTTCGACCCGGACTGGGAAGACCGCTTTGATGTCGTTTTGACCGACGTACCCTGTTCCGGGCTGGGTATTATTCGGAAAAAACCGGATATTCGCTATAAGGATCCTGCGCTGTTGGAGGGACTGCCCCCAGTCCAGGCCGATATTCTGGAAAATAACGCCCGCTACGTAAAGCCTGGCGGCGTGCTGGTCTATTCCACCTGTACGGTGCTGCGCAGGGAAAATCAGGCCGTAGTAGAAGCGTTTTTGGAACGGCACCCGGCGTTTGAACCGGAGTGCTTTGTCCTGCCCGGCATAGGGGAATGTTCCGGGATGATTACCCTTTGGCCGCATATCCACGATACAGACGGATTTTTCATTGCGAAACTGAGGAAGAAACATGATTGAGATCAAATCCTGCTCCAGAAGTGAACTGGCACAGCTGATGGCGGACCTGGGACAGCCCGCATTTCGGGCGAAACAGGTCTTTCAATGGCTCCACCGGGGCGTTGCCTCCTTTGATGAGATGTCGAATCTCCCCAAATCCCTGCGGGAGCAGCTAAAGGAACGCTGCGTCCTGACGGTTCCACAGGTAGAGCGGAAGCAGGTATCCAAACTGGACGGGACCATCAAGTATCTCTGGCGTCTTGCTGACGGCAACTGTGTGGAGTCCGTCCTAATGCGCTATCAGCACGGCAATACCGTCTGTGTCTCCTGCGAGGTGGGCTGTCTCATGGGCTGTGCCTTCTGTGCATCCACACTGGGCGGACTGGTCAGGCGGCTGACGGCAGGGGAGATATTGGATCAGGTCATTTTCGTCCAAAAGGAATCCGGTCAGACCATCTCGAATATCGTAATGATGGGGATCGGGGAGCCGCTGGATAACTTCGACAACGTCATGCGGTTCCTTGAACTGGTCAATGATCCCGAGGGTGTGAATATCGGCATGCGTCATATCTCACTTTCTACCTGCGGATTGGTAGATAAAATTGACAAACTGGCCGAACATCGGTTACAATTAACATTATCAGTATCCCTCCACGCCCCGGACGACGAGACCCGTACCCGTCTCATGCCGGTAAACCGGGCAGTGGGGGTAGACCGGCTTTTTGAAACCTGCCGCAGATACTTTGAGACCACCGGACGGCGCATCTCTTATGAGTATGCGATGGTGGACGGTGTCAACGATAACGACTGGCAGGCGGACCTGTTGGCAAAACGGCTCCGGGGCGTCCCCGGTCATGTCAATCTCATCCCGCTTAACGACGTGCGGGAAAGCCCGCTGAAGCCCAGCCGCAGAGTGCGGCAGTTTCAGCAGCGTCTGGAGCAGCAGGGCGTGACCGTCACGGTCCGGCGCAGACTGGGCAGCGATATTGACGCATCCTGCGGCCAGTTGCGCCGCAAGACCCTGGGGATTCAAGAATAAAACGGATTTTATCTCGAATATAAGGGAAAGGAAGGTGATCCTATGCAGGTTCAAGCCTGGAGTATGACTGACGTCGGCCAGGTGCGGCAGCACAATGAAGATGCCTGTGTTACACAGATCGGAGATCAGGTCTCCCTGGGTGTGGTCTGTGACGGAATGGGCGGTGCCAATGCCGGCGAAGTGGCCAGCCGGATTGCTGCGGACACCTTCACCCAGGTTGTGATGGCGGGAGGCTTTCCGCCGGAAGAACTGATGCGGGCGGCTCTGGAGGACGCAAACCGTGAGGTTTACTGCCACAGCTGGGAGCATCCCGAATGCAGGGGTATGGGAACAACGCTGGTTGCCTCTGCCGTCATGGGGGACACGGCTTATATCCTTAATGTAGGCGACAGCCGGGCCTATTCGATTCGGGCGCATGAGATACGCCAGATTACCCAAGACCATTCCCTGGTGGCAGAGCTTGTCCGCCAGGGGGCGATCACCCCGGAGGCTGCCCGGTATCATCCCCGTAAAAATATTATCACAAGAGCGTTGGGCACAGAGCGCAGCGTGACCGGAGACCTGTTTATTCATAAGGTCGCGCCTGGGGAGGTCATCCTGCTCTGCTCAGACGGCCTGACCAACGAGCTGACCGATCAGGAGCTGCTTGCCATCGTCCGAGCGGGGCATCCTATGGAGGAGAGTTGCGGGCGCCTGATCAATGAGGCCAATAGCAGAGGCGCACGGGACAACATCACCGCAGTTCTGATGGAGCTGCGGCCCACCACTGAAGAATGAGGAAGGTTTGCCATGGATCAGTACATCGGTAAATTTCTGGACAATCGCTATGAGATTTTAGAGCAGATCGGCTCGGGCGGAATGGCTGTGGTCTATAAGGCAAAGTGCCATCGGCTCAACCGCATGGTAGCCATTAAGATCCTGCGGGAAAATCTCATGATGGACGACGATATTCGCCGCCGCTTCCACGATGAGGCCCAGGCAGTCGCCATGCTCTCCAGCCCCAATATTGTAAGCGTCTACGACGTTGGACAGTTTGAGGGTGCGGACTATATCGTCATGGAGCTTATTGAGGGCATCACCCTGAAAGAGTATATGCAGAAGCGTGGCAGCGAGCTGAACTGGCGCGAGGCCCTTCACTTTATGACCCAGATCATGCAGGCACTCCGTCATGCCCACAGCCGCGGCATTGTCCACCGGGACATCAAGCCCCAGAATATTATGGTGCTCCGAGACGGCAGCGTCAAGGTGGCTGACTTCGGCATTGCCCGGCTTGTGGACAGCCAGAAGACCATGACCCGCGAGGCCTTCGGCAGCGTTCACTATGTCTCACCCGAGCAGGCGAAGGGCATTGCCGTTGACGCTCGAAGCGATATTTATTCCGCCGGCGTGGTCCTCTATGAGATGCTGACCTGCCGCCTGCCCTTTGACGGAGACACCCCGGTCTCCATTGCCCTGCAGCATATCAACTCTGTGGCCGTGCCGCCTCGTGAGATCAATCCCGACATACCTGTGGGGTTGGAGCAGATCTGCATGAAGGCCATGTGCGCCAAGCTGGAGCTGCGTTATCCCGATGCCCCATCTGTGCTCCACGATTTGGAGGAGTTCCGCCGAGACCCCAATGTGGTATTCCCCTACGAGAACCCTTGGACCGGCGAAGCAGCGCCCCAGCGGGCAGCTGTGCCTGTGACAGTCAGCCAGAACACGGCTGATCTCTCCGGGCAGGAGCAGGCGCAGCGTTTCCAGGATACGGCTGCACGGGAGGAGTTTGAGGACGAGCAGCGCAGGAAGAAGAGCAATATCATCTTTACCTGCGCCGTGATTGCGATTGTCTCTGTGATCCTTGTCATCTGCATTATGCTTTACAGGAACTTCCTGGCAAAGATCCTCAGCCCTGGTGAGACCCATGAGGTCCCCAAAGTGGTCAATATGACTGTGGATCAGGCAAAGGAGACCATTGCCAAGGAATACGACGGGCATTTTGAGGTGGTCACATCCAGAGCGCAGTATGACGAGACGGTAGAGGCCGGGCATATTATCGCACAGACACCGGAGGGAGGATCGTCTACAAAGGGCGATCTGACTACCATCAACGTGATCGTCAGCTCCGGCATCCAGTCTGACGATACGCTGTATATGCCCAGCATACTGCGGCAGGATTATCGCACGGCAGAGGCAAAGCTGCAAAACGACTATGGTGTCGAGGTAGCCTATGGCGAACGTGTATACTCTAACAGTATTGCAGAGGGCCGTGTGGTCTCTACTGACCCGGTGGCAGGCTCCCCGCTGCAGCCCGGCCAGACGGTCACCCTCTATGTCAGCCAGGGGCCTGAGACCAACGCGCTGCTGATGCCATCTCTCTACGGACTTGACAAGGGACAGGCTGTAGAGCAGCTCCACAGCACCGGCCTGGAACTGGGCGAGTGCGTGGAGATTGCCAGCAGCGAAAAGGCAGGAACAGTGGTCTACCAGAGCGTTAAGGCATACTCCGATGTGGAGCCGGGCACCAAGGTTTATATCCAGATCAGCGACGGTTCCTTTGGCAGCGGCAGCTCCGGCGGAGAGGAAACCGACACTACCGGCCCCGTTGTGTCCGCCGGGGAAGAGGCTGTGTCGGATGCCGCGCTCTATCAGATTTCTGTTCCCGTGGCCAGTGAAGTCCAGTCCAATGAACTTCTGGCGCTGAGCGAGAACGTGGAGGAAGTGACGGTCACAGTCACCGTCAATGGCGTTGTGATTTTGAATGTCACCTGCCCCAAGGACACAGAGGAAATATCCTCGGTCTATCAGGGAGATGTCCGTGACATTGTCGTTCTCATCAATGGCGTGCAGACGAAGAATTTTGACTGCACAGACGTGTCGCTGCCATGACGGGTGTGATTATGCGCTCTTTGAGCGGCTTTTACGACGTTGACTGCCAGGGCACCATCATTCGCTGTCGGGGACGGGGCAAACTCCGCTACCAGAAGCAAAAGCCATTGGTGGGAGACCGGGTGGAAATCACCCGGCTCAACGAGACAGAGGGCGCTCTGGACACAGTTCTGCCCAGAGTGAATGCCTTTGACCGCCCGGCTGTGGCAAATATTGAGCAGCTGATGATCGTGGCCTCCGGCGCCATTCCCGTGACAGATCCGTTTTTGATCGACCGACTGACAGCCCTTGCCGTGAGCAGGGGCTGTGAGCCTGTTATCCTCTGGAACAAGTGGGATCTTGCCCCTGTCCCGGAGTTGTCAGAGCTGTATGAGAGGGCTGGCTTTCGCACCATTCCATGCAGCGCCGAGACCGGACTGGGGTTGGAAGAGATTCGAATGACCCTCTCCGGCAAGATCTCTGCCTTTACCGGAAATTCCGGCGTCGGCAAATCCAGCATCCTCAACGCCCTGGACGAAAATTGCCGGATACCCACCGGTGAGGTCAGCGTTAAGCTTGGCCGTGGCCGACACACCACCCGGCATGTAGAGCTGTTCCGCCTTCCGGGCGATATTCTGATTGCCGACACTCCCGGCTTTGCCGCTTTTGACGAGCAACTCTCCGACAGGAGAGACCCGGCTGAGCTGGCCCGGGACTTTCCGGACTTCCTTCCCTATCTGGACGACTGTGCCTTTGTAGACTGTGCCCATGTGAAAGAGAAGGGCTGCAGTCTGCTCAGGGCAAAGCAGGAGGGAAAAATTGCGGAGAGCCGCCACGCCAGCTATGTCCGACTCTATCAGCAGGCAAAGGAGCAATACCGCCCATGGGAGAACAAGGAAAAGTGAGCCGCCGTGCCATTCTCGTAGGGGCCGCCAGAGGGGCGATCCCGCTGGAGCGCATTGCCCTGCGCCAGCCGGAGGACGTGGTCATCTGTGCCGACGGCGGACGCAATACGCTGGAGGCGCTGGGCGTTCGGCCGGATTGGTACGTAGGGGATAACGACTCCGGCGGCCGTCCGGAGGGACTGCCGGCTATGCTGCTTCCCCCGGAGAAGGACGTGTCCGATCTGGAGATGGCCGTTTCAAAGGCGCTGGAGTTGGGCTGTACAGAGCTGATCCTCACCGGCTGTACCGGGGGGCGTCTGGACCACGGCCTGGCCAACCTTGGCCTGTTGGAGCAAATTCATGCCCGAAGGGCCGAAGGAGTACTGATGGATGAGATGAATGAGGTCCGTCTTCTCACTCCCGGCCGCTATGAGATCGAAAACAGGCCGGCCTATCACTATATTGGACTCATCCCTCTGGACGCAAAGGTGACAGGTGTCTCCCTTACCGGCGTCAAATACCCCCTGCACGAGGCAGAGCTTTACCGTGGCTCCACGCTGTCCATCAGCAACGAGATCTTACCCGGCCGGACTGCGGCCATTGAGATCGGCTCCGGCTGCGCCCTTTTGATCCGTTCCCAGCCTGAGCAACGCTGACCGCCGATTCCACGCACAGAAAACCGTCTTCCCGCATATCCTGTTGTTAGCAGGAGGTGCAGGGGAGGCGGTTTTATTGTTTCGCAACTATCGTATGAGGGGCATCTGCGCTGTGTCCCTGGGCACAGGGATTCTGCTTGCCCTGGTGCTGCCGGTGGGAGTAATCATCTTCTGTGCCGGCGTGTCTCTGATTGTGTTGGGCTGTACTTGGATGAAGCGGTGCTGATGCCGATGGAGGCGCATTGAATTCCAGTATGAAATGAGGAGGAAAAAGTCGATGAAGATCATTATCTTGCGTTCCCCCAAGCTATTGTCCGGGCTGTTGAAATTCCTGTTTCATATTTAGCGCATGTTTTTCCGGCTGCGCTCATACTCTCTGATAGAACAATGTCCGGCCCGGCCGGGCATGAAGGAGAGGATGCCTTTTGGAACTAAAACTGACAAGAACTGATACCGACCGCTTTGTGCCGGTACAGGACAATGTGTGCGGCCGGGAGGAGACGCTGGAGATGATCGTCCCGGACGCCTGCCCGGACATTGCCCAGGTGGTGGATACCTGCGGCTGCTGCTGTCTGACCCGCCGTGAGATCACAGACTCCGGCGCAGTGCTGGCAGGCGCTGTTCGTGTGACAGTACTCTATACACCGGAAGGGGGAGATGGCCTTCGGAGATTGGAGACCGAGCTTCCCTTCCAGCACCTCCATGAGTGCCAGAACACGGACAGCGGCTGCCGGCTGCTTGCAAAGGCGTGGGTCGCCTCTGCTGAGACCCGGATAATCAACCCGAGAAAGATTCTGATCCGTGTAGACCTGCGGGAGCGGATCCAAATATTTGCCCCCAAGGGTTTTGTTGCCTGCAGCGGTTTGGAGGCCGGGGAGGAGCTGGGCGTTCAGCAGCGCATAGAGCACTATCAGACTGCTTTTGTGGTTCAGCCCATGGAAAAGACCTTCGCCCTGGAAGAGGAGATCGCCCTCAACACCGGCAGAAACGGACCGGGGACAATCCTGCGCATTCTGCCCGCAGCCCGCTGCACAGAGGCTCGGCTCATCGGTTCCAAGTTGGTCATGAAGGGGACAGTTGGACTCCAGCTGCTCTGCCAGAGCGAAAACGGCGAGCTGTACACCACAGAGACCGATCTGCCCCTGTCTCAGATGCTGGACGCAGGAGGTGCCGGCCCGGAGGCCGACTTTCAGGTAGAACTTCAGGTGCTGAGCTGGCAGCTTGGCCAGGTATCGGAGGACGGCCGCACGGTCTCCATCTCCATGGAGCTGGCAGCCCAGGCGGTCTTCTGTGAGAATTTCTCAGTGTCACTGGTCACAGACGCATACAGTCTCTATTACCCCCTGACCCTCCAGACGGAGCCCCTCGGCCTGCAGCAGATCACAGAGCTCACCGCAAGACAGGCCATGCGTGTCTCCATTGAGACAGAGCCGAATATCCGAACGGTCTGCAGCTGCCGTGTAGAGCTTGGTACTGCCCAGATCAGCAGAGAAGGCGAGAATGCAACCATCCAGGTAGCCGCGGAAGCGTCCGTGCTGTTTCTGCGGGAGGACGGCAGCTATGATTCTGTCCGGCAGAAATTCTCCGTCGATCTGCAGCAGACGCTTGCAGCTGGAAGCGGCATCTCTGTTCAGTGCGCTGTAGAGCAGGCGGAGGCACTGCCCTCTGCCTCCGGCGTAGAGCTGCGGGGTACAGTAGAAGTGCAGATACAGATCTGCCAGCCCTATCAGGTCAACGGCCTGTGCGGGGCGGATTTGGACAGGGAGCACCCCTTTGACCATGCGGGACAGCCCTCCATCGTGCTGCGCCGACCGACAGCGGGGGAGCAGATGTGGGACATTGCAAAGCGATATGCCACCACCTGTCAGGAGATCTGCGGGGCAAACGGGCTGTCCGAGGAGCAAACACTGGATTCCCGGATGCTGCTGATCCCCCGGAAACGGTGAGAGGAGGTGCTGATATGGAGCATTTGAAGCTTTATGAGGAAATTGCGCAGCGGACGGAGGGTGACATCTACATCGGCGTCGTCGGCCCTGTGCGGACAGGGAAGTCCACCTTTATCAAGCGTTTCATGGAGACGCTGGTCATCCCCAACATCGAAAATGTCTACCGCCGTGAGCGGGCCAGAGATGAGCTGCCCCAGTCCGGCAGCGGGCGCACCATTATGACCGCTGAGCCCAAGTTTGTCCCGGAGGAGGCCGCCCAAGTGGAGCTGGAGGGAGGCGTCAGCTTTTCTGTCCGGCTCATCGACTCGGTAGGCTACCTGGTAAACGGGGCAGTGGGCCAGACGGAAAACGACAGTCCCCGTATGGTGACCACACCCTGGTTTGACCACGAAGTCTCCATGGCGGAGGCAGCGGAACTGGGTACCAGAAAAGTGATTGCGGAGCACTCTACCATCGGCATTGTCATCACCACAGACGGCAGTATCACGGAGATTCCCCGTGAGGACTATCTGGAGGCCGAGGAGCGGGTGATTCAGGAGCTGAAAGAACTGAATAAACCCTTCCTGGTCCTGCTCAACTCCCAGGACCCCAACTCTGACCGGGCCAAAGCGATCGTTTCGGACATCTCCTCCCGCTACGGGGTGAGCTGCCTTGCGGTCAACTGTTTGGAACTGGAGGAACAGGATGTATCCCAGATCATTCAGTCCGTCCTCTATGAGTTCCCTTTGCAGGAGATGGCCCTCTTTTTGCCCTCCTGGGTGGACGCACTGCCCTACGAGCACCCCATCAAGTCCGACCTTTATGAGGCGATCCGGTCCTCCTGCGGACAGATTCGGCAGATTCGTCAGGTTCGGGAGTACATCGCTCAGATCGGCGCCTGCCCGTCCATCAGCCGCAGCGAGCTGACCTCTATCGACCTGGGCAAGGGCATCGCACAGGCAGCTCTTGAGGTGCCGAGAACGCTCTTTTACGAGACATTAAGCCAACAGTCCGGCCTCTCCGTCACCGATGACGGGGATCTGATCAGCCTTTTGACCCAGCTGTCCACTATTAAGCGGGAATATGACAAGGTCAGTGCTGCCCTTGCCGATGTGCGGGAGACAGGCTATGGTATTGTAGTCCCGTCTATGGAAGAGCTGACCCTGGAGGAGCCGGAGATCATGCGGCAGGGAGGACGCTACGGCGTCAAACTGCGGGCCAGCGCGCCCTCCATCCACATGCTGCGGGCGGATATTGAGACAGTCATCTCGCCCATCGTAGGGAGCGAAAAGCAGAGTGAGGAGATGATCCACTACCTGCTCCAGGAATTTGAGGGAGATACCAAGAAGATCTGGGAGTCCAATATCTTTGGAAAATCCTTCCACGAGCTGGTAAACGAGGACCTCCAGACAAAGCTGAGCCGGATGCCCGAGGATGCCAGAGTCAAGCTCCGGGAGACACTGGAACGCATTATCAACGAAGGTACCGGCGGTCTTATCTGCATTATTCTATAACAAACCGGCGCAGCCCTTACCTGGCTGCGCCGGTTTTCCTGCATACCCAGCCGCTCCCTGGGATGGAAAGACTTACTCCTTGTATCTGCTCTGAGAATAAGTTACAATCCGGTTACACCAACAAAAGGAGTGCTACATATGTTACAAATGAGAAAAAGGCTGACTGCTCTGCTTGCGGCGCTGCTGCTTGTGATAGGACTTTGCTCTACTACGGCACAGGCGGCGGGCGTCACAGTGCTGGTGAATGGGAAGACCCTCTCCGGTGCCCAGCTCATTGGCGGCACCACCTATGTACCCTTCAAGAGCTTCTGTACAGCAATGGGGGCGTATAGCGCATCTGTCTCTAACGGAACAGGAACGGCCAAGAGCAGCTATACGGTACAGGCGACGGCGGGGAATACTTACGTAGTGGCGAACGGACGCTATTTCTATACCGGCGCAGCGGCTCCCGTCAAACAGGTGAGCGGCACCCTGATGGTTCCTGTGCGTGCTTTGGCCCGGGCCTATGGTGCCGCTGTCACATGGAACAGTTCTACAAGTACGGCGAAGGTCACCGGCGGCAGCAGAATTGCCAGCGGAAGCAGCACCTATAATAGCGCCGATCTGTACTGGCTCAGCCATATCATCTCCGCCGAGGCAAAGGGGGAGAGCCTGGAAGGCAAGATTGCGGTTGGCAACGTCATTTTAAATCGAGTGAACAGCAGCCGATTTCCCAATACCATGAAGAGCGTCATTCTCCAGGTGGACAACGGCGTTTATCAGTTCAGCCCTGTTACAGACGGCACCCTCTACTATGAGCCGACAAGGGAGAGCGTCATTGCGGCGGAGTTGGTGCTGGATGGAGCGGTTACGGCGCCCAATGCGCTCTTCTTCTTTAATCCGTCCAAGTCCTCCGCAACCTGGATCGTGCGCAACTGCACCTATGTGACCACCATCGGGAGCCATGCGTTTTACCGCTGAAAGGGGAGAATGCAGGGGTGCGATGCCTGTAAAGTGATTAACTTGTCGCATTGTATATATGTAAAGCAAATTTACTTTATACATATATAGGCGTGACAGGATATAATCTTTACAGACATGATATGTCGATAACACTGCCGCCCTGTCCTAGGCTGATGGCCTTTGGCGGGGCGGCGAAATTTTTTCTGCAAAAATTTACTTTGCTTGCAGCATTTTCTACCCCTCATGCGTATTGACAGACAGAAGGGACTCTTTTGAGAGCCGTTCAACCAAGAGAGGAGCGACTGAACATGAAAAAACGGAGCAATAGGGTACTTGCGTGGATGCTTGCCCTGGGACTTGCCTTGGGCCTGACTGCCTGCGGCGGCAGCAGCAATTATTCTGCCAACGGGGTAGAGGCTCCCGGCGCCGCCTATGATGCCAGCGAGTCAAATTGGCTGGCAGATGATGATTACGGATATTACGAGGTGGCCGATACGACGGAAGCGGAGGAGTCGGCTGTCTCTGTGGCGCCCTCCGGTTCTGCGGAAGTGTCTGCCGCTCTGGACAGCAGCAAGGTCAAGATGATCTATACAGCCCATTTGAACGTCGAGGTCCTGGACCTGAATCAAGCGGTGAGCGGACTGAATCAAATGGTGGCAGAGATGGGCGGATATTTCCAGTCCTCTGACCGCAGCGGCAGTTACGGCAGCTATCGCTACGCAAACTACACCGTGCGTATCCCCGCAGATCAGTACCGTGCCTTTATTGACGCATGGTCTGACAGCGAAAATTGCAAGCTGATTAGTGCCCAAGAGGACTCCGAGGACATCGGCACCCGCTATTTTGACATTGAGACCCGGCTCAACACGCTCAACAACAAGATGGAGCGGCTCCAAACCCTGATGGAACAGGCAACCGAGATGGAGGATATTATTGACCTGGAGAATGCCATCAGCGAGACGGAGTACGAGATCGAGCTTTACACCTCCGACCTCAACCGCTACGACAGCCTGATCAACTATTCTACCGTTTACATCACCATGAAAGAGGTAGTCAAGCTGGCAGAGCCGGAGGAGATTACCTTCCTCCAGCGCCTGGGACAGAACTTTATGTGGGGCCTGGACAATGTGGTCGAGTTCCTGCAGGAGTTGGTCATCTGGCTGGCCTACAACTTTGTGGGCATTGTGATCTTTGCAGTGGTCGTCATTGTGATCGTGATCCTGGTGCGGCGGTCTAACAAGAAACGCCGGGAGCAATATCAGCGCTTGCAGGCGCAGGCTCAGGCCCAGGCCCAGGCTGCTGCGGCTCAGGTCAACCGCAATACCGCAGAGCGCAAATAACACTTGCGGAGAGAGGCACCCATGCGCCTCGATTAAAATCATAAAACAAAGAAGGGGTACAAACGGCGGAAAAGTCGTTTGTACCCCTTCTTTGTTCTTACAGCAAAGCGCTCAGTTCCTCGGTCAGTCGGGCAAACTCCTCCAGTCCCAGCTCCTCACCTCGTACGTTCTCGGAAAAGCCGCAGTGGGCCAGTGCGCCTGCCAGAGCATCCCGAGGGATCTCCTTGCCAAAGGCGGTTGTCAGCCCGTTGAGCAGCTTTTTCCGCCGCTGCGTAAAGGATGCCTGAATGACCCGGAACAGCAGTGCAGGGTCTGAGACTGCCACCGGCGGCTTGTCCCGCAGCTCCATCCGCACCACAGCGGAGGTCACCTTGGGAGCGGGGAGGAAGGACTCCGGCGGCACCTCAAAGAGCAGCTGGCAGTCGGCGTAGTACTGGCACAGGAGAGAGAATGCGCCGCAGGCAGACGTGCCGGGTCTGGCACAGATGCGGCGGGCCACCTCTCTCTGGATGAGGACAGTAATGGAGCGAAACTGCCCGCATTCCAACAGCTTGGTAATGACAGGGGTGGTGATGTTGTAGGGCAGATTAGCGCAGACGATGGGGGTGAATCCTGCCAGCTTGTCCCGGACCAGCTCGGCGGGATCCAGCTTCATAATGTCACCGGATACCACCTCGGTGTTGGGATAGGGGGCCAGCGTCTCGGTCAGAATAGGGAGGAGAGAGCGGTCCAATTCCACGGAGACCACCTTTCCCGCCCGCTGGGCCAGCTGGACGGTGAGGGGGCCGATGCCCGGCCCAATCTCCAGAACACCGCAGGAGGCGTCCGCCTGAGATGCGGCGGCAATCTCCTGGGGGATCTGGGGTACAATGAGAAAATTTTGCCCCATTGACTTGGAAAAACGGAAGCCGTGCCGATTCAGCAGGGCTTTGATTTCGCGCTCGTTGCAAAGATCCATTGTTGTTCAACCTCACAAATCGGGGAATATCATAATCATAGCAGGCAGCGGAGAAAAAGAAAAGAGCGGATATGACCAAAAAGCAGACCTCCGGACGTAATTCGTTCGGAGGTCTGTTCATAGTGCAGTTATGTTCAGATCAATCTTCGCTCTCAATGATGAAAGCGGTCAGATTCCTGCGCCCAAACTGGATGCAGTTATTGCGGGAATTCATGTAGAGGTCCACATCGTTGTTGTCGATGGCACCGCCGCAGTCGCCTGCGATGGCAAGACCATAGACGAAGGAGCCGTCCTCGGACATGATGAACATCTCAGTGCCGTAGGGGATGTACTTGGGATCCACAGCAACCACGCCCACACGGGCCACACGTCCGGTGGAGCAAATTGCGCCGGGGCGGGCAGTGTATGCAGTGGCGTTTAACGTATCCACCTTGGAGAAGGAATAAGTGTCGCCCTTGGAGGTGGTGAAGGTACCGGCCTCGTCGTCGATGTTGGTGATGTACTCGCTGGAAGTACTCAGTCCGTTGGTAGGCCGCTGATACTCGGTCTTAGTTCCGTAGGAGACCACTTCGTTCACAGGAGCGATGGTGTTGACGGAGAACAGATCGGTAGTAGAGGTGCCGTCCTCCATGGTCACAGTGCGATAGACCTCTTCCAGAGTGCCGTCCACACCGTCGGTGGTCACAGCCTCTTCGCCCCGGGGCATCTCAGTACTGGCCTCACGAATGGACTCGTAGGGGATAAGAGTGCGCTCAGTCTCATAAGTAACTGTTGCCCGATTCACGGAGATCTCAGTGATGGCACCGTCCAAAACGGCGTCCAGCTCAGCGGAGACTTGGTCAAACTCTGCCAACTCAATATTGAGGTGAGCGAGAACGTCCGCCACAGTGTCTGAAGTGTTGGTCAGCATGGAAGTAGTCACGCCGTCGCAAACGACGGTGACATACTGTCTCGGCGTGATGGACACGCTGATGACGCCGTCCTCGGTGGCGGTGTCAACCAGATCCAGTTCGGAATGGGCAACCCCGGCTTCATCCAGTACGGCGGAGAGCTCGGTGGCATTGGAAGAGAAGACGAGTTGCTGCTCACCGTTGTCGATGGCGTAGGTGATCTTTGCTGTGGCAGGGATGTTGCACAGGAACAGAACACTTAAAACGGTGGCGATGCAGGCAGTCAGCTGTAAAGTCGCACGAATAAAAGGTGAACATAACGTTGATTTTCGCGATGACATATTTACCTCCTGTCTGAGCAAGCTGAGAGGGAGGATTTGCCAGTGTAACTTGCTCTGGTGTAATCTTTGTAACTTCGCCTGACAAGAGTTATTATACACCGGCCGCAAGGAAATGTCAACGAAAAGTTTGAAAAATAAACAAACGCCGAAAATGAAGAAACTTTTTTAGGGAAAACGTAAAAAGAATGGCAAAAAACGATGAAAGATCGAATTTTATGAGTAACAAAAAGTTACAGAAAAGACGGGGCAAAACAGCGAAAAAACGAGAGCTGTGCCGAGAGAGGTCAAAACAACCAAATTGTTGAAAGAAGTTTAAAAACGTCTTGCAAGTCGCCTTCGCTCATCTTTCCGTAGCCCATAACATAGGTGCAAAAACGGTCTTTTGAGAGTTCACATAAATAATATGTGTCCAGCGGATACAGGCGGATGCCGGCCTCTGCGGCAAGCCGGGTCAGTTCCGGTTGTGATCGAGGACTCTTGACAGTCATCAGAAGATGCAGCCCCGCCTCGCCGCCCGAGAAGGAGCACATCCTGCTCAGACCGGAATCCTCTGCCGCCCGGAGCAGTGCTGCGTATCGGGCTTGGTAGCGGCTTCTGGTGCGGGCGATGTGCCGATCCAGATGTCCCCGCTCCATAAAAAGGGCCAGGGTATACTGCTCAAAGGAGGGAACGGTGGAAGAGTAGAACAGCAGCTCCTTTCGATACCGCTCCAGCAGGGGGACCGGCAGCACCATATAGCCGATGCGGAGGGAGGGAGCCAGGCTCTTTGCGAAGGTGTTGAGATAAATGACCCGGCCCTCTCGGTCCAGACCCTGCAGCGCCGGAATAGGCCGCCCTGAGAAGCGGAACTCGCTGTCGTAATCGTCCTCAATGATATAGCGGTCCGGCGCCTGCCCGGCCCATTCCAGCAGCTGGATGCGCCGGGAGATGGGCATGACAGTACCCAGAGGGAAGTGATGCGAGGGGGTGATATGCACCACTCTGGCGCCGCTCTCCTCCAGCCGGTCCACCCGCAGCCCCTGTCCGTCCAGCGGGATGGGGCAGACCCGGGCTCCGTTTGCCTGAAAAATGCGGGCGATCTTGCCATAGCCGGGATCCTCCAGTGCATAGCCGCCCTGATTGCCCAAAAGCTGCACCAAAAGGGTGGAGAGAAACTCAGATCCTGCCCCCACGATGACCTGCTCCGGCGACACTCGAATGCCCCGGAACTGGTACAGATGCCTGACGATCGCTTCCCGTAGTTCCGGCACACCCTGGGGATGGGCGGCGGAGAGCAGGGCCTGATCCCGGCTGCTAAGCACCTCGCGGCTCAACTTGGCCCAGGTAGAGAAGGGGAAGCTGGAGGGATCGCCGCCGGAGGTGGCAAAATCAAAGCGGTAATGACGCTCTCCGTCCTGCAGCGGCGGCACATTCGGAACAGGAGATTGGGCTGCCAGCTCCGGCCGGACTGCCACAGGGAGGACGTAATATCCGCTTCTGTCCCGACTTTCCAGGTAGCCCTCTGCTACAAGCTGGCTGTATGCCCCCTCCACCGTCACTACGCTGAGCTTCAGCTGCTTTGCCAGCTGCCGCTTGGAGGGGAGCTTCTCACCGGAAACCAGGTGACCGGCTTCGGCTTCGCTGCGGATATATTGATAAAGCTGCAGATAGAGGGGCTGGCGTCCTGCGGGGACAAAGGGGAGAGAGAGCATAGTATGACCTCCTGACCTGATTCAAATGGCCAAAACCAATATTTTTGATAGGGCCAAAT
>OMVL01000057.1 GCA_900314485.1 uncultured Eubacteriales bacterium
AAGCGCCAGATGACCGAGGCGCAGAAGGCCGCTCTGGCCGCAGGCCGGGCGAAGGCCAAGGCCAACCGGGAGGCGGCGAAGCTGGCCAAAGAACAGGCGGAGGGTTGAGGAATGGAACAGGTTACCGTCATCGGAGCCGGTCTCGCCGGGTGCGAAGCCGCCTGGCAGCTGGCCAAGCGCGGCATCCCCGTGACGCTCTGCGAGATGAAGCCCCATAAGCGCACCCCCGCCCATCAGAGCGACGACTTTGCCGAGCTGATCTGCTCTAACTCCCTGAGAGCCAACAACGTGGAAAACGCCGTAGGCCTCCTGAAGGAGGAGATGCGCCGCTGCGGCTCGCTCATCCTCTCCTGCGCCGACAGGCATCAGGTGCCCGCCGGCGGGGCGCTGGCCGTAGACCGCTACGGTTTTTCCGGGGCAGTCACTGAGGCGATCCGCAGTCACCCCCTCATTACCGTAGTGGAAGAGGAGCTGTCCGCCATTCCCGCCCAGGGCAATGTCATCATTGCCTCCGGCCCTCTCACTTCCGAGGCTCTGGCAGAGGACATCTCCCGCCGCTTTCCCGGTCAGAACGACCTCCACTTTTTTGATGCCGTGGCTCCGCTGGTCAGCTTTGAGAGCATCGACATGGAAAAGGCCTGGTTCGGCTCCCGGTATGACAAGGGCACGGCGGATTATATCAACTGCCCCATGACACAGGAGGAGTACGACGCTTTCTGGACCGAGCTGTGCTCTGCCCGGGAGGCCCAGCTTCACGGCTTTGAGGATTCCTCTGTCTTTGAAGGCTGCATGCCGGTGGAGGTCATGGCCCGGCGGGGACACGATACCCTGTGCTACGGCCCCCTGAAGCCGGTAGGTCTCACCGACCCCCGCTATCCCGACAAAAAGAACTACGCCGTGGTCCAGCTCCGCAAGGACAACGCCACCGGCACCGTCTACAACATCGTGGGCTTCCAGACCCACCTGGCCTGGCCGGAGCAGAAGCGGGTCTTTTCCATGATCCCCGGTCTGGAGCACGCGGAATTCCTCCGCTACGGCGTCATGCACCGCAACACCTATCTGGACTCCCCCCGTCTGCTCAACCATTACTATCAGGTAGTCTCTGAGCCACGGCTCACCTTTGCCGGCCAGATCACCGGTGTGGAGGGCTATGTGGAGTCCGCCGCCTCCGGTCTGGTCGCCGGTGTGGAGCTGGCCCACCGCCTGTTGGGACTGGCTCCTGTGGATTTTCCCAGAGAGACCGCTTTGGGCGCTCTGGCCCACTATGTCTCCGACGGGAGCGTGGTGGATTTCCAGCCCATGAACGTCAATTTCGGCATCATCCCCCCGCTGGGCTACCGGGTCCGTGGCAAGCGGAACAAAAACGCTGCTTTGGCGCAGCGGAGCTTGGAGATGCTTGAGAAATTGGTGCTTTAGCACCGGTTGAAAATATGCTTCGTAGGGGCTAGGCACGACTCGCCCCTACAAGCCCGTTTTCACATACTTTTTATGAACCCGTAAGACAACGATACCCCCCGGCCAATTGTGACCGAGAGGTATGGTTGCCCTACAAAACAACTTTTTAAAGGAGGACGACCCCATGAGAATCATCATCGACGCAATGGGCGGCGATCTCGCCCCCCGCGAGCCCATTCTGGGTGCCATTATGGCCCGCAACGAATTCGGCTGCAACGTCACCCTGGTGGGTCAGGAGGAGACGATCCGCAAGATCCTGGAGCAGGACAAGATCCAGCTCCCTCCCGGCATCGACATCGTAAACGCATCCGAGGTCATCGAGATCTGTGACGACCCCTCCACCGCCTGGCGGCGGAAGAAGGACTCCTCCATCTCCGTAGGTCTGCGCATGCTCCGGGACGGAGAGGGCGACGCCTTTATCTCCGCTGGCAGCACCGGCGCTCTGCTGGCCGCCGGCACCATGATCGTCAAACGCATCCCCGGCGTCCGCCGGGCGGCGGTCGCTCCCATCGTCCCCACCGGGGCAGGCGGAGCCGTGCTCATTGACGCAGGCGCCAACAGCGAGTGTACCCCCGAATACATGTGCCAGTTTGCCCTTATGGGCTCCTTCTACGCCCAGCGGGTGCTGGGCCGGGAGAATCCCAAGGTGGGTCTGGTCAACATCGGCGCAGAACCCAGCAAGGGCAACGAGCTGTACAAGCTGGTCAATTCCATGCTCACCGAGGCCGGCAACGCCGGGCACCTGAACTTCGTGGGCAATATGGAGCCGGTCCAGCTGGCAAGTGAGGATGCCTGCGACGTCATCGTGGCCGACGGCTTTACCGGCAATATCCTGCTGAAAACCATGGAGGGCACTGCCTCCTTCATCGTCCACGCCCTCAAGGGCCTGTTCACCACCAACGCCAAGACCAAGATGGGCTATCTCATGGTCAAGGGCAGCATGGGCAAGTTCAAAAAGCTGCTGGACAGCCGGGAGACCGGCGGCACGGCGCTGCTGGGCCTGCGCAAGCCTGTGTTTAAGGCCCACGGCTCTTCGGATGCCTATGCCATTTGCCGGGCAGTGGGCAAGGCGGCGGAGTTTGTAAACGCCAATCTGATCGAGGCCATTGAGGAAAACGTGTCCCGGCTCCAGCTGAGCCAAGAGGAGCAGTGAGCGCCATGAATCATTTGGAAGAGACCCTTGGCTACCGCTTTCAGGACATCAGCCTGCTGGAAAATGCCCTGACCCACAGCTCCTACGCCAACGAGCACCACGGCGGCCACCTGCAGAGCAACGAACGTCTGGAATTTCTGGGCGACTCAATCCTGGGCATGGTGGTGGCGGACTACCTTTACCGCAACCTCCCCACCCTTCCGGAGGGCGATCTCACCCGCATCCGGGCCAGTCTCGTCTGTGAGAACAATCTGGTCATCGTGGCCCGGCAGTGGAACCTGGGCGCCTACCTCAAGCTGGGCAAGGGCGAAGAGACCGGCGGCGGCAGAGAGCGGCCCTCCATCCGGGCGGACGCCGTTGAGGCCGTACTGGCTGCCGTCTATCTGGACGGAGGCATTGCCCAGGCCAGACGGATCATTCAGAAATTCATTCTGGACAATATGTCCGAAATGAGCAACGCCGGCAGGGACTTTAAGACCGCCCTGCAGGAGTTCGTCCAGCGCAAGAGCGGCCAGGCGCTGACCTATCACCTTCTCAGCCAGTCCGGCCCGGACCATGCCAAGACCTTCGAGATGGAGGTCCGGCTCAACGATGTTCCCGTCGGCTCCGGCAAGGGCCGCAGCAAAAAGGATGCCGAGCAGGCTGCCGCCAAGGCCGCCCTGCAGCTGCTGGAGCAGCCCTAATAAGCACAGAAAACAGCCGCTCATTGAAGACGAGCGGCTGTTGTTTTTTATTCTTCATTACTCAATTTTTTCTGCTCCGGGCCAGGATCCTCAGCAGTCGGATGAAGATATTGACGATGTCCAGATAAATCTGGGTGGCGGAGAGGATGGCATTTCGAATCGACGGCGTCACCCGGTTGGCCCGCTGCCAGTCAAAGCCCAGATAGAGGGAGAAGATGGCGATAACAATATAGTCCGTAAACTCCGTGCCAAAGCCCAGCAGGAAAAGCACCAGCTCCACCGCAACGGTAATGCCCAGGGCAATGCCCAGGGTGGGCCACAGCGACAGGAAGAACTCCGGCTTGATAAAGGAGGCTGCGATCATCAGCACCGCAAATACCCCGGTCCCCAGAAGGGCCCCCAGCACCAGCTTGTAGCTCACCGCCGAGACCACCATGCCCAGCATCAGTCCGATGGGCAGCACCATAAGGTTATACCCGATAAAGTTCACCACCGCATTGGGAGACGAACTGAGCACCACCGAGAGGATCACGCAGACTATATTGGTCACGAAAAAGCCGATCATCACCGGACCGGAGTCCAGTACATAGTTCAAAATATCGCCAAAGAAATAGCAAATCAGCGCATCGACGAAAAATCCGTACACCAGCATACCGCCAATGACCAAATTATATTTGGACCTGTCCATCTCCTGATAGCGATACAACTGGGAGCGGTCCAGATGCAGTGCGTCCATATTGTTCAACTCCTTTGTTCAGACACAGGGACAGCTTACTGCTGCTCCGATATTATTTTATTCTTTACAGGCTGCGAAAACAACCGAATTCCGGCTACAAACCCTGACAAACGGTAACAGTCCGACCGGAGAAAATATACCGAACAGTGGCATTCCCCCCTGTTTTCTGCTATAATCGTCTCAGCAAGCACCACTTTTACCGAAAGGAATCCCGCCTATGGACACCCCGATCAACGCCTCCACCGGCCTTGTGGCCTTTTTTGCCCACCCTTGCCACCACTCCAAATCCCCCCTCATGCACAATACCGCCTTTCAGGCCCTGGGGCTGAACTACGTCTATCTGGCCTTTGACGTGGACCAGTCCGGGCTGGAGACCGCAGTTTCCGCACTGCGGGCGCTGAATATGCGGGGAGCCAATCTCTCCATGCCCAACAAGGTGGCAGTCATGCCCTATCTGGACGAAATCGCCCCGGAGGCCCGGCTGGCAGGGGCCGTCAACACCATCGTGAACGATAACGGACGGCTCATCGGCCGCAATACCGACGGTATCGGCTGGATGCGGGCCGTCGGGGATCTGGGCGCAGACCTTACCGGCGAAAAGCTGACCATCGTGGGTACCGGCGGCGCCGCTAAGGCCATCATCTCCCAGGCCGCCCTGGACGGTGTGGGGGAGATCGCCGTCTTCAACCGCAGAAGTTCCCGCTGGGCATCGGCAGAATGCTTCATCTCCGCAGTGGCGGAGCGGACAGGCTGCACTGTCACCCTCCACGAGCTGAACACGGAAGACGAGGGCTGTATGGAAGATCTCCGCAGGGAGATTTCCTCCTCCCGCCTGCTGGCAAACGCCACCAATGTGGGTATGGCCCAGTTGGAGGGACAGACCTACATCCCGGATGAATCCTATTTCCACCCCGGCCTGATCGTCACCGATGCCATTTACAGTCCCAAGGAGACCGCCCTGCTCAAGCTGGCCCGTCTGGCAGGCTGTCAGACCCAAAACGGGGACCTGATGGTCCTCTATCAGGGCGCAGCCGCCTTTTCCTATTGGACGGGCAGGGAGATGCCCGTAGAAGACATTAAGCCCCTCATGGGCATTTAGGAGGTTCAGACCATGGAATCTGTCACTGTCGGCGGTCTCTCCATCGGCACCGGCCGCCCCAAGCTCATCGTCCCCATCACGGCGGAGAGCAAAGCTGAGCTGCTCCAGGCCGCCCAGGCCGTCCGCCACAGCCCCGCCCAGCTGGCGGAATGGCGGCTGGACCGGTTTGAGCCGGTCACCCGGAAGGAATCCCTGCTGGACGCCGCCCAAGCCCTCTGCGCCGCTCTGGGAGACCTCCCTGTGCTGGCCACCTACCGTACTGTCAAAGAGGGGGGCGGGGGAGTGATCTCGGAAACACAGTACGCCGCCCTCATTGAGACGCTGGCAGACAGCGGTCTGGTGGACCTCATTGACATCGAGCTCTTTACCGGCGAGGACTTTGTCCGCAGGGAGATTTCCTACTGCCATGAAAAGGGCGTGAAGGTCATCCTCTCCAGCCACGATTTTGCCCGCACGCCCCCTAAAGAGGAGATGACCGCCCGCCTGCGGCGGATGGAGGCTTTGGGAGCGGACATTGCCAAGCTGGCTGTCATGCCTCAGACCCCCGAGGATGTGCTCACCCTCCTCTCCGCCACCGGCGAGGTCTCCGCCACCGCCGCCCGCCCGGTGGTCACTATGAGCATGGGCCGGCTGGGCGCCGTCAGCCGCATCGCCGGCGAGGTGTTCGGTTCCGCCCTCACCTTCGGGGCTGTCGGCCAGTCCTCCGCTCCCGGCCAGTTGGAAGCGGCTGCCCTGGCAAAGGCCCTCTCTCTCCTCTCTCCGGAGGAGAACGCCTGACTCGGGGAATATTTCCCCGCAAAATGTTGGATTTTTTGAAAAAAGCCCTTGCAATTCCCACATCCCTATGCTAAAATGAATTCCTGCGAAATTGCCATCTTTGCCCCGGGCAGGGATGTTTGAAAGGATGAATGAAAATGTCTATTCCTCAGATCGTTCTCTCTGTGGTCGTGCTTCTCACCTCCCTGTTCCTGATCGCCGTAGTCCTGCTGCAGTCCGGCAAGAGCAATGGTCTCTCCGGTGCCTTCGGCGGCAGCTTTGACACCTACCTTGGCAAGAACAAGGGCAGCAGCGCCGACGCCCGTCTGGCCCGCATGACCAAGTGGGTCGGCTTTGTGTTCATGCTGGCTGTTCTGGTCCTGAACCTGCTGTAAGCACAAATTTGAGTATTGTCAGAAAAGCTGTCGATCTATCGGCAGCTTTTTTTGCGCATAATTATCATAGTCCGTTTTATTGTACTTGATATATCCTATAATACACCCATCAAAGGAAAGCGGCCTGCCGCTGAGAAAGAGGTGCTCCCTATGATGGATGTAGAATTTCGCTTTGTAAGAGGCCATGTAGAGGTATTTTCCCCGGAGGGGCAGTTCCTCTTCTCTGCCGACACTCTTTCCGAGGCTCGGATGGAGCTGACGGAGGACGCCGCCTGACGCCCACTGACGCAAAAAACTTCCGGAGGATGTCATATCCTCCGGGAGTTCCCTTATAATGTCAGCTTCTCTTTCCACCGTCCGGGACCATGGCACAGTCCCGTCCACTGGCAGTCGCCGCAGATCTCCTCCCGCAGACCAGCAGAGAGAATATGCTCCTCCACCTGACGGGCAAAGTCCAGAAAGGACAGTTCTGTGCCCTCCTCCAGCCCGCAGGCGGCCAGAACGGCTCTGTCGTACCGCTTCACCTTCTCGTCGGTGACGCAGCCCTCCCCCCTTGCGTTGGGACAGGCGGAGCAGATCTCATCTCTCGCCGCTGTCAGCCGGACGGCAGGGTTCTGCAAAAAACGCTCCAGCATCCGGCCCATGTGCCAGTTAAAGCCCGCGCTGTATCCGTGACCTACATAGTAGGCAAGGCACATGCCGTGGTGTGGCCGGATCGGAATCGGCCCCTCACTGGGGGACATGGGGCTTCAGCCGGTTGGTGATGACAAAGGCCAGAACGATCTTGCCCAGGTCGAAGGGAATAAAGGGGATGACGCACCAACCCAGCACGGTCATCAGCTCCACAGCTCCGTTGGCTCTGGTGTAGACCGCCATAAACCAGGCCGTACCCACAGCGTAGCAGACCAGAAGTCCCAGCACCATAGAACTGATCTGGACCCAGGCCTTGCTGCCCCACAGCTTCTCCATGCCCCACATCACAAGGGCAGAGCCGAGAAAGCCAATGATATATCCGCCGGTGCTGCCCAGCAGAATGCCCACGCCGCCGGTAAAGCCCGCAAACACAGGCAGCCCCACCGCACCCAACAGGATGTAGACCAGCACGGCAATGGTACCACGCTTACCGCCCAGCAGGCCCGCAGCCACAAAGACCGCAAAGGTCTGAAGGGTGAACGGAACGGTGGTGGGAATAGAGATCCAGGAGCAGATGGCCATCAGGGCCGCAAACAGGGCGATAAGAACCAGATCCCGGACGGAAAAGGGGCGCTTGGCTGCCCCGGTCGTTTCGTTGCTCATAAAAATGCCTCCAACTGTAATTTTTGTCCAAGACACTATAGCACAGTCGGAGGTAATTGTCAACTTTTATATTTTATTAGTTTACAATCATTCTTGTTTTGTTTTGTCCCGCTCCATCGTCTCCGTGATCGCACGGTGCAAAAAGGCGTTGGCACTCTCACCTGTCCGCTCTATATGGGCTTTGAGGACATCCCGCTCCTCCGGCAGCATTCTGATTTTTAAACCCCTTATAAGTGCTTTTCTTATCCGCCGGCATAAATCATATCCTCCCCACACGATTTAATATATTATTACCAAATATATGGGCGTATCTTTGTGCAACATTCCCTATTGATAGATGGGCGTATCTATATTATAATATCATCACCGAAACATTCTGCTATTTGTATAGGAGAAGCGCCGCCATGAACCCCTTTGATCTCACCGAAACCGCCGTATTATGCACCTATGCCCAGCACTATATCCGGACCATCCAACTGCTTATGGATGATGTGATCGTGG